>JABBOE010000279.1 GCA_019351955.1 Pseudomonadota bacterium
GAACCGGTGCCGATTTCCAGCACGTGATCGGTGGGCTGCAATTCCAGCGCTTGCAATACACGCCCCTCCACCACAGGTTTCATCATCACTTCGCCGTGACCCAGTGGAAGGCACATGTCTGCGAAAGCCAGCTGGCGATGCTCGTCGGCAACGAAATCCTCGCGGTGTACTCGGGCAATCACATCCAGCACGCGCCCATCCAGCACTTCCCACGGGCGCACCTGATTTTCGACCATGTTCAGTCGCGCCTGCTCGATATTCATTGCCATCTGCTCGTGTCCCGTGAGTATCCAAAAGGTCAAAAAGGATAAGGTCTTGAACGCTTTCCTACAATGACAGGTTCCGGCAGATACTAGCCTGCCAGTTGCAAGGCGGCTCACGAAGTGCCGGAAGTCATCGCAAGTGCCTGACGGCCGTCAACCTGCCCAGGCCGGCGGGGCTGAACCGTTGGCCTGTCAAGTTGGCCGCTGCCTTGGAAAATAATTGTACCGACGCGTATAATAAAGTTCATATAACACGTTTGTGAAGGTGGAGGCATGACCAGCAGCGCGCCAACCAGAGCCCAGGGACCCGGCCGCCCGAAAGACATGGAGAAGCGTTCCGCCATTCTTGCGGCGGCCAAGGCGTTGTTCATACGCAATGCGTTTGCCGGCACCAGCATGGACGCGATTGCCGCTGATGCCGGTGTTTCCAAACTCACCGTCTACAGCCACTTTGGCGACAAGGACAATCTTTTTCGCGAAGTCATTCGTTCGCGAATCCAGGACCTGTTGCCCGAAGAGACCTATTTTTTCGATCCCAAGGCCGCGATCAGCGAAACCTTGCTGCGAGTGGCGCTGACGCATGCCAACCTCGATTGCAATGCGGAAACCGTGGGCACTTTTCGTGCCATTCTCAGTGACTGTCGCCAGGGCAATCCTCGCTACGGCAAGCTCATTTGGGAAGAGGGGCCGACGCGTACTCATGGCCTGATGGAGCGTTTGCTGAAGCAGGCAGTGGAAGCCGGGCAGCTGGATATCGACGACGTACCGCGCGCCAGCGTGCAGTTTCTCACCCTGATCAAGGGCAACCTGATGATGCGGCAGATGTTCGGTTGCACCGAATGCCCGGTCAGCTACGCCGCGGAAATCGAGGCCACTGCGCGAGCCGGCGTGGCGATGTTCCTGCGCGCCTATTCGCCGCGTTGAGCCCGGCTCGTTGCCCTTTTGGGTCCCTGTCGGTCGCCGGGGACCATTCGGCAAGCGTGACGTAACATATACGTCAGGCGGAAGGTTCCGCTGAGTCACGGCTGCTGCCCAGCAGCCCTGCCGAGGCCTAAAAAGGTTTTCCGATGAAGCTGCAGGTTCCGTTTGCCCAGCTCCCGCTCCAGTTCCATGCCGAAACGCTGGCCGCCGAAATTTCGGCTTTTGGCCATGAAGTCTGGCGTGAGCACTCGCAGAAGCTGCCTGGCAACTATGCGCTGCCGTTGATCTCGGTGAATGGTGACCCTGGCGATGACGCCGTGGATGGCGTGATGAAGCCTACCCCTTATCTGGAAAAGTGCCGTATCTGATGCAGGTGCTGGGTGTGTGTGGGGGCGCATGCGGCTGATGAAACTCATCGGTCAGGCCGAGCTCACTCCGCATGCCGACATCAACTATTACTGGCGCGAGCGGATGCGCGTGCATGTGCCGACCATTACCCGTCCCTCCGTTCGATTCCTGTGCGGCGAGGCCGAGGTCAACATGGCGTCCGATGTCCCCGGTTTCGTCGCTGGCGTCCCCCGCAACCAGAATGCCGACCCAGGACCCTTTGTTCGACCGTCCGATCTTCGTCATCTCGCCACCCCGCGCTGGCTCAACCTTGTTGTTCGAGACCCTGACCCAAGCTCCCGACCTTTTCACCATTGGCCACGAGAGCCACGCGCTTATCGAAGGGCTCCACGAGCTCCACCCCGCGCACGCCGATTTTGGATCGAACCGGCTTGAAGCTGAAGCAGCGACAACGTCGATAGTGGAGGAATTGCGCCGGCGCTTTCACGCCGAGTTGCGCGATCGAGAAGGCCGTGCGCCAGTTGCGGCACGCGTTCGCCTGCTCGAAAAAACTCCAAAAAATGCGCTTCGTGTGCCGTTCCTGATGCGGGTTTTCCCGGAGGCTCGCTTTGTCTACCTGCATCGCGCTCCACGGCAGACGCTGAGCAGCATGCTCGAGGCCTGGCAGTCCGGGCGTTTTCGCACTTACCCCCAATTGCCCGGCTGGAGCGGTCCGCCGTGGTCGCTGCTGCTGACGCCTGGCTGGCGCGAGCTGATTGGACGGCCGTTGCATGAAATTGTCGCTGCACAGTGGGAGGCAACCACCCGCCTGCTGCTGGACGATCTCGAGGCGTTGCCAGCGGATCGGTGCCAGGTGGTGAGCTACGATGCTTTCCTCGCCAACCCCGCATTGGAGATCTCCCGCCTGGCTCATGTCCTGGGCTTTGAGTGGGATCGTCCGGTCGCGGCCGAACTGCCGCTTTCACGCTTCACCGTCTCCACGCCAGCCGTCGACAAGTGGCGCAGGCATGCGACCCTGATCG
>JABBOE010000280.1 GCA_019351955.1 Pseudomonadota bacterium
GTGCCGGTGGCGATCACTTCAGCGATACCCTGGCCGCCGACCACCAGCGTGCTCGCGCCAAGCAGATCGCTTTCGTCATGCGCCATGGTGGGGCCGCTTCGGTGCCGCACCGGAACCGATTCGCCGGTGAGCATCGATTCGTCAACCTGCAGATTGCTGTCGCCAAAGATTCGGGCGTCAGCGGGTACGCGATCGCCCTCGGCCAGCAGGATCACGTCGCCGGTGACCAGCTCCCGCGCGGCTATCCATCGCGTCGTGCCATCACGAAGTACCCGTGCCCGTGGGCTGCTGAGGTCGCGCAAGGCCTGCAGCGCGTGTTCCGACTTCAGTTCCTGATAGGCCGTCACAGCGATCACCAGCAGTACCGAGACACCCAGTGCCGCCGCCTCCTGGGGATCGCCCAGCAGCCAGTAGATCGCCGCGGCAACGAGCAGGAGCAGCAGCATCGGTTCGCGCAGGATACTGCCGAGCGTACCCAGCCAGCGCATCCCTTGCGCTTGCGGCAACAGGTTGGGACCGTTGCGTCGAAGTCGGGCTGCGGCTTCGCTGCTCGAGAGGCCCGAAGGCATGCTGCCAGGAAAATCCGGCCCCTGTCGGGTGCTTGCGCCATGACGGCCATTGACCGCATCAGCCGAGTTTCGCCGGGTTGTCTTGGGTTCGCGGCGAGTCATCACATGGCCTCTTGCTTGGACGGGTTTTGCCTTCATGTGGCAGGCAGATTTGCCGCAGATCCGACGGCGTGCTTTAAAATTGCCAAGAGGCGTTGCAGCTCGGTCGCTGAAGCTGACTGACATCGACCGGACACATTTCGCAAGGAGCGACTGATTTCATGGAGGGTATGCCGATACCTGCGTGCTCATGCTTTTTTATCAGCTCGGTTTCGCTGGCAACAGACTTGATGCAAAGCGCTGCACTGCCTCGTGGTAGTTCGCATTCTTTATCTGCTCGGCAGTGATCACCAGCGTCGCCTCGGGTGTGCGGCGACACAGGCTGCTCAGTTCGGCAAATGCCTGCGCCTCACCACGACCACCTTCCGTACACATAAAGGCAATTCGGCGTGCCTTTGCAGCACGCTGTCGTGCGTAGCTTCGCACCGGGGAAGCCAGGCGTCCGGCCCAGACCGGGCCGCTCAAAACCAGCAGGTCGTAGTCCGACGGATCGCGCCTGATGGATTCAATGGGCGGTTCGCGTCGAGTGAGGGCATCGAACAAGGCTCGCAGGACACCAGCGAGGCCGCGTCGCGGGTGTGGCTCGCGGATATCCTCACCATCGGCCTGGAGGGCGATGGTGACCTCGTCGGCGATTCTTCGCGTGTTGCCGGTCATCGAGTAACAGGCCACAAGGTTTGGCTTTGGCATCGGAGTTACTCCACAAAGTGGGGTGTTTCAGGTGCGCGAAATCATTTCGTGTACTTGCTCGCGTGTCAGTGCCGCATTGAGATCACGTGTGAGCGTGCCGAGCGCGGAGTAAATGTCGTCGGCGGTGAGCATGCCCACCAGACCGCCTTTCCCGTTGAGTACCGGCAGGCGCCGCACGCTGCGGCGGCGCATGGTCTGGATCGCATCAAATACGCCCTCGCTCTCAGTACAGGTGGCCAAGTCCTGGCTCATGATGTCGCCCACCGTGAGCGCCTCGGTGTTGACGCCTGCAGCGACCACCGAAATGACGATATCGCGGTCCGTGAGGAATCCTGTGGGTACGCGCTCGCCATTTGGCGGTTGGGTGACCACCAGTGCGCCAACATGATGCTTGCGCATCATTTCGGCGGCTTGACGGATGGTTATGCCGGCTTCGATGCTGATCACTTGGCGGGTGCAAATATCCGCGACGCGCATGACTGGTCTCCGTGAGGATGGTCAGGCCGACCACCGTGAAAGACTCGTCTGATAGCGAGTTGGTGGTCTTGACCAAGATCAAGTAGATAACGACCCGCCTATCTGGTTGAGCGCCGGATTGCTGCGAATGTTGCCTCACGACCTCGCGCTGGCCATCGCCTTTGTCGGCCTTTTGCGCGTGGGGAAAAGCGCCGGCGCGTTGTGCAAATTCTGCTATCGACCTGGCAATTTGCTTCGGGTGCGCATCCCGAGGTGGTGAGCCAGTTGGCGTGATGCTGGCGTGCGATTGGTCAACTGTTTCGCGTTTGTCGAGGTCGGCAGTCGCCCTGATCGCAGGCCGGCTTCCCTTCATTCATGCCGCCCTCAGTGGGAGAGCACCGGGGGTATCCGGGAGCGCAGCAAAAGATCATAAGTCACGCCTCCCAACGCCCTTTCAGGAAGCCGGCTATGGCCGCAGGCACCGGCCACGATCAGGTCAGCCGCTTCGGTGCTGGCAATGGCGGCGAGCTGGAGCGCGTAGTCACCCGTTTCGGGTGCTGCCATGGACTCGGCTCCAACGCCATGTCGTTTCAACCAGGCGACGACGAGCACATGTGTGTTGTCGCGGCCTGGTTCGAGATAGACCATCAACGTCGAATCCACGGCAAATCCACCCCTGTGGCAGATGTTTGAACGTTCCTCTATCAGGCTGCAGATTGAGACTTTGC
>JABBOE010000281.1 GCA_019351955.1 Pseudomonadota bacterium
GCTTGCGCCTGACAAGCAGTAGGATCGGACCAGACTCCCGGGGCAATTCCATCCTACGTTTCACAGCCCGAATGGTGCATCGGTTGCCGGCCTTGGTCAGCTTAGCTGAACTGGGGACAGTGGTCAGTTGCTGTGGCGAAAATGGGTGGCTGGCGTTTCGCACAAGATGGCATCCACGCCCCCGCCTGACCAAAAGCGGAGAGCCACGAATGTTGCTGGGGGTCGAGCAGCGACCATCGAACCCTCGCCAACCAACTGTCGCTGACCGGCCAAGTATAGGCCATTCGACTGCTGCAAATGTACGTCGCAAAGCAGCCGCTGGTGACCGACTGGACGGGTCGACCTTTTCCTGTCGCAGCTAGCCGCAGACCGGCAGGGGTTGGCATTGGTGTCAAATCACTCCATTCAAAATTTGACGCGACGAGACGATTGAGTATGCCCACACGCAAGCTTGACCGGGTGCAATCATCTCGGGGTGCGTTTGGCGGAAATCGCAAGATTCCTCAACAGTGTGTCTTCACTCTTCTGCAGTGCGGCGGAGTTGTAGAACCAGCTGATCAGGAAGCCATCCATGGATTCTCGGCTCTCAACTTTGGTTCTGGTTGGACTCAGTGGTGTCAGCACGAAGACATGGATGGCCCGGGCTGTTTCAGCATGGCCGGTCCAGGAAACTTCGCTGGGTGGCGAGAAAAGTACAACCCGCGAATGGATGGTGGTGCCGCCTGTTTGCCAGGTGAACGTCGCGCCTGAGGCGAGCGTGCTCACTCCCGTGACCTTGCTGATATCCGGCTGCCATCGAGGCCATCGAGAGACATTCACCAGAACGCGCCATACGCGTTCTCTCGGCGCCTCGATGATGATCGTAGACGTTGCTTTAATCGGTGCGTCTTGTTGAATGGCTCCACGGCCAGCTAGTGAGGCCAGCTCCTGCTTAGAAGGGCCGCAGGCTCCAAGTGCCAAGCATCCGAGCAGGACGAGTAGTCGCTTGAGTGCGGGCCGGAAAGCACAAGCGGGAGTTCGGGTGCAGGGTCGCGCGCGCAGGTAACGGATCACAGCATCGATTCCCCGAACCGCTGACGATAACTGAGCGGTGAGAGGCCAAAGTGCTTCTCGAATGCCCGACGAAACACGTCGTCGCTGGCGAAGCCGATCTCAGCGGCTAAATGAGATGTTCGGCAGCGACTTGAACACAGCCTCTCGCGTGCTTGGTTCAAGCGTGCGGCCTTTACATAGGCCGCCGGCGACGAGTGAAAGGATTCCTGGAAACGCCTTCCGAATTGCCGTACCGAGAGGCAGGCAAATTCTGCCAGCTTCCCGACAGACAGATCGCCAGCCAAGTGCGCATCGATGAAGGCAGCTACCTCGCCGATACGGCCTGACGCGGTGACTTGGCCGCGAAGTAGCTCGGAATACTGGTTTTGCCCTCCAGCGCGCTTCATGTAGACGACCAACTCGCGCGCTACTCCCAGTGCAGCCGCTCGTCCCAGATCTTCCTCGATCAGGGCCAGACTAAGGTCGATGCCGGCTGTGATACCGGCTGAGGTATAGATGCCTCCATCTTTGACATACAGTGCATCGGCTGTGACCCGCAGCTGAGGAAAGCACCCCGCCAGTTCGCTCGCGAAGCGCCAATGTGTGGTGACGTTGCGGCCGTCCAGCAGACCGGTGGGAGCAAGACCAAAGATGCCCGTGCAGACCGCAGCGATACGCCTTGTGGCTGGAGCTCGCTCCTTGATCCAGGCGGCGATGATCGAATTGGGGCCGGGGCGGCGTAGACCCGCGCCACCTGGAATGACGAGCGTATCCAGTCGCGGGCAGTCTGAAAGTGTGACGCCAGGCTTGAAGACAAGTCCTGATTCGGCTGTGACGGCGCTCCTTCGCAGTCCGATGGTGACAAGCTCGTAAGCCTTCTTTCCGGCATTGGCCGCGGCAAACGCTTCCATCGGCCCGACCAAGTCGAGTGCAGTGAGTCCGTCGAACAGCAGAAATCCGATGCGCTGGGGCCGGGAGGCGTGATTCATGAGGCCACTATAGATTGTGTGTAAATGATCGGAGCGACATATTTCCGATCATTCCGGACACGGTTACTACTGTGCCACGCTGGCAACCGACCAATCGACGGCGACCCCAGATGCAAGCCGCATGCCTGATGCTCGCTACCGGCAGAAACGGTTCGGACAGCGACCATCGGGCAACCACCGCGGACAAAGGGTCACTGACCGGCCAGAATCGGACATTAGCCGTGGGAGGGTGCAGCCAAAGGTTGGTGCGGGGAGGTCTGGCGCGCAGGCACGGCTGCGACTGGACAAAGCCCCGCATCGACACGGCATCATGATGGGAACGATGCCGTCGACGGGGTTAGCAGAAGCGCATGACCGGGGCTAAGAGGTCGCCATCCACCGCGGACGCGCCCGGCGCGCCGCCGGAGCGCGGGAGCGCGCTGCTGGGGCCCCTGGTGCTGGCGGTCATGAGCCGACTCGACGGCCGTGCGCCATCGACGTGCCTGTCCGACAATCCGCTGTAAGCATTGACG
>JABBOE010000282.1 GCA_019351955.1 Pseudomonadota bacterium
CATGCCGTATCACATCGCGGTCGATAAGGCGCGTGAGCTGGCCGCTGGCGGCAAGGCGATCGGTACCACCGGGCGCGGTATCGGGCCGGCCTATGAGGACAAGGTCGCGCGTCGCAGCGTACGCGTAGCCGATCTGATGTATCCGCATGAACTGCCTGCCTTGCTCAAGACGGCCGTTGACTACCACAACTTCATCCTGACCCAGTGGCTGAAGGCTGAGCCGGTCGACTATCAGAAGGTGCTGGATGATGCGCTGGCCTGGGGTGAGTACATTCGGCCGATGGTCGATGATGTCGCCACAATCCTGCATGACGTGCGCAAAGAGGGTGGCAACATCTTGTTCGAGGGAGCGCAGGGTGCGTTGCTGGATATCGACCACGGAACCTACCCCTACGTGACTTCGTCCAACACCACGATTGGTGGCGCGTTGGCTGGCACGGGCGTAGGCGCCGGCGATATTGACTACGTGCTGGGCATCTGCAAGGCCTATGCGACGCGTGTGGGCAGTGGTCCATTCCCCACCGAGCTCCATGACGAGATGGGCGAGCGCCTGCGCAAGGTTGGCAACGAATTCGGCGCCAGTACCGGCCGCCCGCGGCGCTGCGGCTGGATCGACCTGGTGGCACTCAAGCGTGCGACCCAGATCAATGGCATCAATGGTCTGGCGATCACCAAGCTTGACGTGCTCGATGGCCTGGAAACGATCAAGGTCTGCATCGCCTATGAATACCGTGGCAAGCGCCGCGAACTGGCTCCGCTGGATGCGGATGGCTGGGACGAGTGCAAGCCGGTTTATCTCGAGTTCCCGGGCTGGAGCGAATCCACTGCCGGTATCCGTGACTGGAACAAGCTGCCACCTGCCGCTCGCGCCTATCTGCGCGCCGTGGAAGAGCTGTCCGGTTGCCGCCTTGCTCTGGTGGCGACCGGTGCGGACCGTGAAGACACCATCGTGCTGGATGATCCCTTCGCCTGATTTCCTGCTGTAGCGCGAGGACAAAAAAAGCCCCGTCGAGCGGGGCTTTTTTTGTCCTGTGGGTTGTGCCGATCAAGCGGGACGATTGTGCGATCGCATGGTGCGTTGTTTTTCGATCTGCCAGTCGCGCTGCTTTTCGGTGTTGCGCTTGTCATGCTCCTGCTTGCCACGAGCAAGGCCGATTTCCACCTTGACCTTGTTGCCCTTCCAGTACATGGCGGTCGGCACGAGCGTATAGCCCTTGCGCTCCACAGCGCCGACCAGCTGATCGATCTCCTTGCGATGCAACAACAGCTTGCGGGTGCGTCGATCCACGGCGACCACGTGGGTTGACGCGCTGATCAGGGGCGGAATCGAGGCTCCTACCAGATAGATTTCATTGTTCTTGACGCTGGCATAGCTGTCGCCGAAATTGATCCGGCCGGCGCGAAGCGCCTTCAACTCCCAACCTTGCAGGGCCACGCCGGCCTCATACCGCAGGTCGATCGCATACTCGAAGCGGGCGCGCTTGTTGAGCGCGATGGTGCCTCCGCCCTTGCTGTCTTTGTCCTTCGTCTTGGCCATGTCCGTTAAACTCGGGCTTTGTCGCCCTGATGCCGGTTTCGCCGCATAGCGGGGCAAACCGAACGTGATTTGAAGAGGTTACCGTGATCGAAATTCGTCGTAGCGCACTGGTGAAGTATTCGCCTGCGCAGATGTTTGACCTGGTCAATGAGGTTGAAGCATACCCAAAGCGCTTCCCCTGGTGTGTCGGCGCTGAAATTCTCGAACGTCAAGGTAATTCGCTGGTAGCGCGGCTTGATCTGAAATTCGCCGGGTTTCGGCAGAGTTTCACTACGCGCAACAACTTCGATCCTCCTCTTCGTTTGCAGCTCAGTCTGGTCGACGGTCCATTTCGCACTCTGGAAGGTGTCTGGAATTTCCTCGCCTTGGGCGATTCCGGTTGCAAGGTCACCCTGGCGCTGGATTTCGACTACGCCAACCGCCTGGGTGGAGCAGCCTTGAAATTGGGATTTCAGGGGCTGGCCGGGCGCATGGTCGACGATTTCTGCCGTGAGGCGGAACGTGTCTATGGATGAAAAAAAGCTTTCGGTCGAAGTTGTGCACGCGCGGGCGGGGCAGGTTACCCGGCGGACCGTCGAATTGCCCGCTGGAAGCACGGTGTTGGAGGCTATTGAGGCCTCGGAGATATTGTCATTGCTGCCAGGCGGACTCTTCGATTCGGCGCAACTTGGCATCTTTTCCCGTAGAGTCCGCGCCGATGATCTGGTGCAAGATGGCGATCGGATTGAAATCTACCGTCCGCTTCTCGTCGATCCGATGGAGGCGCGACGACGCCGGGCCAATTAGTTGATGATCGGGTGGTGGGGACCAGCTGGTTCCCACCCGGTCCCCAAATGCTCGCCAAATCAGTGGCCGTCGCTGCCACCCGACTTCAGGCCGCCATCGCTCTTCTTGTCGCTGCCTGACATGTCCTTGTCGCCCTTGAAGATCACGAACATGGTTTCCTCCTCAGAATTGGTGGGTGTTGCAATGGTG
>JABBOE010000071.1:0-11227 GCA_019351955.1 Pseudomonadota bacterium
GCGGGTGCGCAGGTGTGTCAACAACGGGCAAAGGACTTGGGGGGCGCCCCATGGAGGCTATATCGAGTGCATGACAAATGCGTGACGCCCATAGTAATTGGCCTTCTCCCTTCTCCTCTATTGATCGGCACGATTTCCCATCGATCATGAAGTTTGTCTCCCCGATTTGCGGGGCGTGGATTGCGGGCACGTCACGGGCTGGCGCCAAAGGACCGTCGTGGTTGTCAGCGCCACGCCGTCCTGGCCGTGAGCAGGTCTGCCGGGCAGGCCCGAGATCCGCCGACTGGTGTTGGCGCGCCGCGGCTGCGTTCAGCACGTCGCGCTGCCCGCAGCTGTCATGGTTTTTCGCGGATTCAGTCTCAACTAAGAGCTCGTGGCTATGCTGTGGGCACGATGTTCCGTTCATGCGCCGAATGAGTGCCTGTCTGCTCGGTCCGAGCGTCGAGATTTCCATCCTTTCGTCCTGCCGCCATGCCACCCATGTCCGACACCAAAGCGCCACCCTACCGATTTTCCGTGCGGCACTTCATCCAGCTCGCGAGGCCCTATTGGGTCTCGGAGGACAAGAAGAAAGGTTGGGCTCTGCTGTTAGTGATCCTGGCGATGAATCTGGCCATCGTCTGGGTCAACGTGCGCTTGAACTACTGGAATAACGACTTCTATAACTCGCTTCAGGCGCGCAAGTTTGCCGTGTTCAAGCATCTTCTGCTCGTGTTCACCGGCTACGCCTTCGCGTACATCGTGCTGGCCGTGTACTCTCAGTACTTCTTGCAGATGCTGCAAATCCGCTGGCGGCGTTGGGTGACGGAGGTTTTTCTTAAGGATTGGTTGGTGGGCGGTGCGCACTACCGCATGTCGCTTCGCCAGGGCAACACGGACAACCCCGATCAGCGAATCGCCGATGACGTGCGCAGTTTTGTGAACGATTCCCTGAGCCTTTTCTTCGGTTTCATTTCCTCGCTGGTGACGCTTGTGTCGTTCCTGACCATCCTCTGGACCCTTTCGGGAGCGCTCAAGCTGTGGGGTCTGAATATTCCCGGCTATATGGTGTGGGTCGCCGTGGCCTACGCCGGGATTGGCAGCTATGTCGCTCACAAGGTCGGCAAGCCCCTGATCAAGCTCAATTTCAACCAGCAGCGCTACGAGGCGGACTTTCGCTTCGGATTGGCGCGCACGCGCGAACATAACGAGGGCATTGCGCTGTATCACGGTGAGGAGCGCGAACTCGAAGGCCACGCCAGCCGCTTTGCCAACGTATGGAGCAACTGGTGGGGCATCATGAAGCGGCAAAAGCTGTTCACCTGGTACAGCTCGTTTTATGGGCAGCTCGCCATCATCTTCCCCATCCTGGTTGCCGCTCCGCGTTATTTCGCCGGGAAGATCCAGCTCGGCGGTCTTACGCAAACAGCCAGCGCGTTCGGCCAGGTGCAAGGCGCCTTGTCGTGGTTCATCGACGCGTATGGACGGATCGTCGATTGGCGCGCAACCCAGGAACGTTTGTACACCTTTGTGATATCGGTTGAAGCGGTACGGCATGTGCCGGTGGGCGAGCTTCTGGATGGCAGCGAAGTGGCGCACGCTGCAGCAGCGGATGACTCACCGGGAATGGCAGCGAGTCAGCAGGTCGGGCGGGGAATCGACCTCGGCGACCTTCGCATCGCAACGCCGGACGGCCGGCCGCTGCTTCAGGCGGCGGGTGAGCGCATCGCCCCGGCACAACACACCTTGTTTGTCGGGCCCTCCGGCCTGGGCAAAAGCACCCTGGTGCGGTGGCTGGCAGGGATCTGGCCGTATGCCGAGGGAACCCATTACCGGCTGCCCGAGGGCAGTACCTTGTTTCTGCCGCAAAAGCCATACCTGCCCATGGGTACGCTTCGCCAAGCGTTGGCCTACCCGATGGTCCCGGCAAACTTCAACGACTCACGTCTGCGCGACGTGCTCACTCTGGCGCGGGTGCCGTATCTGTTTGCCGCGTTGGACCAGACCGATACATGGATGCAGCGCCTGTCTCCGGGGGAGCAACAGCGCCTGGCCATTGCGCGCGCGCTCTTGGTCGCGCCGGACTGGCTGTTCCTCGATGAAGCCACCAGCGCGCTGGACGCACCCACGGAGGCTTCCATGTATGAGCTGCTGCAGCGTGAGCTTCCGCACACGACTTTGGTGAGCGTGGCGCATCGGCTCGGCGTGATCCGTTTCCACCGGCAGATCCTGGCCGTGCAGCCGGGAACGGGCGCGGAACCAGCGCGCTTGGTGCCTCGAACCGTGGACCCGGGCGGGCCGGAACCTGCGGGCGAGCCGGGTCACTGGGCGCTGGCCGGGGCTTGACGGTGGACTCCAAGGTCCAACGCGCATGAGGCGTGTTGGACCTCGTCTGTGGGCCCCCGCGCGTGATGTCGAGTGCGCGGCACGGCGGTGGTGTGACGCCTCCCGCCAAAGTCACGCCCCCTTGGGTGGTAGCGAAGGCTCCAGGGCAAAACCCCATCAGCTCGCAAAGCCCCCCGAGCGGCTTCGACGCCGTCCGCGTAGCAGCCGATCAACGGCGAGCGTGCCGCCGCCACGGACCGCGTAGTGAATCAACCCGCCCACCATAGCTACTTCGGCGTACATGACAATCATCCCCATGCGGCCTTCGGGCGGCAGCACGAAGATCGCGATGGCAGCAATCGAAAACAACGCCAGCGCAGCGGCCATGAACCGCGTATACAGGCCAAGCGCGAAGGCCAGTCCGCCGCCCAGTTCGAGCAGAATAACCAGTGGCAGCACTGCCCCGGGCACGCCGTGCGACTGCATGAACGCTGCAGTTTGGGCATAGGTGTCGATCTTCGACAGGCCAGCATGCACGAAGATCGCGGCCATCAGCACGCGGCCTAGGGCAAGAAGCAAGGCGGACAGGGCGTCGTTCACGGCAGACTCCGAGAGTTGTTGTGATGAATCAGTGTAGGCGAGGGCGAGAGCGCGCCAATTGCATTCGGTCCGGCCTGTCAATTGCCGCGCGGTCACTGCCTTGGTGCCGAGCCCGATTCCCGGCACGGCCGGGGCTGCGCGGAGACCCGATATCGGGCGAACGGTGTGAAGTGGGGCTCAACCCTGCAAGCTGCGCACGACATCCAGCGCTTCGTCGATGCGGTGCACGGGATGCAGCGCAAGCCCTTCGAATCGTGCCCCCCCAGTCTTGGGTGCGTTGGCCGCAGGAATGATGGCGGCGGAGAATCCGAGTTTGGCCGCCTCACGAAGGCGCTCCTGGCCGCGTGGGGCCGGGCGGATTTCCCCGGCCAACCCCACTTCGCCGAAGGCGAGCAGCCCGCGCGGCAGGGGGCGGTTCTTGAGGGACGACTGAATGGCTAAAAGGACTGCCAAGTCGGCAGCAGGCTCGGTGATGCGCACGCCACCCACCGCGTTGACAAAGACGTCCTGGTCGCCACAGGCGATTCCAGCGTGGCGGTGCAGCACGGCAAGCAACATGGCCAGACGAGCGGGTTCTAGGCCCACGCTGAGGCGTCGTGGGCTCGGAGAGGCCGCCGTGTCGGCCAGAGCTTGCACTTCCACCAAAAGTGGCCGTGTACCCTCCAGCGTGGCCAGCACGCAGGAGCCGGCCACGGGCGCACCATGGTGGGAGAGAAACAAGGCCGAGGGATTCGACACGCCCTTGAGCCCGCGTTCAGTCATCGCGAACACGCCGAGTTCGTTCACGGCCCCGAAGCGGTTCTTGATAGCCCGAATAAGCCGGTAGCTGCTGTGGGTGTCGCCTTCGAAGTACAACACAGTGTCCACCATGTGTTCGAGCACACGCGGTCCGGCAAGCGCGCCTTCCTTGGTGACGTGACCCACCAGCACGATGCAGGTGCCGCCCGATTTGGCCATCCGCGTAAGTTGGGCAGCGCATTCCCGAACCTGCGCCACGGAGCCAGGGGCCGAGGTGAGCATTTCCGTGTAGACGGTCTGGATGGAATCGATGACGCACACATCAGGCTGCTCAGCGCCCAACGCGCCAATGATGCGTTCGAGCTGGATTTCCGCCATCAGCCGTACGTCATGGTCCTTCAGTCCCAAGCGCTGCGCGCGCAGCGCCACCTGCGCGGCGGACTCCTCGCCACTGACGTAAAGCACCCTTTCCCGCTGGCCCCCGGCGTCGTGCGATGGCCCGAGGGCCGGCACGCGGGCGTCCGCCGCAGCATGTTGCATCGCCGCCGCACCCGGGGTGCTCAAATGGGCAAGGACTTGCAAAAGCAGTGTGGACTTGCCGATGCCGGGGTCACCCCCGATGAGCACGACGCTGCCGGCCACCAGTCCGCCGCCAAGCACGCGGTCGAGTTCGGCGATCCCTGTGGGCAGGTGCGGCTGGGCTTTGGCGGGTACCGTGCGCAGGCTTTGCACCGTCGACGCCGGTGCAAGCGCGGCGTGCCTTGCCGATGTGGCGCCCGTACCCGTGCGCACCCCGGCGCGTGGCGCCGCGGCCGGCACGGTTTCGATCAGACTATTCCATGCGCCGCACTGCGGGCAGCGGCCGAGCCATTTGGCTGATTGGCCACCGCAGTCGCTGCATACAAACACCGATTTGGCCGCGGCCATTACTCCACCTGCACCGGCACGCGTTGTGCGAGTGCGCACATGAGCTCATAGCCCAATGTGCCGCAGGCCTCGGCCACCACGTCGATCGGCAGTTCCGCGCCGTTGTGGTGGCCCCAGCACAGCACCGCACTGCCCACGTCGGCGGCCCGGCCGGCGGCGCGTACGGGGTCCAGATCCACTGTGACCATGTCCATGGAGATGCGCCCGACGACACGGGTGCGCACTCCGTCCACGACAATCGGCGTGCCTGTGGGCGCATGGCGGGGGTAGCCGTCGGCGTAGCCCACGGCCGCCACGCCAATGCGCATGGGTTGCGGTGCAGTAAAGGAAGCCCCATAGCCCACGCTTGCACCTGCCGGAATGTTCTGTACGCCGATGATGCGGGTGAGCAGGCTCATCGTAGGGCGCAGATCCCAGTGCTCCGCATCCGGTGCCAAGCCTGTGGGTGAACCGCCGTACAGCATGATGCCGGGGCGTACCCAATCGCCCAGGATCTCGCCTGCCGTGTTGCGCTGTGTTTGCTGGTGTTCGCCGAGTGCCGCGGGTGGCGCGAGGCTCGGACGCGGCTGACGCCTCGGCGTGGCTGGCGCCGTGCCTGCGTGGACGGCAGCGATTGGAAGGACCGCGGGCGGGTGCGTGACGTCATTGTGCTGGCTGTTGCCGTGCCGCAGCAGCGCAGCGGAATTGCACAGACTGCGCTCACCGGGCAAAAGTGCCGTAGTGCGCTGGAACAGGTCGAATGCGTCGGCAGTCCCCAGGGGGCCGTCGGCGGTGGCAAAGTGAGTCATGTGGGTGATCTCGCCAACGGCTGGGCATTGCTGCAGGCGTTCCCAAGCCGAGCGGTATTGCTCCGGGGCAAATCCCAGGCGGTTCATGCCGGTGTTCATCTTGAGGAACACGCGGTGGGCGCGCGGCTTGCGGCGAGCGGCAAGCCAGTTCAATTGGGCAACATCATGCACCACGTGCCACAGATTGAGCCGCTCGCAGAGTTGAAGGTCATCCGGGCCGAAGCACCCCTCGAGCAGCAGGATGGGTCCGCCCCAGCCCAGCGCGCGCAAGGCTTCTGCTTCGGCCAGGTCGAGCAAGGCGAAACCGTCTGCCGCGCGCAGCGCAGGAAATACGCGGTCGACCCCGTGGCCATAGGCATTGGCCTTGACGACGGCCCACACCTTGGCATCTGCCGCGGCACGGCGCGCGCGCGCAAGGTTGTGGGTGAGGGCGCTTTGGTGAATGGTGGCTCGGATGGGGCGCGGCATGGGTTTTGCGAGGTGATGGCGCAGTGTAGTTCGCCGCAAATTGTCGTTCCCGCCCTGTGCTATAAAGCCGCAGCCCGTTGGCGGCACGCGTCGTCTGGAGCCTGTGGACAGGTTCGCGCCGCGGCAGCCCGAGCACGAGGCGCCCATCGGGCTTGGACGGGAATGGGCCGGGTGATTGCGGAGCGCCTGTGGCGCCTTCCGATGCTCCATTTCGACACACGCCCACACCGCAGCCGCTGAGGGACGACAAAGGGATGAAAAGAGGCTTTTACTGGATCATGGCCGCGCAATTTTTTTCGTCGCTGGCCGACAACGCGCTTCTCATCGCCTCCATCGCGCTTCTGGTGCAACTTCAGTCGCCAAGCTGGATGACGCCGCTGTTGAAGTTTTTCTTCACCGTCTCCTATGTCCTGTTGGCACCCTTCGTGGGTGCCTTTGCGGATTCGCTCCAGAAGGGCCGGGTGATGTTTGTCACCAACATCGTCAAGCTGGTGGGCCTCATGCTCATGCTCGTGAGCGTGCATCCGCTGCTGGCCTATGGTGTGGTCGGGCTCGGGGCCGCCGCCTACTCGCCCGCCAAATACGGGATCCTCACCGAGTTGCTGCCGCCGCAGCAACTCGTGGCGGCCAACGGCTGGATCGAGGGCACCACCGTGGGTTCCATCATTCTCGGTACCGTCTTGGGTGGCTTTCTCGTCAGCCAGGCTGCCAGTGACTTTTTGCTCAGGTTGCCGTTGCTGTCGCACCTGGGCATCGCGACGGTTGCCGAGGCAGCGCTGGCGGTGATCGCGTTTGTCTACGTCATTGCCGCGCTGTGCAATTTGAAGATTCCTGACACCGGCGCGCGCTACCCGCACCAGACCGCCCACCCGGGTAAGCAACTGGTCGAGTTTCTTCACTGCATGAAGGTCTTGTGGACCGACAAGCTTGGCCAGATCTCCATGGCCGTCACCACGTTGTTCTGGGGCGCCGGCGCCACGCTGCAATTCATCGTCATCAAATGGGCCGAGTACGCGCTAGGCCTTGATCTGAGCAAGGCGGCGACGCTGCAGGCCACCGTCGCATTCGGCGTGGCGGCAGGCGCCATATGGGCCGCAACCCGGGTGCCGCTGAAAAAGAGCCTGAACGTGTTGCCGGTTGGTATGGGCATGGGCATCCTGTGCATGGTGCTGTCGCTGTACACGCGCAGCGAGGTCCCCGACATGCAGCTTGCCATCGGCCAGGTGCATCTGCCTCTGTACCTGTTGCTGGCCGGGATATTCATGGTGGCCATTGGCGCAATGGCCGGATATTTCGTGGTGCCGATGAACGCGCTGCTGCAGCACCGTGGCTATGTGTTGCTGTCCGCAGGGCACTCCATTGCAGTTCAGAACTTCAACGAAAACGTGAGCGTGCTGGCCATGCTGTCGATGTACGCGCTGCTCATCAAGTTTGACCTGTCGATTCAGTGGATCATCGGTCTGTTTGGAGCGTTCGTGGTTGCAAATATGTGGTTGGTGATGCGCTGGAACGCACGCAACATGCGTGAGCGTGACTGGACCCAGATCATCGGCGAGCCACGGCACGAAGCGGGGCGCTGAGTCACATGCAAGCAACGATGGACGTCCTGCGCCTCGGGCCGTTGGTGCTGCCTTGGGGTCCGATTGTGTTGGTGTTGGGGTACACGGTGGCGGTGTACGTTGGCGCCATGGCGCAGCGGCACGGTCAAGGCAACGCGGAGCCTGCACTGTTGCCGCTCCTGGTGCTCGCGCTCTTCGCAGCGCGAATGGCCTTCGTGCTTCGGCACCGGGCCGACTACCCCGACCTGCTGTCCATCCTGGATGTGCGTGACGGCGGCTTCGATTCATGGCCCGGTTGGGCCGCGGGGCTATGCGCGGTGGCCGTCGTGGCTTGGCGCAGGCCGCGTTTGCGGCGCAGTTTGCCCGTGAGCAGTGCAGCTGGTGCCGCCGTGGTGCTGGCAGTGTTCAGTGTGCTGCGCCTGTTTCAGCCCCCGAGCCTCCCGCTGCCGGCCATCAGCCTGCCTCGGCTGGGTGGCGGGGTCGTGGCGCTGCAAAGCCTGCGGGGCCAGCCCCTCGTGGTCAACATGTGGGCGACGTGGTGCCCGCCCTGCAGGCGCGAGTTGCCCATGCTCGTACAGGCTGCGGCAAACCTACGTGGCGTGCGCATCGTGCTGGTCAACGAGGGAGAGGCTGCACAGACCGTGAGCGCCTTTCTACAAGCCGCGCATTTGCACCCACCAGAGGTGCTGCTTGACGCGAATCAGGCGTTGATGGCGCATTACCGGTCGCCGGGGTTTCCCACCACGCTGTTTATTGGCGCTGATGGGCGTCTGAGGGCAGTGCACATTGGCGAGCTCTCGGCCGCCACGCTAGGCCGGGGCATTGCGGGAATGCGCGAAGCACCTGGTCACTGAGTCGGCATGCACAGCTCGCGCCAAACCCTGATTGCCATCGCCGGGCTCATGCTCAACGCGCTGGTCTGGGGCGTCTCATGGTGGCCGTTTCGCCATCTGAATGTGCTCGGGCTCAACCCGCTGTGGGCGACCGCGCTGATCTATGGCGTCAGCAGCGTCGCCATCCTGGCATGGCGCCCGCAGGCACTCGGGCAGTTGCTACGCAAACCGCCGTTGTGGCTGATTTTGCTGGCGTCAGGGTCCACCAACGCTGCCTTCAACTGGGCCGTGACGCAGGGCGATGTCGTGCGTGTCGTCCTGTTGTTTTACCTGATGCCCGTGTGGGCAACCCTGCTCGCACGCTGGCTCCTGGGCGAGCGTCTGACGAAATTGGTGAGTGTGCGCTTGACGCTTGCACTCGTGGGGGCGATGGTTGTGCTGTGGCCGCCGGGCGGAGGACTCCCGCTGCCGCGGCAGTTGGCGGACTGGCTGGGCGTGGCCGGCGGATTTTTCTTTGCACTCAATAACGTGCTTCTTCGCAAATATGCACAGACTCCGCCGGAGGCGCGCGGATTAGCCATGTTCGCCGGGGGCACGATCGTGGCGGGCGCCCTGGCGGCCGTATTCGCCGCAAGCGGATTGGGCAGCCCCCTTCCTGCGCCCAGCGCGCAATGGCTGGTGCCCGTCGCAGGGCTGTCGCTGGCCTTTCTTGTCGCCAATCTGGGCTTGCAGTACGGCGCTGAGCGACTGCCGTCAAGCCTCACGGCCGTGGTGATGACGGTGGAAGTCGTGTTCGCCAGCGGCAGCGCCGTCGTTCTGGGAGCCGAACAACTCAGCCGCCAGAAGCTGATTGGTGGTAGCCTTATTTTGCTGGCCATTTTGCTTGCGGCGGTGCGCCCCCGGCGCCCGGCATTGCCAGCGCACCCGCCTCGGGAGACACCGACTTGAAAGCCGTTGATCCGCATCCCGCCCAGCCCGTGCCTGCCGTTCACGGTGCATTCGAGTTTTCGGCGACCGACATTTTGGGTCGCGCGCAACCCCTGGCGCAATGGCGCGGCAAGGTTCTGGTCATTGTCAATACCGCGAGCCAGTGCGGCTTTACCCCGCAGTACGCGGGCTTGCAGGCGCTGTACCACGCCTACCGCGACCGCGGCTTTGAAGTGCTTGCCTTCCCCTGTAACCAGTTCGGGGGCCAGGAACCCGGAAACGCGGAGCAGATCGACCGATTTTGCAGTGCCAACTACGGCGTGGAGTTTCCCGTGTTCGACAAGATCGACGTCAATGGCTCGCACACCCACCCGTTATGGCGATGGCTCAAGGACGAAGCCAGTGGCATGCTTGGCACTGAGATGATCAAGTGGAATTTCACGAAGTTTCTCATCGGCCGCGACGGCCAGGTCATTCGCCGCTACGCCCCCCAAACGCAGCCGGACGCGCTGCGCGCCGACATCGAAATGGCGCTGGATGCGCCAGTGCCGGCGACCGGGGACAAAGTCACGTGGGGGTGAGCTTTCAGCGCTCCTGGCATCTGACGTCAGGTCGAGCAAGCGTGGCGCCCGCGCTCGGCGTGGCAAGCAGGCCCTGTATTCGCAACGCCCAAGCGCAGGGCCTCTGCTCTTCAGCGTGATGGTTCAGATGGCGCCGTGTTTTTGCGCCTGAGCGCGATCAGCGGTTCGACCGCTGGTGCTCGCAGTTGGGGGCGATCGGGCTCGGCGGCGTGCAGTGGGGCGACTTCACGAAGGCTTTGCAGGCAGCGCCGGGTTAGGTCCTGGTAGGTGTGCGTGCCCTCGAGCTTCCAGGCGATTTCCTCCGGCTTGAGTTCGCGACGGATCGTGGCTGGCATGCCGGCGACGAGCGTACGGGGTGGGACGATCATGCCGGCGGGAACGAAGGCACAGGCCGCGACAATCGATTGTTCGCCGACCTCGGCATCATCCATAACGACAGCGTTCATGCCGACCATCGCATCGCGTCGCACCATGCAGCTGTGCAGGATGGCACCGTGGCCGATGTGGCCATTGCGTTCCACGACGGTGTCGTGCCCCGGAAAGCCGTGCATAACACAGCTGTCCTGCACGTTTGCCCCTTCGTCCAGCACGATGCGGCCGAAATCCCCGCGCAGACTGGCACAGGGTCCGACGTAGCAGCCGGGACCCACGATGACGTCCCCAATGAGCACGGCGCTGGGGTGAACATAGGCCGTTGGGTCGACGACTGGAATGACGCCATCAATGGCGTAGCAGGGCATGGATCTCTCCTCGGGTTTGTCCGGATGACTGTTTGACTTGCATCAAACATTTGGCAAGCTTAAGATTAACCGACCGGTTGGTCAATATTGTTTTCGTCCGATGCGGCTGCGCCATTCCACTTCCGCCCTCAAAAATCTTGCGATGGATCAATACCCTGCATCCAGCTTGCTCGTCGAGCGCCAAGGCGCGGTTCTGGGTCTCAAACTGAATCGCGCGCAAGCACTCAATAGTCTGAACGCCGACTTGACGGCGGCATTAGTGAAAGCATTGGACGCCGCAGCGCGCGACACCAGCGTGCGCTGTGTGGTGCTCAAGGGGGAAGGGCGTGCGTTTTGCGCTGGGCAAGACCTGAAGGACCCGGAAGTGGCCAACGAAGCGGGCAAGCCCAAGGATCTCGGCGACGTGGTTGAACGCCATTACAAACCGTTGATGCTGCGACTGCGGTCGATGCCCGTGCCAACGCTGGCGGCGGTCGGGGGCGTTGCAGCAGGGGCGGGCGCGTCGCTGGCGCTTTTGTGCGATGTGGTCGTGGCCAAGCGCAGCGCCGTCTTCATCCAGGCATTTTCGTCGATTGGCCTCGTGCCCGACAGTGGCGCGACGTGGGTGCTTCCACGCCTGGTTGGGCGCGCTCAGGCGCTGGGCATGGCGATGCTGGGCGACAAGCTGCCGGCAGAGCGCGCCGAGCAGATCGGATTGATCTATTAAAATGGGTGCTGTGGGTCAAATATTTGGAGAAGTGGAATATAGCAAAGTTGCTCTAT
>JABBOE010000071.1:11237-16210 GCA_019351955.1 Pseudomonadota bacterium
CAGGATGAGGCCTTCGAAGCCGAGGTGCGGGCCTTGGCCGAGCGTCTTTGCCGCTTGCCCACGCAGGCCCTGGTGAAGACGCGAACCTTGCTTGATCAGGGGCTGACATGCTCGCTCGAGCATGCACTGAATGCAGAGGCGCAGGCGCAGCGTGAATTCGGTTTTGCTCATGATTTTGCCGAGGGCGTAGCGGCGTTCGGGCAAAAGCGAACAGCCCACTTTACCGATCGCTGAGCCCATGCAGGTCCTTGCATCCTTCGACGGTTGGCGCCGCGGCGCCGCAGGCGAGCGCGCCGAGCCTTCGCGCGCGGCGATGTGTACCCGGGTCGCGCAGTCGCCGTCGCACGCGCCGGAATCGATCTGTGGCGTTTGCGAGGGGTCGAGACCCGCCTCGGCGCCACGTCCGCCATCGCTTCTGGGATGGGCCCATCGCCCACATGGTGATGCCTGTGGCACTGAAAGAAGCGGCCCGGCTGCATCAGCGCAAGGTCTACGCAGAGGGCTGTCGCCAAAAGCGATGAAGGCTTCGAGGGTATCCCCGATGGTGTCGGGCCCAACCCATGCGTGCTTGCTGCACAGGAGTGATTGCGATGGTTGAACCCCGTCATCTTGCGGCAGCTGCGGCCGAGCCATTAGCGCAGCGCACAGCCGAGCGCGTGCGCGATCGCATGCTGGCGCAAGACCATGCCGCGCGAGCCCTTGGCATTGAAATCGTCACCGTGGGGCCCGGCAGCAGCCGGGTCCGCATGCCGGTACGGCAGGACATGATGAACGGCTTTGCCATGTGTCATGGTGGGCTCATCGCGACGCTCGCGGACACTGCTTTCGCCTACGCCTGCAATGCCTACAACGAGATCACTGTGGCGTCCGGGTTGAGCATCGACTTCATCGCTCCGGCCAAACTCGGGGACGTGCTGGAAGCCACCTGCGTCGAGCAGGCTCTGAGCGGGCGCACGGGTGTGTACGACGTGGTTGTGAGCAATCAACGCGCGGAGCGTGTGGCATTGTTTCGCGGGCGCTCTTACCGCATCAAGGGCAGGCCGGTCGTCGAAGCCATGGGTCCTGCACCGGCAGACGATGAGACATAGGAGGAGGAAACTGTCATGCTGAGCCCCAATCGAGCCGCGCTCGATCCCATCGAAACGGCAAGTCGGGATGAAATCACTGCCCTGCAGATCAAGCGGCTGCAGTGGACCCTGCAGCACGCTTACCAAAACGTGCCTCACTACAGGCGCGCCTTCGACGCGCACGGCGTGCATCCCGATGATTTGCGTAGCCTGCAGGACCTGGCCAAATTTCCCTTCACGGGCAAGTCCGATCTGCGTGATAACTACCCCTACGGGATGTTTGCCGTGCCGCGCGAGCAGATTGTGCGGGTGCACGCCTCATCAGGCACAACCGGCAAGCCGACCGTCGTCGGCTATACGACGCGCGACATCGACACCTGGGCCAGCCTGGTTGCACGATCCATCGTTGCCGCCGGCGGAAAACCCGGCGACATGGTGCACGTGGCGTACGGCTATGGCCTGTTCACCGGAGGCCTTGGTGCCCATTATGGCGCTGAGCGCCTGGGCTGCACGGTGATCCCGATGTCGGGAGGGCAGACGGAGAAGCAGGTCCAGATCATCCGTGATTTCAAACCCAACATCATCATGGTCACGCCAAGCTACATGCAGGTGATCATCGAGGAATTCGCACGCCAGGGGCTTGATGCGCGCGACTGCGCGCTGCGCATCGGCATCTTCGGCGCGGAACCCTGGACCGAGGCGATGCGCCGGGAGATTGAGTCGAAGACAAGCCTGAAGGCTATGGATATCTATGGTTTGAGCGAGGTCATGGGGCCGGGGGTTGCCTGCGAATGTGTGGAAACGCAAGACGGGCCCGTGATCTGGGAGGACCACTTCTACCCTGAGATCATCGATCCCGTCACAGGCGCGGTCCTGCCCGACGGCAGCGATGGCGAGCTGGTCTTCACCACACTGACGAAGGAAGGGCTTCCGATCGTTCGGTACCGGACCCGCGACCTGACAAGCCTCATGCCGCCGACCGCACGCGCCTTTCGTCGCATGGGCAAGATCGTCGGGCGAAGCGACGACATGCTCATCGTGCGCGGGGTCAACATGTTTCCGACGCAAATCGAGGAAATCGTGCTGGCGCACGACAAACTCTCCGGCCAGTACCAGATCCATCTCAGTCGCGACGGCCACCTTGACAAGGTCGAGGTGCATTGCGAGTTGCAGCCGTCCATCGGGTATGTATCTGATGCTGAGCGCCAGAAGGTCGCTGACTGGGTCACGCACCGCATCAAGACGCTAGTGGGCATCAGCACGCATGTCAATGTGTTGCCGCCCGACTCAATCGAGCGCACCCTTGTGGGCAAGGCCCGGCGTGTGATCGACCACCGCCCGAAAACGGGCTGAGCGAGGCCACGGACGAGGACCGCCGTTCGACCATCAAGGAGTTGCACCATGTACACGCAAGCGATGGATCTCATGCCCAAGGGTTCGGATGAGCCTGGCGCCGCGCGCTCGGCAACCGAGCAGCAGTTGCTCGGGCGCTTCGACGCCCGCATCGACGACGGCGGGTTTATCGAGCCCAAGGACTGGATGCCCGAGCATTACCGCAAGACGCTCATCCGCCAGATCAGCCAACACGCGCATTCGGAGATCGTGGGCATGCTTCCCGAGGGTAACTGGATCACGCGCGCGCCTACGCTCAAGCGCAAGGCCATCTTGCTGGCCAAGGTGCAAGACGAAGGCGGGCACGGCCTGTATCTGTATGCCGCTGCCGAAACGCTCGGCATTTCGCGCGACGAGATGATTGCCGCCCTGCACACAGGGAAGGCGAAATACAGCTCCATCTTCAACTATCCGACGCTCACCTGGGCTGACATTGGCGTGATCGGGTGGCTGGTGGACGGCGCCGCCATCATGAATCAGGTGCCGCTTTGCCGCTGTTCGTACGCGCCGTACGCGCGGGCGATGATTCGAATTTGCCGCGAAGAGAGCTTCCACCAGCGCCAGGGCTTTGACGCATTGCTAACCACGATGCGAGACGGCACCCAGGCGCAGCGCGAGATGGTGCAGGACGCGGTCAATCGATGGTGGTGGCCCAGCCTGATGATGTTTGGCCCGCCGGATGACGCGAGCACGCACAGCGCGCAGAGCATGCGCTGGGGCATCAAGCGCATGTCCAACGATGAACTCCGGCAGAAGTTCATCGACGCCACGGTTGAACAGGCGAAGGTGCTCGGCGTGAGCATGCCCGACCCTGACTTGCGCTGGAATGAGGAGCGCAAGCACTATGACTTCGGTGCGATCGATTGGGATGAGTTCTGGCGCGTCATCGGCGGCAACGGTCCCTGCAACCGCGAGCGCATGCGCGCGCGAATCCAGGCTTGGGAGGACGGTGCCTGGGTGCGCGAAGCAGCCATGGCCCACGCCGCCAAGCGTGAAATAGCCCAATCCCGGGCCGCCTGAAAGCCTAATTCCGGAGACGCATGATGAGCGATACGCAGGACACATCGGAAAATGCCAGCAAGAGCGAAGCGCGCACCGCAGCCAGCGAGTGGCCATTGTGGGAAGTCTTCGTGCGCAGCAAGGCCGGGCTGGACCATAAGCACAGCGGCAGTCTGCACGCGCCGGATGCCAAGATGGCGCTGGAAATGGCGCGCGATGTGTACACGCGCAGGCAGGAGGGAACGAGCATTTGGGTGGTGCGATCGAACCAGATTGTCGCCAGTGATCCCGGCGACAAGGCTATGTATTTTGATCCGATGGAAGACAAGGTCTACCGTCACCCGAGCTTCTACAAGCTGCCCGATGAAGTCGACCACATGTGAGGTGCAGACCATGCAAGCATCGATTGCCATCAGCGCCGATCCATCCGTGCAATATCTGCTGCGACTTGGCGACACCTGCCTCATTCATGCGCAGCGCCTGTCGGAATGGTGTGGCCACGCGCCGATTCTCGAAGAGGATATCGCGCTGGCCAACATCGCGCTCGATCTCCTCGGACAGGCGCGGGGCGTGCTGACGCGAGCCGGTCAACTCGACGGGCAGAGCTACGATGAAGACCAACTCGCCTTCTTGCGCAATGAGCGCGACTATCGCCATCCAACGCTGGTGGAGCTGCCGCGTGGAGACTTTGCACTCACGACGGTGCGCAATCTCATCGTGTCCGCTTTGCTCGAGCGGCTCTGGGGCGAGCTCCAGGCATCAGAGGATCCGGAGATTGCTGCAGTTGCGGGCAAGGCTGTGAAGGAGGTGCGGTATCACCATGTCCACGCTGCCGATTGGCTGGAGCGCCTGGGCGACGGCACTGCCGAGTCACGTAGGCGCGTTGCGCAAGCGCTTGAGCTGCTGTGGCCGTACACCCGCGAGTTGTTCAGCCCCGACGCCGTGGACGATGCTGCGGCCGCGAGCGGACTGGGCCCGCGATGGGCCGATTTGCATGGTGCGTGGCTTCGCGACATGACGGTTGCGCTTGATGGGGCTGGCCTCGCTGTGCCCGCCGACACACCCTTTCTCAGCACCGGGCGGCTGGGCATCCATAGTGAGCATATGGGCTACATCCTTGCCGAAATGCAGCATATGCAGCGCAGTTTCCCCGGGGGCGCGTGGTGAGCACGGTGCCTTCGGCAAACGCCGCGGAAGCGCGCAAGGCGCGCGCCTGGGCCGTGCTTCATACGGTGGCTGACCCGGAAATCCCCGTCCTTTCGCTTTGTGACCTGGGCATCGTTCGCGATGTGCGACACAGCAGCGACGGTGTGCTTGACGTGGTGCTCACGCCGACGTACTCGGGCTGCCCAGCCACTGAATTAATCGCGCGCAGCGTGGCCCAAGCGCTTGAGTGCGAAGGGCTCGGGCCCGTGCGCATCAGCCAGCAGCGTGCGCCGGCGTGGAGCAGCGACTGGATTAGCGCAGAGGGTCTGGAAAAGATGCGCAGGTATGGCATTGCCCCGCCTGCCGGAG
>JABBOE010000072.1 GCA_019351955.1 Pseudomonadota bacterium
AGCTACGGGATTGACATCAGTCATCCCGTTATTTTCCGCCTTGTGGAGCTAAATGGATAGCCCATATAAATCGACAGCATCGAGCGAACCGACCACAAGCGCCACACGGATCTTGTGGCATTCGCGCCGTCCTTCCACGCCCTCAAAGACGTGGCTTGCCGCGCATCCGATCAACAACACCGCATGCGGCGCGACCCTCAAAAAAGGCGCATCACAGAATAGGGCGCAGTTCCCTTGCGGCATCGAGCAAAAGCGGGAGCATGTCCCGTTGCATGGCCAGCGACGATATGCGCACCTGGGATGCCACGACATTGAGTGCGGCAACTGTGATGCCATTGGCATTTCGCAAGGGAACGGCAAGCGCATGGACCCCGAGTTCGTGCTCTTCACTGGCGAAACAAAAGTCGTCATGGCGAACCTTGTCGATGATCTTGCGAAGCGCTCGCGCATCGGTGGTTGTCAGCGGTGTCATCCGTGGCAATATTCGCCCCTCCATCCATGCGTTGAAGGACGCGCGAGACTTGGCGGCTAGCCAAACTCGCCCGGTGGATGTCGCGTGAGCCGGCAGTCGCGCGCCCAGATGAAGGCCGTAGGCGATCACGCGACTGTTGACGGTTGAAGCCGAGTTACGGTCGTTTCCACTGCGCGCGATGATGACCACCTCATCCACGTCAAGCACTGCTGCAGAGAATGACTCCTGTGCCTGGACCGCTAGGCGATTCAGGACGGGTTGAATTGCGCGGGGCAAGCGCGCAGATGCCAAATAGCTTCCCGAAAAACGAAGCACCTTGCTGGAAAGCCAGAAGTAACTCCCGTCGGTCTCAAGGTAGCCCAAGTGAGCAAGCGTGAGCAGATGACGTCGCGCCGCGGCCCGAGTAATTCCCGCACGCGCAGCCGTCAGTGTGGCGTTCAAGCGCTGACGCTCGGTATCAAAGCTCTCAAGCACAGCCAATCCCTTGGCCATGCCTTCGATGTAGTCAGCCTTCGCGATGGGCATTAAATCGATTCCTATTTTTGCGCGATGATCGCGCAAAACGCGCAATCATCGCGCATTATCAGCGGAGCCGATCTTTCAAGTCAATTGAGCTCACCTAAGCTCGATTGACCATTTCAATTGGAGACAACATGCGAACTCAAGTTGCCATCATTGGCGCGGGACCATCCGGGCTGCTTCTGGGGCAGTTGCTGGCCAAGGCTGGCATCCATGCCATCATCGTCGAGCGTCAGACGGGCGACCACGTCTTGTCGCGCATCCGGGCGGGAATCCTGGAGCAGGTCTGCATCGACCTTTTGGATGAAGCGGGCGTGGGTGAGCGTATGCACAAGGAGGGCCTGATTCATCGCGGGATCGAGCTGCTTTACAACGGCAAACGAAATCGCATCGACATGGAGACGCTCACGGGAGGCAAGAAGGTGATGGTCTATGGCCAAACAGAACTCACCAAGGACTTGATGGACGCGCGTGTTGCAGCGGATCTGCACACCGTGTATGGAGCCCATGGCGTTGCCGTTCATGACTTTGACAGTGCCAAGCCACGCGTGACCTACGAAAAGGACGGCAAGAGCTATGAGATTGATTGTGACTTTATTGCGGGCTGCGATGGCTTTCATGGTGTGTGCCGCGCCAGCGTTCCGCGTCGTTCGATCACGGAATACGAAAAGGTCTACCCGTTCGGTTGGTTGGGCCTGCTGTCTGATACCCCGCCGGTGCACGACGAACTGATCTATATCAACAGCCCGCGCGGCTTTGCACTTTGCTCACAGCGCAGCAAGACACGCAGCCGCTATTACTTGCAGGTGCCATTGACGGACAAGGTCGAAGAATGGACGGACGAAGCCTTTTGGCAGGAGTTGCGCTTGCGACTGGATGAGAAAGCCCGTGATCATTTGGTGACAGGCCAATCAATCGAAAAAAGCATCGCGCCGCTACGCAGCTTTGTGACTGAACCTTTGCGTTTCGGCCGCATGTTCCTCGCTGGGGACGCGGGGCATATCGTGCCACCTACCGGTGCCAAGGGTCTGAACCTGGCGGCGACCGATGTGAAATACCTGTCCCACGCGCTTATCGAGTATTACACGGACAAAAGTGAATCCGGCATTAATGCGTATTCCGAGCGCTGCCTCAAGCGAATCTGGAAAGGCGAACGTTTCTCATGGTGGTTTACCCACCTAATGCACCGCTTTCCCAACGAAGGCACCATCGAGGCCAAATTTCAGGAAGCCGAACTTGACTATCTGATTCACTCTGAAGCGGGGTCGCGCATGATCGCCGAAAACTATGTGGGGCTTCCGCTGGAGTTTGGCGGCTGAATTGCTGCTCACGATGCGCGGCCATCGATGGGTGCACCCCCGCGGATCGGCTGGCCCGAGCATCGACGCTTGGTTCGGGGAGGCCAACATTGACCCGTTGCGCGACAAGCCTCGCCGTCCAGGACCGGGAAGGACAGCGCGGATGCCACAGGCGTCCTTGTCAGTTTTGCGGCCGGTTCCCCGATGCGGTCGATTTATCCTGAAAAGAAGGGCGGGACACGACCGGATCGCCTGTGAAGTGCGAGGTGCTGTCATGCTGCCAGCAGCAGGAACCCACCGAGGCGACGCATGCTGGCTTGATGCAGGCGTGAGCGCCATCGGAATCTCTGCCCTTTTCGCGCAAGCGGTGGCGATGTCAGATAAGGGTCGAAAGATGGGGATTTCCGTCTCAGCAGGCATTGAATCAGTGTTGCTTGCTGTGTCACGATGAGGGACGACAAGGCGAGTTCGGAAACCCGAGGGCGCCTTAATGTCTGGCGGCAAGTGGCTCATGTTGCTGTATGCTTAGCCAGCTTAATGCCGCGCTAAGCTGAAGCACTCGAATGTCGACTGCCACCTTTCAATCATCGCCCACAATTTTCAGTAACCTCAACGAGCGGCAACTTGAAGCCGTCGAACACGGTCTGGCACCTGCGACGGCGCGCGCCTTGCTGGTGATCGCCGGTGCGGGCTCCGGGAAGACCATGACTTTGGCGGCGCGGGTCACGCGTCTGGTTCTGCGCGGCGCCGATCCCCAGCGCATCCTTCTGCTCACTTTTTCGCGCCGGGCAGCTGCTGAAATGGAACGGCGCGTGGGGAGCCTTTTGCATCAGGCTCTGGGCCTAGGCACTGCACAATCACCACCTCGCTTTCATTGGTCAGGAACCTTCCACAGCGTTGGCGCCCGCTTGCTGCGGGAATATGCCCCGCGAATCGGGCTGAGCGACCAGTTCACGATCCTCGATCGTGGCGATGCTGAAGACCTTCTCGGCATTCAGAGGCAGCAACTTGGACTGGCTGGAACCAAGACGCGATTTCCGCTCAAGGGGACATGTCTATCGATCTATTCGCGTGCGGTCAACAGTCAGCTGCCTTTGGGTGAGGTTCTGATGCAAAGCTATCCATGGTGTATCAACTGGGAGGGTGAACTCAAGCAGCTGTTCAAGGCCTACGTGCAGGAAAAACAGAACCAGCACGTGCTGGACTATGACGATCTGCTGCTGTATTGGGGGCAGATGATGGCCGAACCAGAACTGGCCGCAGAAATCGGTCAACGGTTTGATCATGTTCTGGTCGATGAATACCAGGACACAAATCGGCTTCAAGCACGGATCATCCTCTTGCTGAAGCCCGACGGACGCGGCGTGACCGTGGTCGGCGACGACGCCCAGTCGATCTACTCCTTTCGCGCTGCCGATGTGCGCAATATCCTTGACTTCCCGCAGCAATACCCTGTGCCGGCGCGCGTGGTCACACTGGAGCGCAATTACCGATCCACGCAGCCCATCCTCGAGGCTTCCAACGCAGTGATTGCCTTGGCACCTGAGCGCTACGCCAAGCAGCTGTGGACCGATCGCACCTCATCGAGCCGACCCAGATTGGTCACCGTGGCCGATGAAGTTTCACAGGCGCGCTGGGTTGCAGACCAGGTGTTGGCCCAGCGGGAGGATGGAATGACATTGAAGAGCCAAGCCGTTTTGTTCCGCACCGCGCATCACAGCGCGGCGCTTGAACTCGAACTCGCCCGGCGAAACATTCCCTTCGTGAAGTTTGGTGGGCTCAAATTTCTGGAGGCCGCGCACGTCAAGGACCTGCTGTCGATCCTGCGCGGAGCGCAGAATCCCCGCAATCAGCTGGCTTGCTTCAGAGTTGCGCAGCTGATTCCTGGAATGGGGCCGGCAAACGCACGCAAGCTCATCGATGCGATGGCCGCTAGCGCGGATCCGGTTGAAGGCCTTCTGCAGTTCAAAGCGCCACCTGCTGCGCAGGGCGACTGGGCTGGTTTTTGCGAGATGTATACCCGCTTGCGATTTGAAGGCGGACGAGGCAACTGGCCGGATGACTTGCGGTGCGCGGCTGATTGGTATTTGCCGCAAATGGATCGGCTGTATGAGGATGCCACGGTACGCCAGGCCGATGTGCTGCAACTGCAGCGTATTGCTGCGAGCTACCTGAGCAGAGAGCGTTTCCTGACCGAGCTGACGCTTGACCCTCCTGAAGCAACCAGCGACGTGGCTGGTGCACCGCACCGTGACGAGGACTATTTGATTCTTTCCACGATTCACTCGGCCAAAGGGCAGGAGTGGAAGGCGGTTTATGTGCTCAACGTCGTCGATGGGTGCATGCCCTCGGACCTGTCCACGCAAAGCGCACAGCAGATCGAAGAGGAACGTCGACTCCTGTATGTGGCCATGACCCGTGCACGGCAGCATCTGGAGCTGATCGTGCCGCAGCGCTTTTATGTCCAGCAACAGTCAGGCTATGGCGATCGTCATGTGTATGCGTCCCCGAGCCGCTTCATTTCCCAGGATATCGCTGGGTTGTTCGATCGTGACGTGCCGAGGGCGGCCATTCAGGAGGTCGCAGGTCCATCGGGCAGTCGCACGGCAACTGTGGACCTCGCAGCAAAAGTCAGCACATTTTGGGACTGAGGTGGCTCCAGCTTTAGCGTCTGTGGATGGCGATGCGCACCTGCGCTCAATGAAACTCACGCCCTTTTGTCACCAGGCGACCCAGAAGCGGTGTCAAATCTTCGAGATGTCCGGCGATCAGGTTGCACACGCCGCTCTCGCGTTGCCACGTTCCTGCCACGGCCAGCAGCCGGGCCCGCAACACAACCTGTCGTTGCCGCTGTCGCAGATCCTTCCAGCAAATCACCTGCACCACGCCTGTCTCATCTTCGAGCGAGATGAATGTTGTGCCTTTGGCCGTTTCGGGCTGCTGGCGCAACGTCACAATGCCGCAGGCGCGTACCAGTTGCCCGTTGGGTGCTGCAGCCAGTTCAGCCGCTGACCATAACCGGCGCTTGGCCAATAGTGGCCGCAGCAACGCCAGGGGATGCCGACGCAGGGTCAGACCCGTTGCGGCGTAGTCGAACACGATGTCTTCCCCTTCCGGTGGCACAGGAAGCTGCAGTCGATCCTCCTCGATCGGTATCTCGCGTAGGAGCTCTGGCATTGTTTGCACAGCTGCAGCCTCCCACATTTGCTGGCGCCGGTGTCCTGAGAGCGACTGCAGGGCATCGGCAGCGGCCAGTTTGCGCATTTCGGTGCCGTCCAGGTGCGCCCGTCGCGCCAGATCCTCTGCACTCTTGAAACGCTGAACGCGGGACGCTTCCACAATGCGCATGGCAGTGTCTCGCCCTAAGCCCTTGACTAACCGAAGCCCAAGTCGCACCGTCGGCATGTGTTTGTGTCCTTCCAGGCTGCAGTCCCAGGAACTGTGCATCACGTCGATAGGCTCTACCCTGACTCCATGGCGCTTGGCGTCTTGGACCAGCTGCGAAGGGCTATAGAAGCCTAACGGTTGGCTGTTGAGTAAAGCCGCCAGGAATTCTGCCGGGTGGTGCCGCTTGATCCAAGCACTGGCGTAGACCAGCAGGGCAAAGGAGGCGGCATGGCTTTCCGGGAAACCATACTCGGAGAAGCCCTTAATCTGTTCGAAAATGCTTTGGGCAAACGCCAAGTCATAACCTCGCGATGTCATGCCGCCGATGAGTCTTTCGCGGTATTGCTCCAAGTTGCCCTTGCGCCGCCAGGCCGCCATCGCGCGGCGCAGACCATCGGCCTCGCCCGGCGTGAATCCGGCCGCCAGCATGCTGATTTGCATCACCTGTTCCTGGAAGACCGGCACGCCCAGAGTGCGCTCCAGCGCCTGCTTCAAAGCCGGGCTAGGGTAGGTGACAGGTTCCTTGCCCTGACGCCGGTTGAGGTAGGGGTGCACCATGCCCCCCTGGATCGGCCCTGGGCGCACGATGGCCGTTTCGATGACCAGGTCGTAGAAACATTGAGGTTTGAGGCGCGGCAGCATACCTTGCTGGGCGCGGCTTTCGACCTGGAAAACTCCAATGGAGTCAGCCAGGCTCAGCATGGAGTAAGTGGCAGGGTCTTCCGGCGGGATGTCCTGCATCACAAACATCCGCCCTTGACGCTCACCGATCAGATTCAGGGCCTTGCGGATGGCCGTGAGCATGCCCAGAGCCAGTATGTCCACCTTCATCATTCCCATGGCATCCAGGTCGTCCTTGTCCCATTCGATGACTGTGCGCTCGGGCATTGCAGCGTTCTCGATCGGTACCATGCGAGATAGTGGTCCGTCGGTAAGCACGAAGCCGCCCGTGTGCTGCGACAGGTGCCGAGGGAACCCTTGCAGTTGCCGCACCAGTGCCATCCACTGCCGTACTCCGAGGTCATCCGGCGAGAGACCAATCTCGAGCAGTCGCTCACAGGCAATCTCGCGCCCGTCCCACCACTGCACATTGCGCGCAAGGCGGTCGACCGTGCGTAAATCAAAGCCGAGTGCCTTGCCGACGTCCCGAATGGCGCTCTTTGGCCGATAGGTCATGACTGTGGCCGTCAGTGCCGCACGGTCGCGGCCATACTTTGTGTAGAGATACTGAATCACTTCTTCACGCCGTTCGTGCTCGAAGTCGATGTCGATGTCCGGGGGTTCGTTGCGCTCGCGGCTGATAAATCGTTCAAACAGTACCTGCATGCGCGCAGGATCAACCTCGGTGATTCCAAGGCAATAGCACACCACGCTGTTGGCGGCCGAGCCCCGTCCCTGGCAGAGAATGCCGCGCGACTTGGCAAAGGACACGATGTCATCGACTGTCAGAAAATAGTGCGCATAACGCAACTCGGCAATCAAAGCCAGTTCGTGTTCGATGAGAGCCTGTATGGAGGCAGCTATCCCATCAGGCCAGCGGTTCCCAGCGCCTTCATATACACGCCGCCGCAAATACGCATCGGGCATTTCGCCTGTTGGAACCACCTCGTCCGGATAGTTGTAGCGCAACTCATCCAGGGAGAAGCTGCAACGCTGCGCTACCTTAAGCGTCTCGTCCAGCAAGTCTGGGGAATGGCTCAACGCCAATCGGGGACGGCTTCGCAGATAGCGCTCAGCGTTTGGTTGCAGGGCATGGCCACATGCGTCAACAGGTTGACCCAGGCGGATGGCGGTCAAGACATCGTGCAAGGGCTTGCGCGAGCGCACATGCATGTGCACATCGCCGCAAGCGACCAGTGGAAGCGATGTGGTTTCTGAGAGATCACGCAGGCGATCGAGCCACCGTTCATCGTCGAGCTGTTTGTGCAGCTCCACTCCCAGCCAACAGCGTCCGGCGAATTGGCTCAGTACCCAATGTGCCAGTTTCAGCAAGCCGGGTTCCTCGGCCCTATGCGATGGGCAGGCCAGGATCACACAGTCGGCCAGATCGTCGCCCCGTATCGCATCCATCTGCAGTTGGTAACTGCCCTTGGGAGCCGAGCGTCGCAACCGGGTTATGAAGGAGCAGAGGTTGCCATAGCCCCGGCGGTTGCAGGCCAGCACCACCAGGGTGAAAGAAACGTTACCCTCCACCCGGAACTGGCTTCCCACCAGCAGGGCCAAACCTTTTGCCTTGGCGGCGACATGGGCCCTGACAATCCCGGCCAACGAGCAATCGTCGGTAAGGGCGAGCGCTGCATAACCCAGTGCCTTGGCTCGTGCGACGAGCTCTTCCGGATGGCTGGCCCCTTGCAGAAAGCTGAAGTTCGATCGGCAATGAAGCTCGGCATAAACAGGCAGATTGTTCATCGCGATCCTTCAGGCAAACAGGCCATGCAGAAACCAGGATGGCTTGTCCGTTGCTTGCCGGGTTTGGAAAACCCACAGGACCCCTGCATGGGCGCTCAAGGCGACCCAGTAGTCGCGACTCACGTGTCGGGTCGTGGTCTGTCCACCTTCTTCTACTCGGTGCCACCACCCACCTTCAATGCGATGGGGGCCGAGAAGTAGCTGCAACTCACCCTGGTAGATTGGACGGTCATTGCGCATGGACAGTTGCAGTGGTTTGGGAAGCAAGAAGGTGGGGTGTGGCATGCCATCGGTGGCTGCTGGACGCTGGGCAAGAGGGATCGATGCCGGTTGCCAGCGTTGTGCCCACTCTGGGCGGGCATCCTCAGCCAGTACTGGGCGCAGGACCCGGCTCTCGCCCAGTCGGGAGGCGATACGTTCGAGCGTCAGGGTGAGCGACTGACGGTCGTGCTGGGTATCAGGCACAAGCGTGTGATTGGGGGGCGAGTATGGCTGCACTTCATTGGCCAGCAGTTCAAGGCGCTCCACAGGTGCTGCCAGCCGGAGCTTGGCGAGGTTCTCGCCTAGCAGTCGGGTGAGATGATCGACGTCGCGCATCGGCGATGCGGTACGGATAACCAGTTCACCTCCAGTGCCTGCGTCGCGAGGACGCAGGGGATCGAACGTCCAGCGCAAGGTAAAGGTTGTCACCCCGCACTGCCGCGCTACCAGCCAACCGCCAAGTTGCAGAAGTAGCCGTCGGGCACCGAACAGCAACGCAGGTGCGGTTTCGACTCGCGCCATCAGTTCTATCCGTGCGGAGAAAGACTCCGGCAGTTCGAACCAGGAGTAATGCTCTGGACGCAGGCCATACGCCTGATCGAGGGCACAGAGCAGGGCTTGGCCAAACCGGCGGCTCAATCCGCCGCGCGGGAGATTTCGCAGATCACCCAGGGTGCGGCAACCGAGCTGAGACAGAGTCGTGGCATGGGCGTGTACCGCACTCAAGGTCTCCAGCGGCAGGACATCCAGTTGCGCGCCCAGCTTCAGATGCTCGCCACCATCATCATCATCATCATGCTGAATACCAGCCTTGGCCAGTGCCAAAGCACCCAGTCCGGTTGGTGCCCAGGCAATCGATTGCACGCCGAAAGCAGATGATTGCTCTCCCATCACATGGCGTAGAGCTGGCCAGCCACCGAACGCCGCAGGCTGGCCTGCACCTCGAGGAGGACAGCTTCCTCGACGATTGCGACCCGCGGGGCGAATTGCAGCGCCCAGGTCGCCACCTCGCGCAGCCTGTCCTCACGCGGCGGCAGCGAGACGTCGGGAAGACAAGGCGATAGCAACGCGGCCCACAGCATGGGCGGCTCCAGGATGTGATGGCAACAACTCAGAGGGCTTGCGAATCCGTGAAGTGAGCACGGAACGCAGCCCCCCGGGAATCGAAAGCAGAGACAGTTCGCCAGCGTGCTCTGGACCCCGTCGTTTGAGGATCTGAACGTGTAGTGCCCAATCCGGCCCACACCGTGCCAGAACCCGCAGCGAAGCCGGAGATGCCTCACGTCGTGCAATCTCAGGACGGATGGCAAAAAGGAGGGCGCGGCCTCCCTGGGCATGACTCTGTAGCCGTCGCAGTTGCTCAGGCCTGGCCTGGGGAAGCCAAATGAGGATCGCCCCTTGAGTATCGGCCTGAATCAGTTGCTCGGCAGCCCACAGCCGCTCGGTCGAAGTCTCAGCTTGCACCCATACCAGGTGCCGCGCCTCCACGCCGATGTGCTGCAGTCCAGGAAGGTAGGGCATCTCAGGCGGCCCGACCAGCAGGATGGGCCCGCCTTTGGCGACTACTTGGCTCAGTGCGCTTCCGAGAAGACGCCACTCGAGGACAGTGGCTTGGGGGCTCAACAACTCGCTCAGGCTTCCACAGGGCCAGCCACCGCCGGGCAATTCGCGGTCGAGCGCGAGCCACCCGCTTTTGATGACCTGGCCGAAGGGTTGGCCAACATCGCTGCCCCGCCAGATGGCAGCAGCAATGGCGGATGGCAAGGGTTGAGTAAGGTGGCGTGTAACGGCTGACATGGGGCATACAGAAAACCGGTAGAGGGCGTAAGCCTACACAAAAACTGTACAAAAAAACAGTTATTTTTAGTCCCCCCATCGTCGGTTGAGCGAATTCCCTGTCTTTTTCGTCTCTGGCTTGGCCAAGACCTGTCCGTTGTCGGCAGGCTCACCCGCCAGGCGGCGGCCGAAGCCCCGCTGATTTGCACGGCAGCGCTTTTGGCGTTTGGTGGCGGGACCGGTCATCCGTTAGCTTCTCGAAACCCGATTCCGGGCTGGGGACGGATAGCGCGGGCAGCGCAGCCGCCTTATCATGTTCGCGTCGAAAGACCTGCTGTCGGGCGAGACGTGAAGTTTGTGCAGAGGTTGTCAGTGCTGGATGCCCTGCATCGCAGCTTGCCCCAATAAGGCAGAGGAAACCACTGAAGCGGGTCGCGTGAGGCGTGCTGCGCTGCCCTGAGCGCCATAGGACTCCCGGGCGTTCCGTGTCAGTGGAAGCGCGCGCCGAGTCTAGGAAGGATGTTCAAAGGCGCAATATTTGTCTCGAGCGCTCCGTGCGGATTGAACATGGGAAGACGCAACATCAAGGGAAAAGAAATGGTGCCAGAACGTTGGTGGCGGTGCATTTCAGCGGGGTGTGCAGCCGTTGGGAGTTATCCGCATCGCGGCGAGATCCTTCGATACCCCGCAAGATGGTCGCCGCGATCGACAAGGGCTTTGTGCAAGATTTCCTGGAGGCTGCTGCGATCGGCCCAAGTCGCGCTTTTAATGGGTGCTTTAGCGCCGTGGGCTGCATCTGCAGCACCAAGCATTCCATCCTCGAATTTCGCCTCGTCGCAGCCATCGCCAACCATGGCGCATGATCTTCCTCTGCCCCCCGATGCAACATCCATGGCCGCTAGGCCAAGTCAGGTGGCCACACCGACACAGTCTGCGTCGGAATCTCAGCACGGGAACGCTTCGCCGCCCGCCAAGCCGATACCCTGAGACCACCAATACCCCGCGGCCGATGCGCGCTCACGTGCAAAAGCAGGGCATCGCTCTCTTAAGGGGCAGGAAAGGGCTGAATCGTCACTGGCAATCAGGTCTCTGCCTTTGAGCGCGGGAACACAGTGCCTGCGCTGCGCTCAAGTCATTCTCCCAATCGTCCAGCGCAGCAGTGCCAACGCGATCAGGAAGAAGATCGTGCCAATCGTTGCGATGGCGAGAAGGGATGGCCAGACGACGTCTAATCCAGCTCCGCGGAAGAGGATCGCTTGCGAGAGATTGACGAAATGTGTTGTCGGTGCAGCCAACATCACGATGCGAATTAGTTTGGGCATGCTCTCCTGCGGAGTCATGCCCCCGGAGAGCATTTCCAGAGGCAACAGCACGAGGATGAGAAGAAGACCCATCTGCGGCATTGAGCGTGCGACTGTTCCGATGAAAATGCCGATCGAAGTCACAGCGAACATCTGTAGTGCGGCTCCGCCGACAAACAACCAAGGCGAGCCCAATAGTGGAACCGCCAAGAGTCCATGCACAACGATGATCAGCGACAGCGTCGAGGCAAGCAACACGACAAAGCCCATTGACAGCACTTTCGCTGCCATGATCTCAAATGGCGTCACAGGCATCGCCAGCAGGTGTTCGATGGTGCCGTGTTCGCGTTCACGGATCAGTGCGGCGCCGGTCAGTACGATCCCGAGCATCGTGATGTTGTTGATTAGTTCGGCGATTGCGCCGAACCACGACTGCGAGAGCGTCGGATTGAAGCGGTTGCGTATTGCCAGATTGACAGGTAACGTCTGCTGGGTTCGATGGCTCAGCAGGAACTCGGCGATTTCGCCGTTGACGATCGCCTGGACATAGCCACTGCCGGTGAACGCCTGCGACATGCGCGTTGCATCGACATTGAGTTGCAGCACTGGCTGGCGGCCGCCGACTACGTCGCGCTGGAAGTTTGGCGGAATGTCGAGGACGAACGTGTAGCGGCCAGCGTCGAGCGCGGGATCCACTTCAGCCTGGCTGATCAGCGGCGGTGGCAGGAAGTAGGGTGGCGCAAACGCTGCATGAATGCGTGCCGACAGTGCTGAATGATCTTCATCGACGATCGCCAGCGGTGCCCTGTGCAGCGTCTCGGGGATGCTGCTGGCCGCCGTGTAGATCGACGCGGTGAAAGCAAAAACCATCAGCATCAGCATGGCGGTGTCATGCCATAGGCTGCGAAGCTCCTTGACTGCAAGGTGGAAGACGTTGGCGGCGGAGGCCATCGTTACCGCTCCTGTTTCCTGAGCAGCGCCACGCTCAATGCAATGAGCACCGGTATGGCCAAGGCTAGCGGGGTGAACGCTGGGCCCATATCTGCGAATCCGAGAGCCTTTGAGAATGTGCCGCGGCTGATGGTCAGAAAATGCGTGGTCGGATAGATCTGCCCAATCCATGCCGCCGGTCCCTCTAGCGAGGATATCGGGTTGAGCATTCCAGAAAACTGTGCCGCTGGCAGCATCGTTCCGATGGCAGTGCCCAAAATGGCGGCCATCTGTGTCCTGAGGAAAGTCGACATCAGCAAACCTATGGCGGTCGCCGTGGTGACATACAGAAGTGCAGCGGTTGACAGTGCGGCAAAGCTGCCCGTGAACGGCACGCCGAATACCGTCACCGCAAATGCCCATAGCAGCAGGAAGTTGAACATCGCCAGCGCGATGTAAGGAAGCTGCTTGCCAAGAAGAAATTCAAGTCGGCTGACCGGAGTGACATAGAAATTGATGATCGACCCCAGTTCTTTTTCCCGCACGACGCTCAGCGACGTGAGCATGGCTGGGATCATCAGAAGCAGCAGAGGAATCACTGCTGGGACCATCGCAACGAGGCTTTTGACATCCGGGTTGTAACGAAATCGCGTTTCAATTCCAGCGGCTCCATTGGGAAGTGCCAGACCGATTGCGCGTTTCGCATACTCGACAAGCCAGGCGGCATGCAAAGCTTGGATATAGCCATCGATCGTCTCTGCACGCGTGGGCATGGCCGCGTCGATCCAGGCGCCAATCTCCGCATGCTGACCGCGCTGGATGTCGCGGGCGAAGTTTGGCGGAATTTCAATCGCAAGACTCAATTCGCCGCTTCGCATGCGTTGGTCGAGCTGGCCATAATCCGTGATCGGCGCATGTTCGATGAAGTAGCGTGAGCCGGCCAGGTTGTGTGTGTATTCGTGGCTCAGGGCGGTCTGGTCGCGATCAAGGACGGCATATCGCAGGTTCTCGACGTCAAGGCTTATTCCATATCCCATGATGAAAAGCAGGATCACGCTCCCGGCCAGAGCCATGGTTGCGCGCAGCGGATCGCGTAGCAGCTCGAGCGCTTCGCGCCTGCTATAACTCAACAGGCGTATGCCAGCGCGTCGAAAGGCCGAGCGAGGGCGCATGGGTATCGTTGACGCTTGGCCCAAGGGGAAGACCGGCGTAGGAGCGGTTGGCGGATGTTCTGCGGCTGCTTCGGCCTCGGTGATCCAGGCAACAAATGCTTGTTCGAGCGACGGCGCAGCGCGCTGCGCAATGAGCGCTTGCGGGGCGCCGGTGGCGAGAACGCGCCCTGCGTGCATGAGCGCCACGCGATCGCAGCGTGACGCCTCGTTCATCAGGTGTGTCGATACAAAAATCGTCACGCCATCGGTTCGAGCCAGGTCGATCATGTGCTGCCAGAAGACATCGCGCGCAATGGGATCGACCCCTGAGGTGGGCTCGTCGAGGATCAGCAGATCAGGCTTGTGGATAACGGCCACGGCCAGCGACAGGCGCTGGCGTATGCCCAGTGGAAGCTCTGTCGGATGTTTGTCCAGATCGGATTCAAGGCCGAAGCGCAATGTTATTTCCGCGATTCTGTCGGGGCGGATCGCGGCAGGCACGCGAAAGAGTTTTGCGTGGAGTTCAAGATTCTGGCGAACCGTCAGTTCCGTGTACAGCGAAAACGCCTGGGTCATGTAGCCCACGCGCGCGCGGCCTTGCAGGTCCTTTGGGTCGGGCTCCTTGCCAAGTACACGGACATTCCCGCCGCTGGCAGGCAACAATCCGGTGAGCATTTTCATCGTCGTCGACTTGCCGCATCCATTGGAGCCGATAAAGCCGAAGATTTCTCCGCGTTCAATGCGGAAATTGACTTGGTTGACGGCGACGAAATCACCAAAGGTGCGCGTGAGATCGGTCGCTTCGATCGCGTACTCAACCTTGGCTAATTGTTGCCTCGGTGGCAGCACGACCGTGTGATGTTGACGGCGCTTTGGCTCCGGCAGCAAGTTGATGAAGGCTTCCTCCAGCGTCTGCGCGGCTGCTTGGGTGCGCAAACTGTTGGGGGTCCCGGTGGCGATGGGCCGCCCGGCGTCTATCGCGACAAGCCATTCGAAGCGTGCCGCCTCATCCATATACGCGGTCGCCACCAGCACGCTCATTGCTGGACGAGAAATGCGAACGCGTTCGATCAACGCCCAGAATTGCGTGCGTGAGAGTGGATCGACGCCGGTTGTGGGCTCGTCGAGTATGAGGAGATCGGGGTCGTGCAAAAGGGCACAACACAAGCCGAGCTTTTGCTTCATGCCTCCAGAGAGCTTGCCCACGGCGCGGTCGGCGAACGGTGCAAGGCCGGTTGCTGCGAGGAGTTCATGCAGGCGTCGTTCACGCTCGACTTTGCCATATCCACGGAGCCGGCCAAAAAAGTCAAGGTTCTCAAATACCGATAAAGTTGGATATAGGTTCCGGCCCAGCCCTTGCGGCATGTATGCGATGCGCTCGCTGACGCCAGTACGCTGATGCGCATTCGCCATATCGCAGCCAAGCACCTCGACATGGCCGCGCTGGATGACACGAGCTCCAGCAATCAGCGCAAGCAGACTCGACTTGCCAACGCCGTCGGGCCCGATCAGACCCACGATGCATCCTGCCGGAATGTTCAGATCAACATTGTCAAGAGCAAGGGCCGTACCGTATCGCAAACCGACGCCGGTCAGGCTCGCGACCGGATGGGCGTGCAAGGTGGGAGCTGTGCCCGAGAGCGAGATCTGTTTCACCGTGCCATTGAACGTTGTATGTCATCCGGCCAAGACACCGTTTGGTCCAGCCGTACATAGGCGATTCCAGGCATGCCGCTTTTCAACTGCGCCAAGCGCTTGTCAGCCCAGCCGGGGTCGATATGCGCCTTCACGCGAAACATCAGCTTCTGCCGCTCGCTTTGTGTTTCAACGGTCTTGGGAGTGAACTGCGCAACGCTCGATACATACGAGATCGACGCCGGGACGACTTGCTGCGGGTGCGCGTCGAGAACGATGCGCACCTCGTCCCCAAGGGCCACACGTCCGGCATCTTGCTCGGGCAGGAAGAAGGACATGTAAAGGTTGCCGATATCGAGGAGGCTCAGAATTTTGCCCCCACTGGGAATAACTTCGCCAGGGTGGGAGATGATGTACTGGACTTGGCCATTGATCGGAGACTTGATCGTGCAGTCGTCGATTTCGACTTGAATGCGCTGCATGGACGCTTCTGCAGCGCGTGCGATGGAGCCGGCCTCAACGAGCTGGGAACGCGCAGCCTCGATGCCCGAGCGGGCGGCTGCAACCTGGGCTTGAGCGGCGCTCACGGCGCCGCGGAAACTGCCGACGCGTGCGCGATCGTCGTCGAGCTGCTGCTCGGCTACTCCTCCCATGCGAACGAGGGCCTGAGATCGCGCCAATCGCTGTTGGGCGGCGACGAGGTCACTTTCACGCTGCACGACGCCAGCGCGGGCCACCGCAAGTTCATTATCGCGCAGGGCCAGTTGGGCTTTTGCGGTCGTTATGGCGTTTTTTGCACGCTCAATCTGCGCTTGGGCTTCGGCGCGCTGGGCTTCAAGCGGTGCAGTATCCATGCGGGCTAGGACCTCGCCGGCGCGCACCATCATGCCTTCGGTGACCAGGATTTGTGAAACACGCCCTGGCTGTCGTGTTGCCGCATCAATCTCAATGGCCTCGAGTCTCCCATTGCCTTTGGCCAGCGCATCCATCGGCGTGGGTCTTCGCAGAAAGTACCAGCCGTAAGCGCTGCTGTACCCTAAGGCAAACCAAATGG
>JABBOE010000005.1 GCA_019351955.1 Pseudomonadota bacterium
CGACACCTCTGTGCGCGCACGTCTCGACTCCATGCGCGTCGCCCTCACAGCGTAAGCAGCACTTAACGCCCAAGTATCCCGAGGCTATCCATGCAACTCAATCCCGCAGAAATTTCCGAACTCATCAAAAGCCGCATTGAAGGCTTGGGTGCGACCGCCGACGTCAAGAACCAAGGGACCGTGGTGTCCGTGTCCGACGGGATCGTGCGCGTGCATGGCCTGTCTGACGTGATGCAGGGCGAAATGCTTGAATTCCCTGCCAACAAGGATGGCCAACCCACCTACGGCCTGGCCCTCAACCTTGAGCGCGACTCGGTCGGCGCTGTGATCCTGGGTGAATATGGCCACATTTCCGAGGGCGGCACCGTCAAATGCACCGGTCAGATCCTCTCGGTACCCGTGGGCCCTGAACTCATCGGCCGCGTCGTCAATACCCTGGGGGTGCCCATCGACGGCAAAGGCCCGGTGAATGCCAAGCTCACCGATGTGGTGGAAAAGGTTGCCCCCGGCGTAATCTGGCGCAAGTCGGTATCGCAGCCTGTGCAAACCGGCATCAAGGCCATCGACGCCATGGTGCCCGTGGGCCGCGGTCAGCGCGAACTCATTATCGGCGACCGGCAAACCGGCAAGACAGCCGTCGCCGTGGATTCGATCATCAGCCAGAAGGGCAAGGATCTGATCTGTATTTACGTGGCCGTGGGCCAGAAGGCGTCCACCGTGGCCAATGTGGTGCGCAAGTTGCAGGAATTCGGCGCCATGGATTACACCATTGTTGTCGCCGCCACCGCTTCCGACTCTGCCGCCATGCAATACCTGGCTCCCTATGCGGGTTGCACGATGGGCGAATATTTCCGCGATCGCGGTCAGGATGCCCTGGTGATCTATGACGATCTGACCAAGCAGGCCTGGGCCTACCGCCAGATTTCCCTGCTGTTGCGCCGCCCGCCGGGCCGTGAAGCCTATCCTGGCGACGTGTTCTACCTGCACAGCCGCCTGCTTGAGCGCGCAGCCCGGGTCAACGAGGAGTATGTCGAGAAGTTCACCAACGGCGCGGTCAAAGGAAAGACTGGGTCGCTCACGGCGTTGCCGATCATCGAAACGCAAGCCGGTGACGTCTCCGCCTTCGTGCCGACCAACGTGATCTCGATCACCGACGGCCAGATTTTCCTGGAAACAGACCTATTCAATGCTGGCGTACGGCCTGCCATCAACGCGGGCGTATCGGTGTCACGCGTGGGTGGCGCCGCACAGACCAAGGTCATCAAGAAACTCTCCGGTGGCATCCGGACCGATTTGGCGCAATACCGCGAACTTGCCGCGTTTGCCCAATTTGCCTCGGACCTGGACGATGCCACTCGCCGCCAGCTCGAGCGTGGGCGCCGCGTCGTGGAATTGCTCAAGCAACCCCAGTACCAGCCTGTGCAGGTATGGCAGCTCGCCGCGTCGCTGTACGCGGTCAACAACGGCTACCTGGATGACATTGACGTCAAGCAGCTTCTGGGTTTCGAAAAGGGCCTCCATGACCACCTGCAGTCGAAGCATGCTGCGCTCGTGGAGAGCATCGAAGCGAAGAAGGATCTGGTCAAGGATGACGAGGCAACCCTGAAGGAGGCAATCGCCGAATTCAAGAAGAGCGGTGCGTACTGAGCCATTCCACCTTCATACCAATCGGTCGATGCTCGCCAGGCCCCCGCATCCACCCTGCCAACGCACGCGTGAGCAGGATGACTGCTTGGGCGGCAGGTGCGCCTTAGGAGATCCAGCATGCCTGGAATGAAAGAAGTTCGCGTCAAGATCAAGAGCGTGCAAAACACGCGCAAGATCACCAAGGCGATGGAAATGGTCGCTGCCTCCAAGATGCGCAAGGCGCAGGAGCGCATGCGCGCGGCGCGACCCTACGCCGAGCAGGTGCGTGCGATTACAGCCAACCTCAGCCACGCCAACCCGGAGTACAGCCACCCCTTTCTGGTGGCACGCGCGCCGATGCGCAATGTGGGCGTGATCCTGGTCACCACAGACAAAGGTCTGTGCGGAGGTCTGAACACCAACATCTTGCGTGCATTAACCCAGCAGATCAAGGAATGGCAGGCCCAGGGCGTGACCGTGAAGGGCTGCGCCATAGGTAACAAAGGCCTCCAATTTCTCAACCGCCTTGGTATCAATGTCCTGTCCCAGGCCGTGCAGATGGGCGACAAACCCCATTTGGACAAACTGGTCGGCCCCGTCAAGGTGCTGCTCGACGCCTACGAGCGCGAAGAAATTGATGCGGTCTACATCGCGTTTAGCAGCTTCATCAACACCATGAAGCAGCAGCCTCAGGTGGAGCCCCTTGTCCCGCTGCCGAAAAAGGCGCTGACGACTTCGGAGGCGGAGCGTAAGCAATATGGCTGGGACTACATCTACGAGCCCGATGCCAAGCCGGTGATCGACGCACTGCTCGTGCGCTACATCGAGGCGCTGGTCTACCAGTCCGTCACCGAAAACATGGCTTGCGAGCAATCAGCACGCATGGTGGCGATGAAGTCGGCTTCCGACAACGCCAAGACCGTGATCAACGAATTGCAGTTGGTCTACAACAAAAGTCGCCAAGCCGCCATTACGAAGGAATTGTCTGAAATCGTCGGAGGCGCTGCCGCCGTGTAAGCACGGCAAGAAGCAGCCCATCCCTTTATTGCATATTGGAGAAGCAGATGACCACGGCCCAAACCCAAGGCAAGATCGTCCAGTGCATCGGCGCTGTGATCGATATCGAATTCCCACGCGAGCACATGCCCGCCATCTACGAAGCCCTGCGCCTGGCAGACGACCAGGAGTTGGGTCTGGCGGAAAAGGGTGTGACATTCGAGGTGCAGCAGCAGATCGGTGATGGTGTTGTGCGCACCATCGCGCTGGGCTCCACCGACGGACTGCGCCGCGGCATGCGCGTAGGCGCCACCGGTGCGCCGATCTCCGTCCCGGTCGGCCAAGGCACCCTCGGCCGCATCATGGACGTGCTGGGCCGCCCCATCGACGAGGCCGGCCCCATTCAATGCGATGAGGTGCGGTCCATCCACGCCAAAGCGCCCAAATTCGACGAACTCTCGCCGTCGGTGGACCTGCTCGAGACCGGCATCAAGGTGATCGACCTGGTCTGCCCCTTCGCCAAGGGCGGCAAGGTGGGCCTGTTCGGCGGTGCCGGGGTGGGCAAGACCGTCAACATGATGGAACTCATCAACAACATTGCCAAGCAGCACAGCGGCTTGTCCGTATTCGCTGGCGTCGGCGAGCGCACCCGTGAGGGCAACGACTTTTACCATGAGATGGAAGAGTCGAAGGTGCTCGACAAGGTAGCGATGGTGTTCGGGCAGATGAACGAGCCCCCTGGCAACCGTCTGCGCGTGGCGCTCACGGGGCTGACGATGGCCGAGAAGTTCCGCGATGAAGGGCGCGACATTCTGTTCTTCGTCGACAACATCTATCGCTACACCCTGGCAGGCGTGGAGGTGTCAGCTCTGCTGGGCCGCATGCCCTCTGCCGTGGGTTACCAGCCGACGCTGGCGGAAGAAATGGGCGTGTTGCAGGAGCGCATCACCTCCACCAAGAGCGGATCGATCACGTCCATTCAGGCGGTGTACGTGCCGGCCGATGACTTGACCGACCCCTCTCCTGCCACAACGTTCAACCACCTCGACGCCACCGTGGTTCTTTCCCGCGATATTGCATCGCTGGGCATTTACCCCGCTGTGGATCCGCTGGATTCCACGAGCCGGCAAATCGACCCGAACGTCATTGGTGATGAACACTACTCAACGACGCGCGCGGTCCAAGGCATTCTGCAGCGCTACAAGGAACTGCGCGACATCATCGCCATTTTGGGCATGGACGAACTCTCCCCCGAGGACAAGCTCACGGTGGCACGCGCGCGAAAGATCCAGCGCTTTCTCTCCCAGCCCTTCCATGTGGCCGAGGTATTTACCGGATCTCCCGGGAAGTACGTCCCCCTGAAAGAAACCATTCGCGGCTTCAAAATGATCGTGAACGGCGAATGCGATGCTCTTCCCGAGCAGGCGTTTTATATGGTCGGCACCATCGACGAAGCTTTTGAGAAGGCCAAAAAGCTGAACTGATCGTCCCAGCATGCGCCCGCCTCGCGGCAGGCTCTGCGCAGCAGCAGGCACCCGGAGTCATCATGAACACTTTTCAAATTGACGTGGTCAGCGCGGAAGAGCTGATCTATTCCGGGCAGGCCCGGTTCGTCGCCCTGCCCGGGGAGTCGGGTGAGCTCGGCATTTTGGCCGGCCACACCCCGCTGATCACCCGCATCAAGCCAGGCGCCGTGCGCATCGAGCGTGCCGATGGCAACAAGACGGAAGACGAGTTTGTGTTCGTCGCTGGCGGCATACTTGAAGTGCAGCCCAAGCATGTCACGGTACTGGCCGACACCGCCATCCGCGGCAAGGACCTGGACGAGGCCAAGGCCCAGGAGGCGCTGAAATTGGCGCAGGAGAACCGGGCCCATGCCAAGGAAAAGCAGGACATTGCAGTGGTTGAGGGTGAACTCGCGATGTTGGCAGCACAGCTCGCGGCCATACGCAAGCTGCGCAACCGCCAGCACTGAAATGCCTTGGGGGCCGGCGTACGCCGGCCGAGCGTGAAGCCCGCACACTTGCGGGCTTTTTCTTCTTGCGCGCCAGCCGCCCAAGGGTGCGCCTGGAGAACGGCTGTGATACGCCTCGCATGCCTCACGGCACGAGGCCAACAAGCACCCGCATGCGGAGGGTTGGGGGCCGCTTTCTCATGCACGCCTCTCCTCATCCGCTGGGCATTCGCCGTCCGCTTGCACGGCCCTCGCCCCTCTCTAGAGAGGACCCACCACCTCATTGCGCATCCAGCCACTTGGCGGCCTTGGCCCGGCACGCCATCGCCCGGGGGCAATTTTTGGCCCGTTGAAACTGCAGGACAGGCATGCGGGCCTTCAAGATGGTCCATAGCCATGGCGCTTGCCACCAGCGTTCGATGCACCCTAGAGTGCTCCATGCCCTCTGTTGGCAACTGCACGAACAGAGGGCAAGCTGTTGCAGCAGCAATCATGCGCGCCAAACAATTTGCATTGCGCTGCGCCTGGCATCGTGCACTCTGCCGCGCGGCTGTGTAGGATAAACGCACGTGACCATCCCGCGGCCCCGATCCGACGCATGCACCGATGAGCGCCACCCCGAGAGCCCTTGATGCCGTGCCAAAGCGTGCCAATAGGGCGCATCCGGGGCTATGGCTATCCCTTTTGCTCGCCTCGCTGCTCGCCGGGTGCGCCGGCGTCCCGATGTCGTCCGAGCATGCCGGGAGCCGTGGGGTAGTCAACGCAGATACCAACTGCTATGCGCCTCAGCCCAATTTGCGCGCGGCCTATAACCGCACGTATACGGTGCTGGGGCGCACCTATACCCCCTTGCGAAGCGCCGAAGGCTATGAGGCCGATGGCACGGCGTCCTGGTATGGCTGGGAATCCGGCTCCAGGACCGCGATGGGGACGGCCTTCAGCCCGCGCGCGTTTACCGCCGCGAGCCGCATCCTCCCACTTCCGAGCTGTGTGCAGGTGACCAACCTGAACAATGGCCGCAGCGCCTTGGTGCTCGTCAATGACCGCGGCCCGTTCGTGGACAGTCGCATCATGGATCTGTCCTACGCAGCCGCCAAGGCCCTTGGCGTGGCAAGCACGGGAACCGCCCCTGTGCGCATCGTGGCGTTTCAAGGTGATATGGCCGCTCGAACGCCGTCGCCAGCTGAAGACGCACCCGTTACGCGAACTCGCCCTGAGCCCCTTTTTGCCGGCGCGACGCCCACCGTGAGCGCCGGGCCACCCCAACATCCGTCTGCCTCACAAGCATTGTTACAGCAGGCGGCCCTGCCGACGGCGCAGGTGCAAGCAGTGCAAAGCCCTGGCATCACGGTGCAGGCGCTCGCTCCATTGCAGCCAAGCGATTCCACTGGTGAATCGGCAGACACCCCGCCACCTGGATCCGCTGCAGCTCAGCCTCTCACGTCTGGCGCCGCTCAGGATGAGCTTTCCGGGTCCGAGGCACTGCACGTGCAGGCGCCGGGTCGGTCGACGGCACTCCCCTTGCAGAGCTACGTGCAAACCGGCGCTTTCACCGTCGAACAAAACGCCATAGACGAGCGCGCCCGCCTGCAGACGGCCGGCATCGGGCCGGTACAAATCGTGCCCGGCCTCCTCCATGGACAAAGCTATTACCGCGTGCAGATTGGTCCGCTGTCTGCGGCAGCGCCACCCACAGCGCTGGAGCAAAAGCTCCAGACGCTGGGTTTTACGTCCTACTCGATCGTCCAGGACTGAACTGTTCCACCGCAAAACAAGGCGTTGCGTGGCAGCGTCCCTCGTCATCGGAGGCGCTCGCCGCCGGGTGCGCGGACACGGGACGAACCGTCCTGATGAGTCGCTGCGCTTTCCCCGGATTACTTCTTATTGCTGAGGCATTCCTTCATAAACTTCTTGCGCGCCTCCCCTTTGAGGGCTTTGGTCTTGGCATCCGCATTGCAAGTCACCATCTTTTCCTGCTGCGCGGTCAGCTTCTTGCCCTCATGGGCAGCGGGCATCGCCTTCTTCTCTGCCGCTGTGGGCTTCGCGGGTTCAGCGACCTTCGCGCTCAGGCACTCCTTCATGAATTTCTTGCGCTCCTCGCCCTTGAGACCCTTGGCCTTGGCGTCTGCGTTGCACTGGGTCATTTTGTTGGTTTGCGTGGTCGCAGCCTGGGCCGTAGCCAGGCTGGGCAGGGTGATCGCGGCGAAGGACAGGCCGATGGCGATGATGAGTTTTTTCATATTCAGACTCCGAGCAAGGGTTGGAACGAGGGAAACGAAGCGAAGCAGCTGGTTGATGGCAAGTTCAACCGCACCCTGATGCGCGAGGGTTTGGTTCCACGCCAATCGGATTGTGCCAAATGCGGCCCGTCGCCCTAAAATGCGTCGATTTGCATTGCCACAGTGCCCATAATGCTTGAATATATATCCCGGTTGACACGCACGCTCTCGACCGCTGCTGCGAAGCTTCACGCGCAAGCGCCTGCCGCAGTTCTGGAGCGGCCCAAATCTGCAGGGCATGGCGACTATTCTTGCACCTTGGCGATGCAACTTGCGCGCACGCTCAAGCGCAATCCGCGCGAGATCGCGCAGCACTTGATTGACTCCGTCGAGGCTGACAGTGAGTTGGTCCGCGGACTGGAACACATCGAGCTGGCTGGTGCGGGGTTCATCAACTTCACACTCGCGCCGGGCGTCAAGCAGGGGATGGTTCTGCAGGTCAATCGCAGCGGTTCACAGTTCGGCCGCCTGCCGCGGGACCCGGCCCGCCCAGTGCTCGTGGAGTTCGTTTCTGCCAATCCCACGGGGCCGCTTCACGTCGGACACGGGCGCCAAGGCGCGCTCGGCGACACCATCGCCGGGCTGCTTGCGACCCAGGGTTGGGCCGTGACCCGTGAGTTCTATTACAACGACGCAGGCGTGCAGATCTACAACCTCGCACTGTCCGTGCAGGCCCGCGCGCGCGGATTGGCACCGACCGACGCAGCCTGGCCAGAAGCCGCCTACAAAGGCGATTACATCGCCGAAATCGCGCGCGACTACCTCGCGCGCGCCACCGTCAAGGCTGTTGATGGCCAGGCCGTGCAGGGCGCCGGGAATGTCGAGGACCTCGAGGCAATTCGCCGCTTCGCCGTGACCTGCCTTCGCCGCGAACAGGACATTGACCTGAAGACCTTCGGCGTCGCCTTCGACAATTACTACCTTGAGTCCAGCCTGTACGCGGAGGGCCGCGTGGACCGCACGGTTCAAGCCCTCATCGCCTCCGGCCACACCTATGAATACGATGGCGCGTTGTGGCTGCGGACCACCGACTTCGGGGACGACAAGGACCGGGTGATGCGCAAGTCCGACGGCAGCTATACCTATTTCGTGCCCGACGTGGCTTATCACCTAGTCAAGTGGGAACGCGGTTTTCGCCGGGCCATCAACATCCAGGGCTCGGACCACCATGGCACGGTAGCCCGCGTACGCGCTGGCCTACAGGCGGCGAATCCGACAATCCCGAAAGACTTCCCCGACTACGTGCTGCACAAGATGGTGACAGTCATGCGCGGCGGTCAGGAGGTCAAGATCTCAAAGCGCGCCGGCAGTTACGTCACGGTTCGCGACCTGATCGAATGGTCCGGCGGCGTGCGCGACGATATGACGCCGGACGAACGAGACACCGCCTTGCAGCGCGGACGCGATGCCGTACGCTTTTTCCTGGTTTCGCGCAAGGCGGACACCGAGTTTGTCTTTGACGTGGACCTTGCACTCGCGCAAAACGACGAAAACCCCGTGTACTACGTCCAATATGCTCATGCACGCATCTGCTCGGTGCTGGCCCAATGGGCCGAGCGCGACGGCGGCAGCGAGGCAGAGTTGCTTGACACAGATCTTTCGGCCCTCACGAACCCGCGTGAGTTAGACCTGATGATGCAGTTGGCCGCCTATCCCGAGATGTTGCATCAAGCAGCGCTTGACCTCACCCCGCACGACGTGGCCTTCTATCTTCGTCACATGGCCGGGAGCTTGCATGCGTACTACAACGCCGAGCGCGTCCTGGTGGATGACGTGCCCCTCAAGCGCGCCCGCCTGGCACTACTGCTGGCCGTGCGCCACGTGTTGCACAATGCGCTCAATGTATTGGGCGTAAGCAGCCCGCAACGCATGTGAGCCACACCGGCGAGCCAACCCGCGTCGGCGCGCTCAGCGCCTGATTTCCGACACCCACCTCCCTCCTACGCCATGTTCCATCCAGCACCAACGCCCCGTTGGCACACAAGCACCCAGCGCGGAGGCACCCTGATCGGGCTGATCGTCGGTCTGGTGCTCGGCTTGGCCATTGCACTGGTCACAGCCATGTACATCACCAAGGCACCGCTCCCGTTCATGAACCGATTCCAGGAACGGCCCACAGGCGCTGCCTCAGGCGCCGCGAACTGGAATCCGAACCAGGGGCTGGCTGGCGGAGGCGCACCGGCCCCTGTGGCGGGGGGATCGGCGCCCGGTCCTGTGAGCAGCGCTCCACTCTCGCCCAAGGCAATCGAATCGCTTGGCCGGCCACAGTCCGGCGTTGTGCAGTCCGGCAATCCGGTTTCGTCAACTGGTGCAGGCACGACCAGCACACCCCCTTCTGCGGTGCCGGGCACTGCCGGCAGCCTCCAATACATCCTGCAAATTGGCGCGTACAGCAACCGCAATGACGCGGAGAGCCAGCGAGCGAAGGTTGCTTTCACGGGGTTGGAGGCTCATCTCGATGAGCGTGTCGTGGGCGGACGCACGTTGTACCGCGTGCGCGTGGGCCCCTATGCCACTGGCGAACAAGCGGACAAGGCGCAGAAACTTCTGAATGACAACGGAATCGAATCTGCAGTCGTTAAGGTCTCAAAGTAAAGTCCCGGGGCTGCCGTTTGGTCCTTGCCCCGCTCCAAGCTCTCAACCCGTTTCGAAAGGAAGCACCATGGTTCGCTGGTTCGCTCGCATCGCGGCATTGCTCTTGTTTGGTTTCAGTGTCGGGGCGAGCGCCGCGAATGCGCCGTTCAAGGAAGGGCTCGGGTTCGATAAGCTCACGGTCACGCAACCCGTGAGCCCGGCGGGCAAAGTCGTCGTGACTGAGTTCTTCTGGTACAACTGCCCACACTGTTTCGAATTCGAACCCCTGCTTGAAGCCTGGGTCAAGAAACTGCCAGCCGACGTGGTGTTCGAGCGCGTGCCGGTGGCCTTCGCGCCGCAGTTCGTTCCTCAGCAGAGGCTGTACTACGCACTCAAAGCACTGGGCAAGGTGGATGCGCTGCAGGGTGCGGTGTTCAACGCGATCCACGTGCAGCACGTTGCGCTTATGAACCCCGAACAAATGGCTAACTGGTTGCAGACCAAAGGTGTTCCAAAGCAGCAGTTCATGAACGCCTACAACTCGTTCGGTGTGCAAATGGAAGCCAAGCGCGCCACGCAGATGGTGACGGATTACCAGATCCAGGGCGTGCCGACCATGGCGGTGCAGGGCATGTACACGACTTCCGCCTCCATGCCCCAAACCCCCACAAACGAGAAGGTCCTCCAAGCGGTGGATTACCTCATCGAGCAGGTTCACCAAGGCATGACGACGTCTGCCAAGTAACCGCGGAACCCGGCTTTACCGCTGACGCCAAAGCCTGCGCGGGGCAGGTCTGCATCATGCCTTGGCCTGCACGGCTGATGCGGCAGCGCGTCAGCACACGACACCGGCAGGGCTGGCACAGATGCCTACAATGCAAGGCATGAAAGCAAACTTCATGCCCATGCTTCGCCCCGCAGCTCTGCTGCTCTTGAGTCTGCTCGTGTGCGTGCCCGGCGGCGTGCGTGCACAGGCGCTTGCGACTGACCAATCGCAGCCTGTGCACGTTGAAGCGGATGCGATGCAGTACAACGACGTGAAGCAGACCAGCGTGTTCACTGGAAACGTCGTGGTCACGAAGGGGTCGATGGTGATCCGCGCAGCCAAGGTCGAGGTGCGTCAGACGCCTGATGGGTACAGCGACGCCATCGCCTATGGAAGTCCGAGCAAGCTCGCCACCTATGAGCAAGCCATGGATGCCCAGGCTGGCGAGCCCACACCGGCCATCCACGGCCAGGCCGTCACGATCGACTACAACGGCAAGACAGATGTCGTGACGTTCACCGGCCAAGCCTTGCTTGACCGCTTGCTCAATGGCAAGCTGAGCGATCGTGCCCAGGGGCAAGTCATTACCTACAACGGTCTGACTGACGTCTTTGTCGTCGTCGGGGGCAAGGGCGGCGCCACACCGTCCAATCCGGATGGTCGTGTGCGGGTCATGCTCTCGCCGCGCCATACGCAGGCCCCAGCGGGGTCCTCGCAGGGTGCGCCTGCGCTCAAGCTATCACCGAAGCTGGGACCCCAGCCATGAGCGCTGCCACATTCGAATCGAGGGAGGAGCTCGAGCAGACGGATACTCAACCCGGAGGCCTGTTGAGCGTGCGGCGCCTACAAAAGCGCTACGGGGGGCGCACGGTGGTGCGCGACGTGAGCTTGGACGTGCGCGGCGGCGAGGTGGTTGGCCTGTTAGGGCCTAACGGCGCCGGCAAGACGACGTCTTTTTACATGATCGTCGGGCTTGTGCGCGCCGATGGCGGCGAAATACATCTGAACGGCCAAGACATTACGCACCAGCCGATGTATCGGCGCGCGCGCTTGGGATTGTCCTATCTGCCACAAGAGGCGTCGATCTTCCGGGGTTTGACGGCGTCCGAGAACGTGCGTGCGGTCCTGGAGCTACAGCGCGATGCCACCGGCCGGGCGCTGAAAAAAGCCCAAATCGATGCCCGACTCGGGCAGCTGCTGCGTGAGTTGCATGTCGAGCATCTCGCCGAAAGCCCCGCCCCCGCGCTGTCCGGTGGTGAACGGCGGCGGGTTGAGATCGCGCGCGCGCTGGCCACCAACCCGCAGTTCATCCTGCTCGACGAACCCTTCGCCGGCATCGACCCCATTGCCGTGATCGAGATCCAGCGCATTGTGCAGTTTCTCAAGTCGCGTGGTATCGGCGTGCTGATTACCGATCACAACGTGCGCGAGGCCCTGGGAATCTGCGACCACGCCTGCATCATCAGCGAAGGCAGTGTCCTGGCGCTGGGCAAACCGGAGGAAATCGTCAACAACCCGGCCGTACGGAAGGTCTACCTTGGCGAGAGCTTCCGCCTTTGAGCAGGGTCCGGCCATGAAGCAAACGCTCAATCTCCGCCTCTCGCAACATCTGGCGCTCACGCCCCAGTTGCAGCAATCCATCCGCCTCCTCCAGCTCTCCACCCTGGAGCTCCAGCAGGAAGTCGAGCAGATGTTGGAAGTTAATCCGTTCCTTGAGCACGAGGAAGGTGACGCTGAATCCGAAACGCCAGCCGAAGCGCCGGCTGTGGCCGATACGGTCGATCCACGCAAGGAATCCACCGAAGAGACGCAAGAGCTCAAGCTCGACCGGGAAGACTGGCAATCTGGCGCGGAGCAGGGTGAGTGGGATGCGGCGCCAGGCGAGACTTGGCAGGGCAGCAGCGGCGAGGCCGACGATGACTTCGACCCCTTGGGCTTGGCTCATGTGAATATTGACCTGCGTGCCCATTTGCGCAGCCAGCTTGCTGGCTTGAGTCTGTCCTTGGCAGACCGTGGCGCGGCTGAAGCGATCATCGACTCGCTGGACGACGATGGCTATTTGCTGGAAGGTCCGGATCAGCTTGCCGCCGAACTCAATCCACAAGCCAGCGACGAAGACCGGGAGGCGCTCGCCGACGCACTGCGCATGGGACTTAAGCTCGTACAGAGCTTCGACCCTGCCGGTGTGGGCGCCACCACGCTTGCAGAGTGCATGTGCCTGCAGCTTGGCCGCGAACCGCCGAGCCCACAGCGCGATCTGGCCAAGGCGCTGTGCGCCGGCGGACACCTGGAGCTGCTGTCCAAGCGCGACTGGAAGCGCTTGTCTCGTGCCCTGGAAGCGGACGAGGCGGCGTTGCGTGACGCGCAGCAGCTTATCGCGCGTCTGGATCCGCACCCAGGCGCGCGCTTCGCGCCTTCGACCGCACAGGCCGTCACCCCCGACGTGATCGCTCAACGCGTGGGCCGCCGGTGGCGCGCAGTGCTCAACCCCGAGGTCATGCCCAAGCTGCGAATCAACAGCCTGTATGCCGATCTGCTGCGCCGCTCGCGCGACGGCGCAGGCCTTTCGGGACAGCTGCAGGAGGCGCGCTGGTTCGTTCGCAATGTGCAGCAGCGCTTTGAAACCATCGAGCGTGTGGCGCAGGCGGTGATCGAGCGGCAACAGAACTTCTTTACTCACGGCGAACTCGGCATGCGTCCGCTGGTCCTGCGTGAAATCGCGGATGAACTAGGGCTGCACGAATCCACCATCTCGCGCGTGACCACGCAGAAATACGTGCTCACGCCCTATGGCACCTTCGAACTTAAATACTTCTTCGGCTCGGGCTTGGCGACCGATACGGGAGGCAATGCTTCGAGCACCGCGGTACGCGCCATTATTCGCGGTATGGTGCAGGAGGAAAACCCGGCCGCGCCTTTGTCCGACGGCGAGATCGCCGAGCGGCTGGCCGCGCAAGGCATTAGTGTGGCCCGACGCACTGTTGCCAAGTACCGCGAAGCGCTGCGCATACCACCCACTGCACAGCGCAAGAGTGCCTAGGAGCCTGGCGTAGCGAGAGGCAAGAAAGGTTCAGTCCCGCCCGGCGCGAATGCGCTGCACGAGATTGGTTGTGGAGCGGCCTGCCACCAAGGGAATGGCCAGAGCCTTTCCACCCCAGGTTCGCACCAGCGCCGTCTCAGCCAGGCTTTCAATGGCATAGTCGCCGCCCTTGACGTACACATCGGGGCGCACCTGCTCCAGAAGCGCAAGCGGTGTGCTTTCGTCAAATAGCGTAACCAGGTTCACGCTTTCCAGCGCCGCCAGCACGACAGCACGATCGTCTTGCGGGTTAAGCGGGCGCTCCGAGCCCTTATTCAGGGTGCGCACCGAGCCATCGGAATTAAGGCCCACCATCAGGCTGGCCCCCAGAGCGCGAGCCTGCGCCAAATAGGTCACATGTCCACGGTGCAGGATGTCGAAGACCCCGTTGGTGAACACCAGAGGGCGCGGTAGGGCCGCCACGGCCCGAAGCAGCAGCGCCCCCGGGCAGATCTTCCGCAAGAAGGGGGGATCCACGAGCGCATTGGAGACTGGGTGACCGGACATGTTGTTCATTGTCGCAAAGCCGGAGCCGCACCCCGTTGTGCGCCTCATCAAACGGGGACGCGCGGGCACCGGCGCTCCGGTCATTCACCAATTTTCACGGTCTTCCGCCACGCGAGCCGATACCATTTGCGCTTGCCGATTGCCTCGCCGCGACGGCCGCGCGCAACCTACCCGACACGTCATGTCTGAATCCACCTTCTCGGACCGCCTGCACGCACTGCTCGCCCAAATGCGCTTTGGGCTTGATCCGATGGTGCCCATGATGCTGATTGCCGCTGCCGTCGGGTTCGTCAGCTCGGTGGCGGTGGAGGGATTTCGCCAGGCCATGTATGCGGTGATCCGGATATACAGCACGCATGAGCACCTGGTGGCGGCGGCAGCGGGATTGCCCCTATGGAAGCGGGCGCTCATTCCACCAATCGCCGCCGTGATCGGTGGTCTCGTCATGTGGGCTGGGCACCGCTGGATCAAGCGCCCGCGCGGCCCGGAGTACATGGAGGCGGTGCGTGTGGGCGATGGGCGGCTGCCGCTGGTTCCCAACCTCGTGCGCACGGGTTCGTCGCTGGTGGCAGTGAGCGGAGGCATCACCATCGGCCGCGAAGGTACGATGATTCAGTTTGCCTCGGTGATCTCATCCATCATCGGGCGGATTGGCCACGCCGACGCGGCGCACCAACGGCTGATCGTGGCCTGCGGCGCAGCGGCGGGTTTCGCGGGTGCCTACCACGCACCCATCGCAGGAACTCTGTTCGTCGCCGAAATCATCCTCGGAGGATTGCCGCTGCGTGAGATTGCCGCGGTGCTGGTGGCAGCTGTGATCGGTGAGCTGACGACGCAAAGTCTTTTCGCCACGGGCCCGCTGTATTTGGCGCACGCGGTGCCGCCAGTGAGCTTCATTGATCTCGTGGATGCCTCGCTTCTGGGCCTTCTCGCGGGTTTCGTCGGCCCGATGTTCCTCTGGCTCCTCGACAGCTCGCGGCGCAAATACCAGTCACTCGTCACGTTCCTGCCGCTGCGCATGGGACTGGCGGGCCTCGTTATCGGCTTACTGTCATTGCTCATGCCGGAGGTGTGGGGCAACGGTTACAGCGTCGTTCAATCGTTCCTTGTCGAGCATTGGGCGCTGTCCACCGTGGCGGCCGTATTCCTGCTGCGCACCATCGCCGTCACCGCAGCAAGCGCGGCGGGCATCCCGGGCGGTGTGCTCACGCCCACGTTGGCCCTGGGAGGGGCATTGGGTCTGATGGTGTCCCATCTTTTTCTCGTGCCCGAGGCGAGCCACTCCCAGGCCCTGTGGACTCTCGTGGGCATGGGCAGCCTGTTGGCCGCGACCACCCACGCCCCAGCCATGTCCGCCATCATGGTTTTCGAGATCACCCGCAACTACAACGTGGTGATGGCCGCGATGCCCGCGTGCGTGATTGCCTCTGTGATTGGCAGCCTGCTGCGCCATCGCTCCGTCTACGCCGAGGCGCTGGGCCTCAGAGAGGGCGAGCATGGTGCGTTTGGTCCTGTTTCGGAAGGCGCCTTTCCAAGCGCAGCCCCCTTGGATCCGAAGTCACTAGCGGCACGCAACAGCACCGCGGAATGAGCGCGAGAGGAGAAAGCCACTGGGCCGAGGAACGCGATCGCGGGTCAGTGTCTGGCAGCCAGAACGGTCGCGCTGGAGCGCCAATACGGCTAGCCGCCCAGTCGTGGGAGCATTGGCGCGGTGGCGCCACCTTGTGACGGCCGACCATGCGGCATGGCCCGCACCTTGCACGTGGTGCTCGAGGGTTTTGCGGCAAGCACGGGCGATCCCGCCACTGCCCATCAGTCGGTCGCAGGCGCATGGCTGGCGCGCCAATCAGCGGCCGCCTCTGCCAAAGACGCGAGTGCACGGACCACACGCACACCGGCCGGCGCACGTTTGAGTGCGGGTGCCGAACCTCCTGCCCAGAGTTCGACGCCGGACGGAAGCCTTTCGCGCAACTCCGTCAGCGCATCCAGGACCTGCGCCTGCGTGGGCACGCTGGAAAAACTCAGGACCAGCACATCGCTGCGGTGGGCCTGGGCAGCCAGAAGCATGTTCCACACGGGTGTCTGCACGCCCAATGACACGCATTGGCACCCCTCCAGCACCAGCATGGCCTCGGCCATGAGAAGGCCCAGCCCATGCGGCTCATTCGGGATCGTCGTGAGCAATACGCGCGGTCGCGCTGCGGCCGGCATGTCCGTGCTCGGCACGCCAGAAATCCCGGCTCGCAGTACGCGGTGCACGGTTTCGGAAAATTGATGTTCCTCGAAGATCTCCAGATCACCGCGCATCCACGCTTCGCCCACTTCGGTTACAAGCGGGGCAACGACTTCAGCGACGAAGCGCCCTAGACCCAGGCGCATCTGACTTTGCAGCAGCTCGCGACGCAGGCGCTCGGCGTCGTGCTGCTTGAGCAATTCCAGGTAGAAGCGCGCCGTTGGAACTTCGCCTCCCCTTGCGCTCGAAGGCGCTGCACCGCTGTGCGCTCCCGCATGTTCGCGCACGAGGGCCTCAAGCTGCTCCACCGGCAGCTGCACGATACGGCCCGGCCGATGCCCGGCGCTCATTAATCGCTTGATCAGGAGCAGCTTCTCAAGCTGCTCCGGCGGATACAGGCGCTCGTCCAACGTCCCCCGCAGTGGCATGGGGAAACCGTAGCGACGCTCCCAGACACGCAACGTGTCCTTCGGGATCCCCGTATCGCGCTCGACCGCCGCAATGCTCACGGTCAACGCAATGGAATGCGAGCGCTCACTCATCGACGAGTCAGCAAGGCAATGGCATGAATCTAAAAGGTCGGGATTGACGTTGATGGGCATAGGGCTGAGCGCGAGGTTGCACGTTTGCCTGGCAACATCCTAGGCGCAGCTGGACAATTGCAGATAAAACCCCTTTGTTGTCCAGGACAAATTGAGCATCGATTGTATTTTGTCTAGGACATCCTGCATCATCCACCCCACGTCACCAAGTCTCGCCCACCCCAAACCGGAATATCGTGATGCGCCCATTCATAGCGTTTGCAACCACCTTTTTGCTGAGTTGTTTCGGATTTGACCCAAGCGCCCATGCAGCAGGAGCTCTGGCGTCGCCCCCCCTGCATACAACCGCACCCGTGGCGTCCGGCACTTGCCCGTCCCTGCTCAACCAAACCGTTCGACGTTTACAGGACGACAAGCCCATCGACATGTGCCAGTACGCCGGAAAGGTCGTCTTGGTCGTCAACACCGCGAGTTACTGTGGCTTCACGCCGCAATACAAGGGCCTGGAGGCGCTGTACAGCAAGTACGGACCGCAAGGGTTGGTGGTGCTGGGCTTTCCGTCGAACGACTTCAACCAGGAAATGAAGGATCCAGGCAAGATCGCTGCGTTCTGCAAGGACACCTACAACGTTCAGTTCCCCATGTTTGCTCCCTCGCATGTGACGGAACCCAATCCGAATGACCTTTTCAAGAAACTCATCGCCGCCTCCGGCGACCAGCCAAAGTGGAACTTCTACAAGTATTTGATTAACCGCGAAGGCAAGGTCGTGGCGGTTTATTCCAGTCTGACGACGCCGGAAAACACAGCGTTCATCAGCAAGATTGAAGCCCTCCTCAAGCAAAAAGGCTGAGGTCTGCAGGCTCACGCGACGCTTTTCGCAGCGGTCGCCGCGTCGGCGCAGCACCCGCACTCCCGTCTTTGCAACGTGCCGATTTGCCCCATGCATTTTGGCACAACCCTTCGAAAGGACAGCAGATGAACGCCCCAGAAAAGATCTTCCAAAGCGCCACACCGTTGCCCGACATTCAATCCACCGTTGACCGTCGGAACCTGCCCATTCAGCAAGTGGGCGTCAAGGGCGTTCGTTACCCGGTGCTTATCCGCACCAAGGGCGGCTCAGCCCAGCCAAGCGTCGCGACTTTTGACCTGTACGTTGGCCTGCCCTCCGACACGAAGGGGACCCACATGTCACGCTTCGTCGAACTCCTCGAAGCGCAAACCGGCGAGACCCTCCATCCTGGCAGCCTGCGCACCATGTTCTCTCAGATGCTTGAGCGCCTTGAGGCCGAGGAGGGCGAGATCACGCTCAGCTTCACCTACTTCATGCAGAAAAAGGCACCAGTGTCCGGTGTGAGCAGCCTGCTGGATTACGAGGTGAAGCTGCACATCGCTGGCCGCGCCGGTGAGGCCGCGAAGGTGCAACAGACCGTCCAGGTGCCGGTGACCAGCCTTTGCCCCTGCTCACGCGAGATTTCCAATTACGGCGCGCACAACCAGCGCTCGCACCTCACACTCGCAGTTGAGCTCAACGCCGACATGCACTTGGAGGAGCTGATCCGCATTGCGGAGACCTCAGCGTCATGCGAACTCTGGGGCCTGCTCAAGCGTCCGGATGAAAAGCATGTCACGGAGCGCGCCTACGACAACCCAAAATTCGTCGAGGACCTTGTCCGCGATGTGGCGCTCGTCCTTCGATCAGACCCGCGTGTTGACGCCTTCAGCGTGGCTTCCGAGAACTTCGAGTCGATCCACAACCATTCGGCCTACGCGCGCATCACGTTCGCGCGTGCAGCATGAATTCACACTCCACGGCTCGCCGTATCGGCATATCAAGGCGTTCGCTCAGGGTTGCCCTGAGCGACGTCGCCCATCCCCCACGCACTCACGGCGCCATGACCCATCACCTCGCCGAACGCTTCGATGCCCGAGGTCAAGCAGCGCCCGCTGCTTTGCCGCATCGGATCATGGTCGCACCGACGCCCTGCATTGGCCGCCTCCCCATGCCGCGCCTCGGCAGCATTTCTGCATCGCCCGTGTACCGCGGCGCCTCCACGGTGCCCCGTCAGCACATGCCGACGCAGCGTTCGACCCCCGCCTCCGCCACGCCATGATGCGCGTGGCAATTGTCGGCTCCGGGATCGCAGGCCTCGCGGCAGCGTGGCAGCTACGGGGGCACGCGCGAGTCACCGTGTTCGAGGCTGGGAGTCATTTCGGCGGGCATGCGCAAACCGTCGATGCCACGGTTGGCGGCATCACCCACCCCGTTGACACCGGCTTTCTCGTCCTGAACCGCCGCACCTATCCGGGCCTGCTTGGCCTATTCGCGCAACTTGACGTCCCCATTGCGGAGTCCGACATGTCGTTCTCTGTGCAGCGGGCGCTTCCGGGAGGGGGTCAGCTCGAATGGAGCGGCGCGAGCCTCAACACGGTTTTCGCGCAGCGCTCGAATGTCCTGCGCCCGCGCTTTTGGGGCATGCTCAGGGACATCCTCCGTTTTAACCGCGAGGCGACTGCCCTTGCCGAGGCGCATGAAGGCCTCAGCCGCGAAGCACGCAACGTTGGCGAATTCTTGCGAGACGGTCGCTACAGCGAGGAATTTGCACACTCATACTTCCTGCCGATGGCCGCGTGCATCTGGTCCTGCCCCACGAAGCAGATTCTGGACTTTCCCGTGTCGACCATGGTGCGCTTTTGTCATAACCACGGTCTTCTGCAGGTGGACGATAGACCCCAATGGCTCACCGTGCGCGGCGGTTCGAGGCAATATGTGCAGCGCATCGTTGGACACCTTGCCGACGCCCGGCTGCAAACGCCCGTTCGGCGCATCAAGCGCTTCGATGTGGGTGTTGAGGTCAGCACCGACGCAGGCACCGAATGGTTCGACCATGTGGTACTCGCCTGTCACAGCGACCAGGCCCTGCGCCTGCTCGCCGACCCGAGCGACGACGAGCGGACGGTGCTCGCTGCCATCACGTATCAGCCGAACCGTGCTGTGCTCCACACCGATAGCCGCGTGCTGCCCCGAAGCCGCAAGGCTTGGGCGGCATGGAACTATGAAAGCGCACAGGCAAGTGCAAACCTTGAGAGCCCCACGGTGTGCCTGCATTACCTCATCAATAAACTGCAGCCTGTGCCCTTCAAGCAACCCGTCATCGTCTCCCTCAATCCACGACGCGAGCTTGATCCGCGCTGTGTCTTGAGGGATATCAGCTACGCGCACCCAGTGTTCGATGCCGCTGCGATCGCCGCCCAGAGGCATGTGGGCGCATTGCAGGGGCTGCGCCGCACGTATTACTGCGGCGCATGGTGTGGATACGGGTTCCACGAAGACGGCTTGCAAGCGGGCTACGCTGCGGCGGACGCACTGCTGACGCAAATTCGGCGCCACCCCACGCAATCCGTGCGTGAAGCGGTGCCGGCGGGGGCGCAATGAGCCCGATGAATTTCCTGAAACCCCGCGCCCAACTCGGAGGTGGTGGCGCCACAACGAGGCGGAAGGTGCACACGCGCCCCAGCCAGGCAGAGCCCGCGAGCGCTTCCGCGACTCCCATGATCGCGCACGGCGTGGTTCACCACCAGCGCCTGCGTCCCGCGCTCCATCGTTTCACCCATCGCGTGTTCTTCCTGATGTTGCCCATGCGCACCCTGGCCAACGATCCAGAGCTTTTGTGCATCCCGCGCAACCGGCTCGGGCTTGTCAGCTTTCACGACTGCGACCACGGCGACGGTGGTCCTGACTGTCAGGCCTGGCTGCTCAGCCTGCTGCATGACCAAGGGATCATGGATGCCGACGGTGAGATTTGGTTGCAGACATTCCCCCGTGTGCTGGGCTACGTCTTCAATCCAGTGAGCTTTTGGTACTGCCACAGGGCCGACGGTACGCTGTGCGCCATCCTTGCCGAGGTCAACAACACCTTCGGCGAGCGCCATTGCTACTTGCTCACGTCGGCATCGCAGGACGGCGCGCAGGGAACTGTAGCCTGGGGACAGGAACTGCGTGCCTCCAAGGTATTCCACGTCTCGCCGTTCTGCGCCGTGGCAGGAACCTACCGATTCCGCTTCCTGCGCCGGGGTCGCGTCGCGCCGCAAGACCACAGCGAGCTGGAACTCGAGCGCATGGTGGCGCGCATCGACCACGACGATGCCCAAGGACCCCTTGTCTTAACAAGTATCAGCGGAGTGCTGCGCCCACTCACGGCGGCGAGCGCACGCGCCGCCGTGGTCGCTCACCCCTTCATGACGGTGGGGGTCATGGCCGGCATTCACTGGCAGGCGTTCAAGCTGTGGCGCAAGCGCGTGCCCTTCTTTTCCAAGCCGGCTCGGCCTCGAAGCGAGGTGACGCGATGAACACACGTTTGTCCACGGCGTCCGCAACGACCGACCGACCGGCGCTTGCCCAGCCGCGTCCAGACGCCGGCATGCCGCTTGCCGCGCGCACGGTCGTGGCCTTGTTGAAGCGCCTAGATCGGGGGCGCTTGGAAGTGCGCCTTCCCGATGGACGCGTCCTGCACTTCGGCTGCCACGACGCCGGCGCGCCGCCCGCCTGCATGCATGTGCATGATTGGTCCATGTTCGCCACCGTGCTGCGGCGAGGCGACATTGGCTTTGCCGAAGGTTTTTTCCGAGGCCAGTGGAGCACGTCGGATCTGCCCGGCCTACTCAAGCTGCTGCTGGCCAATCGCAGCGCAGTCGAGCGCGCGCTGCACGGCAGCGCTTGGGGCACCTTGCTTTCGCGCATTCGCCATTTGTTCAACCGCAATTCGCGCAGCGGCAGCCGCCACAACATCCACACACATTACGACATCGGCAACGCCTTCTACGAGCTCTGGCTCGACCCCGGCATGACGTATTCCAGCGCGCTGTTCAGCGCGCCCGGGCAAAACCTGCAAGCCGCGCAAGACGCCAAGCTCGAACGCGTGCTGCGTCAACTCGACCTGCCACCAGGCAGCCGTGTGCTGGAAATCGGCTGCGGCTGGGGCAGCTTTGCCGAGGCCGCCGCGCGCAGAGGGCTGCGTGTAGACGGGCTCACACTATCGACTGAGCAGCTCGGCTATGCGCAGCGCCGCTTGCAGGCCGCCGGCCTGGCCGAGCAGGCGCGACTGGAGTTGCGCGACTACCGCGATGTGGGCGCCATCGCCCCGACTGGTGGGTATGACGGCATTGCCTCCATCGAGATGTTCGAGGCCGTGGGCGAAACCTACTGGCCCATTTTTTTTAAGACTCTTGCCAGCCAGCTCAAACCCGGCGGCCGCGCCTGCATCCAGACCATCACCATTTCCGAAGCGATTTTTCCGCAGTACCGCCGCGGCACGGACTTCATTCAGCAATATATCTTCCCTGGCGGCATGTTGCCCAGCCAAGCCGCCTTTGCCGAGCAGGCCAGGCGGTTCGGTCTTGAAATCGTCGACAGCCAGGCTTTTGGGCAGGACTACGCCACCACCCTGGCGCTATGGCGCGAGCGCTATCTGGCGCAGCTCGACGCGGTCCACGGCCAAGGTTTCGACAAACGCTTCATCTTGCTGTGGGAGTTCTACCTGGCCTACTGTGAAGTTGGTTTCGCGCAGCAAACCATTGACGTGGTGCAGTTCACGCTGCGGCATATCCGCAGCGCTTAAACGGGCGCACCAAACCCACGCCCCATCCGACATCAACACCAACCCTGCCATGCTGCATTCAGGCCACGCGCCTTACGCCACCTACTCCCGACGCGGCTTCTGGCGTGGCGCGGTCGCGATGGCCTGGGTGGCGGGAGGTGCGCCTGGCTTGGCGCATGCAGCGGCGGAAGCAGGAGCATCGCCCGAACTTGTTGCCAGCACCATTGCCCACGTGCGCCTGGCCGGCAGCGGCGTGTTTCGCTGGTGGGGCTTTACGGTCTACACTGCGGCACTCTGGGTCGGCCCACAGGGTCTTGACACTGCGCGCCTGACCGCGGCGCCATTCGCGCTGGAGCTACGTTATGCGCGCGATCTGAAAGGCGCGGCCATTGCCGACAAATCGATCGAAGAGATCCGCAAGCTGGGCTTGGGCAGCGCTGCGCAGCAGGACAGCTGGTTGGCGCAGATGCGCGCCATTTTCCCCAATGTGAGCGATGGCGATGTGCTGTGTGGTCTGTTCGAACCGAAGGCCGCAGGCGGCGCGCGCACGGTGTTTCTGTTCAACGGCAAAACAGTTGGTACGGTGCCAGGCGACGGCTTTGCGCTGGGGTTTTTTTCCATCTGGCTTTCGGCTAAAACCGTCGCGCCCGATTTGCGCACAGCGCTGCTGGCCCAGGCGGCGCCATGAACCCTGCATCGGCGCTCCAAGCACAGGCCTTGGCTGCATCACCCTCCGCTCCAGCGGTTCTGGTGGACGCTCCACCGAGCCCGGCTCCCGTCCCCTACACCGCCAGCGAGCTCGCGCGCTATGGCGCACCGCAGTTTGCGCTGAGCTTCGTCGCGCTGCCGCTGTACGTTTTTCTGCCCGAACATTTCGCGGCGCGCTACGCCGTTCCGCTCGGTTTCCTCGGCGCCATGCTGTTGCTGGCGCGGCTGGCCGATGCCGTGCTCGATCCCATCATCGGCAGGCTTGCGGATCACATGATGGGCGCAGGTCACGGCTGGCGTTTCATGGCTTCCAGCGGTGTGGTGTTGGTGTTCGGCTTCGCTTTGCTGCTGAGCTTTCCCGCTGTCGTGCCTTACGCGCCACAGCCTGGCACTTTCGCCGCCGTTATGGGCCTGGCTTTGCTGCTGACCTATGCCGGCTACAGCGCCTTGGGGGTGACGCATCAAGCGTGGGGCTCAACCTTGGGGCATGACGAAGCCGAACGCGCCCGCACTTTCGCCTGGCGCGAATCCCTGGGACTGGCCGGCGTTCTGGTGGCCGCAACCGTGACACAACTCGGGGGCGCCGCTGGCTTCACCTTGGTGTTCACCATCAGTCTGGTGCTCGGGCTGTGGCTGGTGAAGTCCGCGCCCATGCCGCGCGACGTCCTCGATCAGCACACGCTACACGGGCTGCGCGCGGCGCTGGAGCCATTGCACCATGTTGCCTTCCGCCGCCTGCTGCTGGTGTATCTGGCCAGTGGCGTGGCCGCCTCGGTGCCGGCCACGCTGGTCTTGTTTTTCATCCGCGACCGCATCGACGCGGCGGATCTCTCCGGGCTCTATTTATTCATCTACTTCGCCTTCGCCGCCGCCTGCGTGCCACTCTGGTTGCGCGCGGTGCGGCGTTACGGTGCGGCAGCGAGTTGGCTGCTGGGCATGGCGCTGACCGTGACCGTTTTTCTTTGGGCGGCCCTGCTGCGCCCCGGTGACCGCTGGGCCTATGCCGCCGTGTGCGCCGCCTCCGGGCTGGCGCTTGGGTCCGACTTGGTGCTGCCACCGGCACTGCTTGCTGGGTTGATCCGCAGCCTGGGCCACGGTGGCCGGCTGGAGGGCGCTTACTTTGGCATCTGGGGCATGGCGACGAAGCTGACGCTGGCGCTGGCTGCAGGCATCGCCCTGCCACTGCTGGCCAATCTGGGCTATACCCCGGGCACCCCTGCAACAGGCACCCTGCCACCACTGGTGATCGCATATTGCCTGTTGCCTTGCGGACTCAAGTTGCTGTCAGGCGCCCTGCTTTGGTTCGGCTGGATGCGGCTAGCGCGCAATCCCGATTTTTCTCAACAACAACCGAGAATCTTGCCATGAACGCATTCTGGATGCATCTGAGACTGGGCGGCATCGCCCTGTTGTTTGCCGGACTGCTGGGCGGTTGCGCCAGCGTCACGCCGATGGACTATCGCGGTGAAAAGCCGACGCTGGAGCTGGAGAGCTATTTCAACGGGCCGTTGACCGCCGACGGGGTGGTGTTCAACCGCTCGGGCAAGGTGATCAAGCGATTCCATGTCGACGTCACCGGCACCTGGAAGGGGAGCGACGGCACCCTGGTCGAACACTTCGTCTACGGCGACGGCACCAAGCAGGAACGCATCTGGAAGCTCACGCGCCTGCCCGGCAAAGACGGCGAGCGGCGCTATGAGGGGACCGCCGGCGACGTCGTTGGCACCGCCCATGGCTACGCCGAGGGCAATGCCTTTAACTGGCACTACACCTTGGCGCTGCCGGTGGATGGCATGGTCTACAACGTGCAGATGGACGACTGGATGTACCAGATGAGCGGCCACGTCCTGCTCAACCACACGGTGATGACCAAGTTCGGTTTCCGCGTGGCCAGCATCTTCATCGCCTTCCACAAGCCCTGATGCGCGTCGTCCAAGCCACCATCATTTTCGCTCCATGGCGCTGAATCCTCCCATCACCGACTGGCCCGCGCAGCGGGTTTGGATCGTCGGCGCCTCCAGCGGCATTGGCGCCGCACTTGCCCATGACTTGCTCGCGCGCGGTACGCGTGTGGCCGTATCGGCACGCAGCGCGGACAAGCTCGCGGCCATCACCGGCACCCTGGCGCTGCCGCTGGACGTGCGCGACGCCGCCGCGTTGCACAGCGCGATGCAGCAGATACAAGCGGAGTTTGGCGGGCTGGACTTGCTGGTGTATTGCGCCGGCACCTACGCGCCGCAGCGCGCTACGGCCTTCGATCTGGCCTCGGCGCTGGCGCACGACGACATCAACTACCGTGGCGCCTTGCACACGCTGGCAGCAGTGCTACCGGTGCTGCAGGCGCAAGGCAGCGGCCATGTTGCGCTGGTCAGCAGCGTGGCTGGCTGGCGCGGTTTGCCGCAGGCACTGGCCTACGGGCCCACCAAGGCCGCACTCATCAATCTCGCCGAGGTGCTGCACACCGATTTGCGCGAGGCCGGCATTGCCGTGAGTGTCGTCAACCCCGGCTTCGTCGATACCCCGCTCACGGCGCAAAACAGCTTCGCCATGCCTGGGCTGCTGACATCGCCGCAAGCGGCTTCGGCCATCGTGCGCGGTCTGGAGCGGGGGCGCTTCGACATTCACTTTCCCAAGCGTTTCACCCTCTGGCTGCGCTTGTTGCGTCTCTTGCCCGACCGGCTGTATTTCGCACTTGTTAGCCGCTTCACCGGACTGTGAGTCGATGCTCGCATCGCAGGGTTCTGCTTCCAGCAACGCCACGCCGCTAGCTCGCTTCCAGGCGTATTTCGAAAGCCTCACGCCACTGACACTCACCGAAATCGGCCAGATCTACGCGGCTGACGCGCGCTTCAAAGACCCGTTCAACGCGGTGCAAGGGCTGGACGCAGTCCGGCGCATTTTTGCGCATATGTTCGCCACAACTGAGCAGCCGCGTTTCGTCGTGTTGCACGCGCTGGGCGATGCAACCCAGGGTTACGTCACCTGGGACTTTCACTTTCGCAGCAAGGGGCGCGGCGGGCGCAACTGGACGATTCACGGTGCGAGTCGCCTGGAATTCAACGTGCAGGGCCTGGTGGCGCTGCACCGCGATTACTGGGATGCCGCCGAAGAGCTTTACGAGCATCTACCCGTGCTGGGTACGGTGCTGCGCGGTGTGAAGAAGCGGCTGCGGGTGGATTGACGCATCCAATCGGCGCAACCCGAGCACTCAACGCACGGCCATTGCTTGTGCCGAGGCCTACTTCAACCAACCCTTGCGCCGAAAAATATAAAAAGGCAGGGCCACGGAAGCCAGCATGAGCAGGAGCGCGAAGGGGTAGCCCAGCCGCCAGTCAAGCTCGGGCATGGTTTTGAAATTCATGCCGTAGATGCTAGCGATGAGGGTGGGCGGCAGCAGGGCGACAGAGGCCACCGAGAACAACTTGATGATCTTGTTCTGATTGATGTTGATGAAGCCCACCGTTGCACTCATCAGGAAGTTGATCTTGTCGAAAAGAAAGGCTGTGTGGCCATCAAGCGAGTCAATGTCGCGCGTGATCTGGCTGGCTTCACGGATCTGCTCCGCGCTCAGGCGCCGCGATCGCGCGAGAAAGCTCACGGCGCGGCGCGTATCCATGACGTTGCGGCGGATACGGCCGTTGAGGTCCTCCTGCACCGCGATGCCGGCCAGCGCTTCGGCTGCATTGGCATCGGTCGCACCCGGGTGCACGATCGTCTGGCTGATATTTTCCAGCGCCAGGTAGACCCCCTCGAGGGCGTCGGCCGAATATTCCGCATCGGTCATCAACAAGGCGAGCAGGGCGTCCAGCCCGTCCTCCACCAGGCCGGGCATCCGGCGCGCTCGCAGGCGTAGCAGCCGAAAGACAGCCGAATCGGCCCGGTGCACCGAAATCAGCCGCTTGCCATGCAAAATGAACGCGACCCGCATGGTCTGCGCGCCTGCGTCGTCCATCACCAGAAAGTCCGTGCGCAAGTGCAGGCCGCCGTCCTCCTCCTCGTAAAACCGGGCCGACTCCTCCAGATCCTCGCCCAGCGCGTCGGCAGGCACGGTCACGCCCAAACGCTCCTCGACCCAAGCCAGTTCCCAACTTTCGGGCTCATCCAAGTCGACCCACACGGGATCAAGCTCCGCCAGGCTATTGGCGTTGTCGATTTCATGCTGGACCAGACGGCCACCTTGCAGATTGAAAACGTTGAGCATGATGACAAGCATATTGCAGCGGCGGGTCAACCGGTAGCTGGCACCCTCACTGGCGGGCAAATTTGGGCACGAATGATGCGCGCGGGCTTCGCCAAGGGTTCGGCGCTTTGCGCGCCGCGTTCCCACACCCCTGGCCCAAAGCCGGGCGTGGGGAAGGCCCGCGCGCTTGGCAGGCACGGCATCACCAACTTGTTGGAGTACAGGAACCTCGGGGCCTGCGTCACCATATTGGCTTGCGGGCGTGCACGGCGGCTTGGGCAACATTACCGCGCATCTCCCGGGCGACGCCGCGTCACGCCTCGTCGCGAGAGCAGTCACGATGCATCCAGTGCATGGTTCGGGATGGCTAACCGGGTAGACGAGCCCCCGGGACGTCATGAACCGTGGCCGGCGCGCAAACGCGGCCTTCACTTGCCTGCGTACTTACTGCCGCGCCGCTTTCGCTGCGTGCAAATGCCCGCGCGTCCGGTCCGATTGCGGGGCCGGCCATGGGAGGCTCGCTCACGACGCAGCCCCGCGTCGGGGCCGCATGCGTGCCATGATTGCCTGCGCAAATCGCCTCGACGAACGCCATACAACCAGAATTAGACGTTTGACAAATTTGCAAAAGATAGCTGTAAGCAGATGAAATGGCCATGATGGGCGATGAAAGACTTTTTTACGGACATTAACGGCTCATGCATGACAGGGCAGGGCAGCCCGATGATGCGCTGGCCTTGATTTTGGCCAACGGCGGGCGCACACTGCAATCGCTATGGTTGCGTTGCCGCGAAACGCAAGAAAGTTGCAGGCGCCGCGTACCCTGGCCCGTGTTTTCCATCAACCATTTTGCTTAACCGTGTACCAGGAGGGATTTATGAACCTGACCATCAGCGGCCACCATGTGGACGTCACCCCCGCCTTGCGCAGCTATGTCGAGTCCAAGCTGCACCGGGTGGCGCGCCATTTCGATCAGCTGATAAGTGTCAACGTGCTTCTCTCTGTGGAGAAACAAAAGGAAAAGGAGCGCCGCCAAAAGGCCGAATGCAATCTTCAATTAAAGGGCAAAAACATCTTTGCGGAATGCCAAGACCAGGACCTTTACGCCGCCATTGATGAACTGGTCGACAAGCTCGACCGCCAAGTCGTGGAGCACAAGAATCGCACGCGCTCCCACCAAGCAGTGCCGAGCAAACATCTCGATCTTGCCTCTTGAAACGGCGCATCGCTGCGTCCGATCGCGCAAAGCCGGCTGGGCGTAGCATGCCGTGACTCCTGGCGTTGGCGACGACGCAAGCGCAGCGAGGCTTGGCCCGTTGTCAGCGCAAGCCGATACACTCGCGAACTTTCCTCACCCCATACCATGCCATGAATCAATTGGCCCAGATTCTGCCGCTTGCGCATGTTCAGCTCAACGTGGAGGCCAGCAGTAAAAAACGCGCGTTCGAATTTGCGGGTCTGCTTTTTGAAAACCAGCTGGGGCTGGCGCGCGCCGTCGTCACCGACAACTTGTTTGCGCGCGAGCGACTTGGCTCCACCGGACTCGGTCAGGGCGTGGCCATTCCGCACGGCCGCATCAAAGGTCTGAAGCACCCCAGCGCCGCCCTCGTGCGCCTGGCGACCCCGGTACCCTTCGAGGCGCCCGACAACCAGCCCGTGCAGCTGCTGGTGTTCCTGCTTGTTCCAGAGGCTGCATCGGGCAAGCACCTGGAAATCCTCTCAACCATCGCTGAGATGCTTTCGGACGATGGCTTTCGCCAGCGCTTGATGGATGCGCCCGACGCGCCACTCATGCACCGATTGGTACATGAGTGGGCCACCCTCCAACATGCGGCTTGACGAGGTCAGGCCCCGCTCGAGATCGCGCTCCACGCCTTGAAAGCCGCCACCCTCTCCGCTGACAGCCTATTCGAGGCTAACGCTGCCCTGCTCAAATGGAAGTGGCTGGCCGGCCAGAGTAACCCTGAACGCCGTTTTGACGACGCCGCCGTGGAAGGCGCGAGCTCCGGCGCCGATCTCGTGGGCTACCTGAATTACATCCACCCGTACCGGGTGCAGATCCTCGGCTGGCGCGAGGTGCACTATCTCGTGCACGCCGAGGAAACCGACAGCAGTCGCCGCGTGCGCCGCGTGGTCGGATTGGAGCCGCCCGCGCTGGTCATCGCAGACAACCAGGTCCCACCGGCAGCTCTCGTGAAAGCCGCGGACGATGCGGCCATTCCGCTGTTCATCACGGAGGAGCCTGCCGCCTTCGTCATCGACGTGCTGCGCGCCTACCTGTCCAAGCTTTTTGCCAACCGCACCACGCTTCATGGTGTGTTCATGGACATCCTGGGCTTGGGCGTGCTCATCACCGGCGAGTCGGGTCTTGGCAAGAGCGAATTGGGGCTGGAACTCATCTCGCGCGGTCATGGCTTGGTCGCCGACGACTGCGTGGAGTTCATGCGCACTTCACAAATCACCATTGAGGGGCATTGCCCCCCATTGCTTCAAAATCTGCTTGAAGTGCGCGGCATCGGCATTCTCGACATCAAAACCATCTTTGGGGAAACTGCGGTGCGCCGCAAACTGCGCCTGCGGTTGATCGTGCATCTGGTGCGACGCGACACCCAGGATCAGGACTTTGAACGCCTACCCACGGGGAATGTGCGACAGGACGTGCTCGGTGTCGCCATTCGCAAAGTACTCATTCCCGTGGAGGCTGGCCGCAATCTGGCCGTGCTTGTGGAGGCGGCTGTACGCAATACGATCCTGCAGTTGCGCGGCATTGATTCCTTCAAGGAATTCCAGGACCGACAGCGCCTAGCCATGCTTGAGGGCGGCGACGACTGAAGCACCAGTCCGCGACCGGTGCACTCAGGCCAACGTTGGAGGGCCTTCCTTGCCCTTCCTTGTCTTACGTCGCCTCGAACGCACTTGGCTGGGCCGGGCGGTGGGGGCAGCCCTCGCGCGTGCACGTGGCGTACAGCGCCAGTGAGTGCTCCTGCAATGCGAAACCGTGCTCGGCCGCGATCTTCTTCTGACGGCGCTCGATTTCAGGATCCACGAATTCTTCCACTCGGCCACAGTCCAGGCACAGCAGGTGGTCGTGGTGCTTTCCTTCATTGATCTCGAAAATGGCTTTGCCCGACTCAAAGTGCGTGCGCGACAAGATGCCCGCCTGCTCAAACTGGGTCAACACGCGGTACACGGTGGCCAAGCCGACGTCGCGCGAATTGTCATTGAGCAACTCACGGTAGACATCTTCAGCCGTCATGTGGCGCATGGCGCTCTTCTGGAAAATTTCCAGAATTTTCAGGCGCGGCTGCGTGACCTTTAACCCTGTGCTGCGCAAACCCTGAGCGTTGGAAACCGGCATGGCAATGATGGATGTTTAGAATGAACATCATAGTTCACCCACTCGACGGGAATCCCCCGCCAAACCCTTGATGCAAGTCCTGCGTACCTGTTCCGCTCGCCGCGCAACGCCCTCCTTGCACGCGTGGCTGCTGGTCGTAGCGCTGCCATGCGCCCTCGCCCTGGGCGCATGTAGCAACCTCACACAACAACGCGACCTCACCAGCGCTCTTAAGCCCTATCGGATTGACGTGATCCAAGGCAATTTCGTTTCGAAAGAAATGGCCGACGAACTCAAGCCTGGGATGAGCAAAGAACAGGTGCGTGACATCCTCGGGACACCGCTGCTGCAGGATATTTTCCACGCCAACCGTTGGGAATACGTGTTCAGCCTGCGCCAGGGCTACCACGCACCCATCGTGCGGCGCTTCACCGTGTTCTTCGACAAGGATGGCAAAATGATCCGCACCGAAGGCGATCCGCTGCCCTCTGAAAACCAATTTGTTGCCCAGATCAGCGTGCTGCGCGAAAGTGGCAGCAAACCCAAGATCATGACCGAAGCGCAACTTCAGGCCGAGATCGCTGCAGCGCAGAAGAAGTTGAACGAACGCAAGCCTGAGGCGATGGCTTCCGCACCTGAGGGTCCATTAATCATGGTGGCTCCACCATCGGAGATCAGCAACCTTGATGCGCTGACCACCCCGGCAGCGGCGCCCGGCGCCGCCTTGGCGCCGGCGCCCCCCGCCAGCACTGCGGCACCCTGATGCATGAGCCACCGGATCCACTGCGCCAAACTCGCATGATGCATGACGTCGCCACAGCCCCCCTGCGGATCGCGGTCGCGGGTAGCGGCGGCCGCATGGGCCGTATGTTGATCGAAGCAATCGCGGCCACAACCGACTGCCGACTTGCGGCGGCATTCGACCACGCTGAGTCATCCGCTATCGGCCAGGACGCGGGCTCCCCTCTGGGGTTTACCACTGGCGTGACCGTGACCAGCGACCTCGACGCAGGCCTGCAAGGTGCTCAGTGCCTTATTGACTTCACGCGTCCCGAGGGCACGCTCAATCATCTGGATATCTGCCTGCGCCACCGCGTGGCCATGGTCATTGGCACCACCGGATTCGACGCGCCAGGGCTTCAGCGCATCCGTGCTGCGTCGGAACGGATTCCGATCGTCATGGCCCCCAATATGAGCATCGGCGTGAATGTCGTACTCAAGCTGCTCGAGCAGGCCGGCCGGGCTCTGGCTGACGGCTATGACATTGAGATTATCGAAGCTCATCACCGCCACAAGGTGGATGCGCCATCGGGCACGGCACTCAAGATGGGCGAGGTGGTGGCGCAGGCAGCGGGCCGCAATCTCGAGCGCGATGCCGTTTGGGCTCGCCACGGCCACACCGGCGAGCGCCAGACCGGTTCCATCGGCTTTTCAGTTATTCGCGGGGGTGATATCGTCGGCGACCACACGGTTCTCTTCGCAGGTAGCGGCGAACGCATCGAAATCACCCACAAGTCCAGCAGCCGCGCCACGTACGCCTCAGGCAGTCTGCGCGCTGCGCGCTTTCTGGCCGGCAAGCGCAATGGCCTGTATGACATGCAGGCCGTGCTCGGTCTGACATCCTGAGGCCCATCGCACGATGAATGGAAGTCTCGGCGGTTTGGGGGCATTCTGGGCGGGCGGCGATGCGCTGATTCACACCGTGGCCGTGCTCCTCCTGGCGATGTCCATGGCGAGCTGGTTCGTCATTTTGTGGAAGTTAGCCATGTTGACGTCCGCCACCCGCCGGGTACCGCGCGCCATAGCCGCATTTTGGGCGGCACCGGTCCGCCGCGACGCCCCGGCCGCAGCTCTCGCTGCCGATCCACAAGGCCTTGCAGCGCGGCTGGCCGACGTGGCCGGACGGCTGCCAACAAGCCCCGATGCGACTGGCTGGCAAAGCTACCCCGACCGCGTGCGTCGCGAGCTTCGCAGCGCCTTGAATGCCGCCAGCCGCCAGCTGCACGCAGGGCATGTGCTGCTGGCTAGCGTGGGTAGCACAGCTCCCTTCGTGGGCCTTTTTGGCACCGTCTGGGGCATCTACCATGCACTCACCACGATTGCGGCCACCCAGCAAGTCAGCATCGACAAGGTGGCCGGCCCCGTGGGCGAGACCCTGATCATGACGGCCGCTGGCTTGGCAGTGGCCATACCGGCCGTGCTTGCCTACAACGCACTGGGCAAGCGTGCACGCGCCCTTGACGCCGAGCTGGAGGGCTACGCTCTGGACCTGCAACACCTGCTCACGGGTGCAACCGATCCGGATCGCGGCAATACGCCGCCATGAGTTTCGGCCGATTCGATCGCGGGGCCGACGATACCCCGATGAGCGATATCAACATGACACCTCTGATCGACGTCATGCTTGTCCTGCTGGTGATCTTCATCATTACCGCACCGCTCCTGAGCGGGCGCATTGCGGTTGATCTGCCCAAGATCGACACCCCCCCGGCGCACCAGACACCCAAGAGCCTTTCGGTGTCCATTCAAAAAGACCAGAAAATCTTCCTGGGTGCGCAACCCGTCACGCTCGCCCAGCTCACGGCTCGCTTCATTGAAGCAGCCAAGGCCAGCAGCGATACCGAACTGCGAATCCGGGCCGACACTGCGGTGCCCTATGGGCGCGTCGCGCATGTGATGGCGGCAGCGCAAAAGGCGGGACTCTCCCGTATCGGCCTCATGACCCATCCCGCGAATGCGGCGTCAGGCGCAGCCCCGTGAAGAGCCGACGCCGCCGCGGCGCAGGCGACCCCGTTCACTTAAAGTGGTAATAGGCCTCGTTGAGGTAAGCGGCAATGTCCCTCACCTCATCAGGAAACAGACTGTGGTTGAGTCGGCTTACACACATCTGCGTGAATCCGAGCAGCTCCGCTGCGCTGCGCACCTTGCGGTCGGGGCGCGTGAACATCGCGGTACTCGATCCCATCATGCGTTCGGCATGGCAGGCCGCGCATTTGAGCTGGTTATAGTGCGTTTCGCCCTGGGCCACATTGGCGCCGGCAAACACTTTCGATGCTTGGCCGATCTCGCCCGCCGCCCGTGCCTGCGGCAGCGTCAATGCCAAGCCCAGCGCCGCTGCAATCACAGCGCCAGAGCAGCCTGTAGTCAACCTCATCACCTCATCCACGGCCGAGCTCCTCGCGAACACACGATGTCGGTACGTTATGACAAGAGGCGCCCCTTGTCCACGACGGCCATGATGAGGATAAGGGCTATGGCATGGGTCCTTGGCGTTTGCAGCGACTCAACAGGCGGTTCCATACGGCTCCCGCGCTGCGCCTGGCTGCATGGACGCGGCAAAGCGGGGGTGCACGTTGTTGCACGAAGACCCCGCGCCTCAGGCGCGCCAGGGCCACCCCGGTGGTGGCAGTGATCCTGCAAAGCCTCCGTGCGGGCTCCCATTCGCCAGCGCTGTGCGAAAAGGCGGCTTGGCAGGCCCTAACATGCTGGCTTGACGCCGGCGATGCGAAATCATCGTGCCCACCGGGCGAACTCAGATCCAACCGACCCATCCATGAACGAGAAGTACGACGCTGCCGCGGTGGAAAATGCCGCGCAAGCCCACTGGCAAGCCACTGACGCCTACCGGGTGACTGAAACGAGGCCCGGCACGAAGACCTATGCCTGCTCCATGCTGCCCTATCCCTCGGGCAAACTGCACATGGGGCATGTTCGCAACTACACCATCAATGACATGCTCGTGCGCCACCTTCGCATGAGCGGGCACAACGTGCTCATGCCCATGGGTTGGGATGCGTTTGGGCTGCCAGCCGAGAACGCAGCGATGAAAAACAAGGTGCCACCTGCAATGTGGACCTACGCCAACATCGCGTACATGAAGAAGCAGATGCAGTCGATGGGCCTGGCCATCGACTGGAGTCGCGAGGTGGCAACGTGTTCGCCCGAGTACTACAAATGGAACCAGTGGTTGTTCCTCAAGATGCTGGAAAAGGGTATCGCCGAGCGCCGCACCCAAGTCGTGAACTGGGACCCGGTCGACCAGACTGTCTTGGCGAATGAACAGGTCATCGACGGGCGAGGATGGCGCTCCGGTGCCATCGTGGAGAAGCGGGAGATCCCCGGGTACTACCTCAAGATCACCGCCTACGCCGAAGAGTTGTTGTCCGCTGTGGCCGACCCGGCGAACCCCAACTTCCTCGATGGCTGGCCCGAGCGGGTGCGCCTGATGCAAGAAAACTGGATCGGCAAGAGCGAGGGTGTGCGCTTCGCCTTTGCACACACGATATGCGATGCGCATGGCGAGCTGATCCAACAGGGGCGTTTGTATGTGTTCACCACGCGCGCCGACACCATCATGGGTGTGACCTTCTGTGCCGTTGCGCCGGAGCATCCATTGGCAGCGCACGCGGCCTCGAGCAACGCGGCACTTGCCGCCTTCATTGCACGCTGCCAACAAGGCGGCTCGACCGAAGCCGAGCTCGCCCTGAAAGCCAAGGAGGGCATGCCCACCGGCCTGACGGTGACGCACCCGCTCACGGGTTCGCAGGTGCCCGTCTGGGTCGGCAACTATGTCCTCATGAGCTATGGCGACGGTGCCGTGATGGGCGTGCCGGGGCACGACGAGCGCGACTTCGCCTTCGCGAAGAAGTACGGCTTGCCCATCACGCAAGTGGTGGACCTGGAAGGCGAGACGTTCTCGCTGGAGTCGTGGGCTGAGTGGTATGCCGACAAGCAGCGCGGTGTTTGCGTGCACTCGGACATGCTCGATGGACTGCCCTACAAGGCTGCCGTAAACAAGGTGGCCGAATTGCTTGCCGCCAAAGGTCTGGGCGAAAAGAAAACGACATGGCGGCTGCGCGACTGGGGCATTTCGCGCCAGCGCTACTGGGGCACGCCCATTCCGATCATCCATTGCAGGACCTGTGGCGTCGTGCCTGTGCCCGAACATGACTTGCCCGTTGTGTTGCCTGAGGACCTGATTCCGGACGGCAGCGGCAATCCACTGGCGAAATGCGAGGCATTCGTCCACACCCCTTGTCCCCGTTGCGGCCAGCCAGCCCAACGCGAGACTGACACGATGGACACTTTCGTCGATTCATCGTGGTATTTCATGCGCTACACCTGCGCCGACAATCACGACGCGATGGTCGATCAGCGTACCGATTACTGGATGCCAATGGACCAGTACATCGGCGGGATTGAGCATGCCATTTTGCACCTTCTCTATGCGCGATTTTGGACCAAAGTCATGCGCGACCTCGGTATGGTGAAGGTGGACGAGCCGTTCAAGCGCTTGCTCACGCAAGGCATGGTGCTCAACCACATCTATTCGCGTAAGACCGCCCAGGGCGGCATCGAATACTTCTGGCCACACGAGGTGGAGAACGTTCTCGACGCGCAGGGGCACATCGCGGGGGCGAGACTCAAGCATGATGGCTCGATGGTGGATTACGCCGGCGTGGGCACAATGAGCAAGAGCAAGAACAATGGCGTGGATCCACAGGATTTGATTGACCGCTTCGGCGCCGACACTGCCCGGCTGTTCACCATGTTTGCCGCCCCCCCGGAAGCCACGCTTGAGTGGAACGATGCCGCAGTCGAAGGCGCGCATCGGTTCCTGCGCCGGATTTGGGCTTTCGGCGCCAAGCTTCACGGCCTCTGTACCGACACTCCGGTGCCGCAAGACGCTGCGCGCAGGCTGCGCCGCGAGGTGCACCAGACGCTGCAGCAGATCAATTTCGACTATGCACGCATGCAATACAACACCGTCGTGTCGGGTTCGATGAAGCTGCTCAACGCCCTGGAGGCGGCCCACAGCGAGCAACCCGGCATCTGCGGCGCGCTGCGCGAAGGCTACGGCATTCTTTTGCGCGTGCTCTACCCTGCGACGCCACACATCGCTCATGTGCTGTGGCGGGAACTCGGCTTTGAGACACAGCACGGTGATTTGCTCGACGCTCCCTGGCCTCGAGTCGACGAAGCGGCGCTGGTGCAGGACGAAATTGAACTCGTGCTGCAGATCAACGGCAAACTTCGCGGTGCCATCCATGTACCAGCGGGGGCGAACGCGTCGGCCATTGAAGCGGCTGCGCTGGGCAGCCCTGAATTCGCGCGCCATGCCGAAGGCCGGGCGGCGAGGAAAGTTGTCGTCGTACCCGGTCGACTGGTCAACGTCGTGGTTTGAGAACTCACCAACCCTGCGCGGCGACAAAGGCTCCATGATGCAACGCTGGCTTCGCTTTGCCATTCCCCTGCTCGCCGTACTATGGCTCACCGGTTGCGGCTTTCACCTGAGAGGCTCCACCAATCTGGCCTTCTCCAGGCTTGCCGTGCAGGGTCCGAATGGGCCTTTGCTCATTGAGCTTAAGCGCCAGATCGCCGCGACGACGGCCACACGGATCACGGAGGACGCCAAGCAGGCCCAGGCCATATTCGTGCTCTTGCAAGACGCGACGTCGCAAGTTCCGATGGCCTACAACGCCGATGGCACCGTGGCGCAATACCAGTTGGTGGAGACGGCGCGCTTCGAGCTTGTGACGCCAGCCGGGGACGTGCTGATCAGTCCGACCACGATCACTCAGACCAGTAGCCTGAGCTACAGCACATCCGCCACCCTGGCAAAGGCCAACGAGGCCAACCTGCTTTACCGCGGAATGCGCCAGGATATGGTCAATCGAATCATGTTCCAGCTCGCCGCCGTTCACCCCGGCCGTCCCGGGGCGAGCGCGGCCGCATCTGCGCCCTAGGCACACCGAGATGAACCCGATCCGATGCTGATACGCGCCGACCAACTCACTTCACGCCTTGGGGGTGGGCTGCACGGCCCATACACGGTTTTCGGCGATGAGCTTCTCCTGGTCAACGAAGCGGTAGACGCCATCCGCAGCGCCGCGAATTTGGCTGGCTTCAGGACGCGGGAGAGCCATGTTGCCGAACGTGGCTTTGACTGGGATTTGCTGCTTGCGCAGAGCCGGGAGCTCAGTTTATTTGGCGAGCGCAAGGTCGTCGAGGTACGCATACCCTCGGGCAAGCCAGGACGTGAGGGCTCTCAGATACTCATTAACCTGGCTCAGCAGCTTTCCAGCGACGTGCTGCTGCTCGTGGTGCTGCCCCGTCTGGACGCTGCGACGCAGAAGGCCGACTGGTTTGCACGGCTCGTGGATCTGGGCACGGTGGCCCGCGTGGACGCCATTGAGCCGGATCAACTCGCCGCGTGGATGCGTACTCGCCTGGCTCGTCATGGCCTGCTCATTCCTGCCGGGGACCGTGGTCAGACCTGCTTGGATCTGCTCGTTGCGCGCACCGAGGGCAATCTTCTGGCCGCGCACCAAGAGGTGGAAAAGCTTGCCTTGCTGCTCGAGCCAGGGGAGCTTGACGCCGAGCAGATTGAGCACTTGGTCCAGGGTGCAGCCCGTTACAGCGTTTTCCGGCTCGGCGAGGCCATTCTCTCTGGCGATCTTGCGCGCCTTGGCCGCATGCTTGACGGACTGGAGGGCGAGGGCGTTGCCCCGGTATTGGCGCACTGGACGCTCTCGGAAGAGATCCGTGCCTGGCTGCGCGTGAGGCAAGGACTGGACGCCGGCCAGCCCTTCGCCAGCTTGACCCGCAGCAACCGGATCTGGGGCCCCAAGGAAAAGCTCCTTCAAAGAGCAGTGCCACGCCTCAGCCTTCCGCTCGTGGAAGGGCTTTTGCTGCGCGCCGCTGATTGCGACCGGGCCATCAAGGGGCTACGCCCGCCGGCCATCCCCCACGAGCCGTGGTCTGCGGTGCGACACCTCGCTCTCGCCATGGCTCAGGCCGTTTGTGCGCTGCCGGCGGGCAGCGCACCGGGGGCCCGTCTGGTGCTTTTGGCCGCCGGCTAGGCCTGCCGGCGGATCAATTCGACGGGGGGCGGCAACGGGTGCTGCCCGCGAGCGCTCCAGCCGCCGCATGACGCACCACTCCCCTGGGCAACGCGACGCTGGCCGTCAGGCCCCGCTTTGGACCCAGGCGCCCAATGCATCAAGATCGACCACGCCGCTCCACGCTGCCTCGCGCGCACGCCCGGTCGCGAGCTCCCCGGGCTCACCCAACCCATCCAAATGCGCCAGCGCTCCTTCAAAGGACTCCTCTGCCGTGTATGCGCCGGTGGTCACAATCGTGTCCAAACCTGCCCCGCGTGCCGCCAGCCAGCCATTGCGCGAGTCTTCGAAGGCCAGGCATTGACCTGGCTCGAGGCGCATTTGCTCCAGAACCCAGTTGTAGATGGCTGGGTCCGGTTTCTTGCGTGGGACGATATCGCCAGCGCCAATGACCTCAAATAGCGACGGCACATCCCTGCCCAGGGTCGCGCCGAGCAAGGCCACAACGTTCTCCGGCGTGGTCGTCGTAGCAATGGCCAGCCGCAGGCCGGCACCGCGCGCTTCGTTGAGGAGGCGGCGAACGCCAGGGCGCAGACGGATGGCGCCTTCGCCGACAAGGCGCACATAGTGTGCAGTCTTGCGGCGGTGCAATTCAGCCACCGTCGTGATCGCCTGCGGATCCCGGGCGCCCTGTGGATCGATGCTCTGCCAGTAGTGCAGCATGCGCTCCTTGCCGCCGGTAATCGCGAGCAACCGTCCATAAGTCGCCACGTCCCAGTGCCATTGCAGCCCCGCTTCCGCGAAGGCCTGATTGAAGGCGACCCGGTGACCGTCACGCTCCGTCTCGGCCAAGGTGCCGTCGACGTCAAAGATCAGCGCCTGGCGCTTGCATTTCATGCCCATTCAGCCTGCATCCTTCCATTTAATGGAACAGCCGATGCTGGGGTACTGCTCCTCGGGCCCATGCCCGGTTGCAGCGATCAACTTCATCGCCTCAAACAGGTCGCGCCGCGCATCGGGCGAAGCGGTCTGCCTGCGCGAGGCATCAAGCTGACCCCGGTACTCCAGTTTGAGATCGGCGTTGAACCCAAAAAAATCCGGCGTGCACACTGCACCAAAAGCGCGGGCCACGCCCTGCGTTTCGTCGAACAAATACGGGAAGCCAAAGCCATGCTGCGCGGCGAACAGCTTCATGTTGTCGAGCGAGTCCTCGGGGTAAGCAATGGTGTCGTTACTGTTGATGGCCACTGCGTGCACGCCCAGCGCACGCAACGCATCGGTATCGCGTTTGATGCGCGCGGCCACTGCCTTCACGTAAGGACAGTGGTTGCAGATGAACATCACAAGCAGGCCCTTCGGGCCCCGCAGCTCGTTTACGCTCCAGGTGCGGCCATCGATGCCGGGAAGCGCGAAGTCGGGCGCGGGGAACCCGCGCTGCAAAGGATCGGCAGTTGCAGCCATGCATTTCTCGTCTTGGCAGGTGGCGGAGCGCCGTCTTGACGGGACCCCATGCGAAGACCCGGCGGGGGTGCCGCCGGGATCCGCTGACGCGGTTCTACAAGCTTATTTCACCTTGGGGTCGAGTTCGCCCTTGTCGTAGCGCTTGACCATGGCTTCCAGGCTCAGCGGCTTGATTTTGGAGGCGTTGCCTGCCGTGCCGAAGGCTTCATAACGCGCCTTGCAGATGTCCTTCATGGCCTTGGTCGAGGCAATCAGGAATTTGCGGGGATCGAACTCCTTCGGATTCTGGGCCAGGAACTGGCGGGTAGCCCCGGTCGATGCCATGCGCAGATCGGTATCGATATTGACCTTGCGCACGCCGTGTTTGATCCCCTCGACGATCTCTTCGACGGGCACGCCATACGTCTCACCCATGTCGCCGCCGAACGAGTTGATGACCTTGAGCCATTCCTGCGGCACGGAGGATGAGCCATGCATCACCAGATGGGTATTGGGAATGCGCGCGTGAATTTCCTTGATACGGCCAATCGCCAGAATGTCGCCAGTGGGCGGGCGGGTGAACTTGTATGCCCCATGACTGGTGCCGATCGCGATGGCCAGCGCATCCACGCGGGTCTTCTTGACGAAGTCGGCTGCCTCCTCGGGGTCGGTCAGCAGCTGGCTGTGATCGAGCACGCCTTCGGCGCCGATGCCATCCTCCTCACCAGCGGTTCCCGTTTCCAGCGAGCCAAGGCAACCAAGCTCGCCTTCGACGGACACGCCACAGGCGTGCGCGATTTCGACCGTGCGGCGCGTGACGTCGATGTTGTACTCATAGCTCGTCGGCGTTTTCCCGTCTTCGCCCAGCGAACCATCCATCATCACGGAAGAAAAACCGAGCTGGATCGAACGTTGGCACACCGCCGGGCTGGTCCCGTGATCCTGATGCATGCACACGGGAATATCGGGAAACTCCTCGATGGCGGCCAGGATGAGGTGGCGAAGAAAGGGCGCACCGGCGTACTTGCGTGCGCCCGCGGAAGCCTGGACGATCACGGGCGAGTCGGTCTCGGCAGCGGCTTCCATGATGGCGCGCATCTGCTCGAGGTTGTTAACGTTGAAAGCGGGGACGCCGTAGCTGTGCTCGGCCGCGTGGTCGAGCAGTTGACGCAGGGAAATGAGGGCCATGGTGGAACTCCGGTTCGGATGGGTAGCGTGAATTAGGACAGGGGCGTGCGCGAGCGCTGCTGGAGGATCTCGAAGGCGGGCAGCGTCTTGCCTTCCAGAACTTCCAGGAACGCGCCGCCTCCGGTGGAGATGTAGCCGATTTTGTCGGCAATGTTGTACTTGGCAATCGCGGCCAAAGTATCGCCGCCGCCAGCGATGGAAAAGGCCTTGCTCGTTGCGACAGCTTGGGCCAGCGTTTTGGTACCGTTGGAGAATGCATCAAACTCAAACACACCCACCGGACCGTTCCAAACGATGGTGCCTGCAGCCGTGAGCTTGTGGGCCAGCTTGGCGGCTGTCTTGGGGCCGATATCCAAGATCAGGTCATCGGCAGCCACGTCGTGGGCCGCTTTCACGGTGGCTTCCGCGGTGGCGCTGAACTGCTTGGCCACGACAACGTCCTCAGGAATCGGCACTTCGGCTCCGCGCGCCTTCATCTTGTCGATGACCTGACGTGCCTCGTCCAGCAAGTCAGGCTCGGCCAGACTCTTGCCGATAGGCAGGCCACAAGCGAGCATGAACGTGTTGGCGATGCCGCCGCCGACGATCAAGCCGTCGACCTTGTCAGCCAGGCTCTGCAGGATCGTGAGCTTGGTCGACACCTTGGAGCCGGCCACGATGGCCATCAGCGGGCGCGCAGGATTGGCCAGCGCGCGGTTGACAGCGTCGATTTCAGCGGCCAGAAGCGGGCCTGCGCAGGCAATCGGCGCATATTTCGCGATCCCGTATGTGCTGGCCTCGGCACGATGCGCAGTGCCAAAGGCATCGTGCACGAAGATGTCACAAAGCTTGGCCATCTTCTGTGCAAGCGCATCATCGTTCTTCTTCTCGCCCTTGTTGAGCCTGCAGTTTTCAAGCAACACGACGTCGCCGGGATACACCTGAAAGGCACCATCCACCCAATTGCTCACCAGCGGCACCGGGCGTCCGAGCAACTCGGCCAGGCGGCGAGCCACCGGCGCGAGCGAATCTTCGGGCTTGAATTCGCCCTCGGTGGGCCGCCCGAGGTGCGACGTGACCATGACGGCGGCGCCAGCATTGAGGGCCATCTGAATGGCCGGCACCGAGGCCCGCACCCGCGTGTCCTCGGTAATTTCACCTGTGGCGCTGAGCGGTACGTTCAGATCGGCGCGTATGAAGACGCGCTTGTCCTGCGCGAACCCGCGCTTGCAGACTTCTTCGAAGGTCAGGATATGCATGGAACCCTTTTCAATTCAGGCAGACTGCTGAACGCACGCACCGCAACGCGCAGCAAGCGCGGTACGCGGCTGTTCAACAGGATCAGTTGGAGGCGACGTGCTTGACAAACCGCATCATGTTGCACGTATAGCCGTACTCGTTGTCGTACCAGGACACAACCTTGACGAAGGTGGAGTCCAGCGCAATGCCGGCCTCGGCGTCAAAAATAGAAGGCATCGAGCAGCCGCGGAAATCCGTTGAGACCACTTTCTCGTCCGTATAGCCGAGAACTCCCTTGAGTGGACCTTCCGACGCCGCTTTCATCGCAGCGCAGATTGCGTCATAGCCGGCTTCCTTGTTCAGCTCGACCGTCAGGTCCACGACCGACACGTCAGAGGTTGGCACCCGAAAGGCCATGCCTGTGAGCTTTTTGTTGAGTTCGGGGATAACCCTGCCGACGGCCTTGGCCGCGCCGGTGCTGGAGGGAATGATGTTTTCCAGGATGCCACGCCCTCCACGCCAGTCCTTGCTTGAGGGACCGTCCACGGTCTTTTGCGTGGCGGTTGCGGCGTGCACGGTGCTCATGAGGCCACGCTTGATGCCGAAGCTGTCGTTCAGGACCTTCGCGACCGGCGCAAGGCAGTTGGTGGTGCACGATGCAGCAGAGACGATACGCTCGCCTGCGTACTTCGCGTGGTTCACTCCATAGACAAACATCGGCGTTTCGTCCTTCGATGGTGCGGACTGCACCACCTTCTTGGCGCCTGCATCGATGTGCTTCTGGCAGGTGTCGAGCGTGAGGAAAAAGCCCGTGGATTCGATCACCACGTCAGCCCCCACGTCGCCCCACTTCAGGTTGGCTGGGTCGCGCTCAGCAGTCAAACGGATCTTCTTGCCATTGACCACCAGATGGTTTCCCTCAACGACGATATCACCTTGAAAGCGACCATGCACCGAGTCGTACTGCAGCATGTAGGCCAAGTATTCAGGTTCCAGCAGATCATTGATGCCGACGATTTCCACATCGGCGAACTCAGCCTCTCTCGCCGCGGCGCGGAACGCCATTCGGCCGATACGGCCAAAACCATTGATGGCTACACGGATGGTCATGGAATTACTCCTTGCTTTATGGTGATTGGTGGATACGAAATGCGAGAAAGCAGGTACGTCATGCAACGCGGTGGCAGGCCGCACAGGAGGCCCCCGGTTCGGCCCTCGCCACAGCCTCCGCAACGGCACGGATCGTGGGAATGATGCGATCGGGTTCGGCCTGTGCGATGGGGTTCCCGAGGTTATAACCGTAGGGCACGGCCCAAATGGGCACACCAGCGGCGCGCGCCGTATCCACGTCAATCTGCGAATCGCCGATGAACAGCGCACGTGTGCGTTCGGCCTTCAGCGCGTCAAGGCAATAGCGCACCGGCAGCGCGTCTGGCTTCTTTGCCGTGAGCGTGTCGCCCGAAACCACAAGATCAAAGAAATGGCGGATCTGGTGAGCCATCAGCACAGCGGCTGTGTAGCGCTGCTCCTTGTTGGTGACCACGGCCATGCGCACCTGGGCTTGACGCAGCAGGCGCAGGGTGTCCAGAACCTCCGGATACAAACGGCTTCGCGTCCCACAGCGCTGCATGTAGAAATGCGAAAACCGCGGCATCAATTCGTCCATCGTGCCGGCGCGCCGCACGGTGTCGACATGGATCTGCGCGGCATGCGCATAGGCCTGGGTCATGAGCTCGCACGTGCCGTGACCGATCCAGTTGGCAACCAGGCTCTCATCCACATTGGGCAGGCCCTGCTCGCGCAGCAGGTCGTTGACCGCATCGGTGATTTCCGGGGCGGTTTCCACCAGCGTGCCATCGAGGTCGAACATTACCAAGTCGAACATAGTCAACGCACTCACTCCAAGCCTTAATTCATCGCACGCACGACGTTGCTGTCCTCGGATTCGTGACGCGAGACGTGCATGCGCAACACGGCCTGAGCGACCTCGGCCGTATGCTCGGGCGTGATCTTGAAATACTTGTAGAGATCGATGGCTGGCGCCGACTCCCCGAACGCCGCAATACCGACAACGCCGCCCGACAATCCCACGTACTTACGCCAGAAATCGGGCTGCGCGGCTTCGACCGCCACCCGTGGTACATACAGGGGTAGCACGGTATTGCGGAACGCCTCGTCTTGCCGGTCAAACACATTGGTGCAGGGCATGGAGACAACGCGCGCAGCCACGCCGGCCTCAGCCAGCAACTTTTGGGCCTTTAGCGCGATTTCGACTTCGGAGCCAGTGCCAATCAACACCACCTGGGGCTGGCCGCCAACCGCCTCCGACAGCACGTAAGCACCGCGCGCGATCTGCGCTTCGGCACCCTCGGGATGCTGCGACGCTACCAGATTCTGGCGCGACAGGAGCAGGGCGCTCGGACCGGTTTTGCGCTCGACCGCGCATTTCCAGGCCACTGCCGTTTCCAACACGTCAGCCGGGCGCCAGACATCCAGATTGGGGATAAGCCGCAAACTCGGCGCTTGCTCGATGGCCTGGTGCGTGGGACCGTCCTCGCCAAGGCCAATCGAGTCATGCGAGAAGACGTGTACCACGCGCTGTTTCATCAGCGCGCTCATCCGCACTGCGTTGCGCGAGTAATCGGAAAACATCAAAAAAGTCCCACCATAAGGCAGGAAGCCGCCGTGCAGCGACATACCGCTCATCATGGCGGCCATGCCGAATTCACGCACGCCATAGGAAAGGTAGTTCACCGGCTCCCCATCCTTCGCGCCGGCCCAGGGCTTGGACCCCTTCACCGCGGTGAGATTCGATCCCGTGAGGTCGGCTGAACCGCCAAACATACCTGGCAAGGCGGGCACGAGGGTTTCCAACGCGATCTGCGACGCCTTGCGCGTGGCGGTGGAAGCCGTCACGCCACGCGCTGACGCGTATAGGGCATGAACGGTTTGCGCCCAGTCGGCAGGAAGGTCACCGCTCATGCGGCGCGTGAACTCGGCGGCGAGCCCGGGGTGGGCCTTTGCGTAGATGGTGAATCGGTCGTTCCAATCAGCCTCCAGCTTGCTGCCATGGCCGCGCGCATCCCAGGCGTCATAGATATCTTGCGGGATCTCGAATGCGCCGTATGTCCACCCCAGCGCATGACGCGTGGCATCCGCCTCCGCAGGGCCCAAAGCCGACCCATGCACGTCGTGGGTCCCGGCTTTGTGGGGCGAGCCCCACCCGATGGTGGTCTGGCAGATGATAAGCGTGGGCTTGTCAGCGCTTGTCTTCGCCTCCGCAGTCGCTTGCTCCACGGCCTGCGCATCATGGCCGTCGATCGGGCCGATGACGTTCCAGCCGTAGGACTCAAAACGCAGCTTGGTATTGTCCGTAAACCAATGCTCGACATGCCCGTCAATGGAAATGCCATTGTCGTCGTAATAGGCGATGAGCTTGTTGAGCTTGAGAGTACCCGCCAGCGAGCATGCCTCGTGGCTGATACCTTCCATCAGACAACCGTCGCCCACAAAAACATAGGTGTGGTGGTTCACGATGCTGTGGCCAGGCTGATTGAACCTCCGGGCCAGCATTTGTTCGGCAAACGCCATACCGACGGCATTGGCGAGTCCCTGACCGAGCGGGCCAGTCGTGGTCTCCACCCCTGGCGTATACCCCACTTCCGGATGACCCGGGGTTTTGCTGTGCAACTGGCGGAAACGTTTGAGCTCCTCGATGGGCAGGTCATAGCCCGTGAGATGCAGCAGGGCGTAGATCAGCATCGACCCATGGCCGTTGGACAACACGAAACGATCGCGGTCGACCCAGTGGGGGTTTGCCGGATTGTGGTGCATGTGGTTTCGCCACAGGACCTCGGCAATATCGGCCATGCCCATGGGCGCGCCGGGGTGACCGGATTTGGCAGCCTCCACTCCGTCGATGGCGAGAAAGCGTATCGCGTTGGCCAAGCGACGACGTTGCGTGGGATCAATGACAGGGAAAAGTGCGTTGTGCGCGTTCATGGGTTCACTCTCGCGAATTGGGGGACGACGACCCGGTATCAGCCGGCGCGGCGCTTGATGTCCATCAGCCGCATGATCATGGGGGTAAAGATGAGTTGCATCGCCAAGCCCATCTTGCCACCGGGCACTACGAGCGTATTGGGCCGCGTCATCCATGAATCGTGCAGCATGGAGATGAGGTACGGGAAATCAATGCCATGCGGGTCGGCAAACCGGATCACGACCATGCTTTCATCCAAGCTTGGGATGTCCTTGGCGATGAATGGATTGGACGTATCCACGGTCGGAACCCGCTGAAAGTTCACATGCGTGCGCGAAAACTGCGGCGCAATGTGGTGCACATAGTCGGGCATGCGGCGCAGGATCGTGTCCATGACGGCCTCCTGCGAGTAGCCACGCTGGACTTGGTCGCGGTGCAACTTCTGGATCCACTCCAGGTTGATGATGGGCACCACGCCCACGAGAAGGTCGACTTGTTTGGCAACGTTGATCGCGTCGTCGGCATAGCCCCCGTGGAGGCCTTCGTAGAACATGAGATCAGAGCTTGCGGTGATATCTTTCCACGATGTGAAATTACCGGGTTCGACACCAAACTCGGCCGCTTCGCCAGCGTCGTGAATGTATTTACGCGCCTTGCCGCCGCCTGTGGCGCCATAGGTCTTGAAGAGATCCTCCAATTCACTCAGCAGGTTGGCATCCGGCCCGAAGTGACTGAAATTGCCATTGCCCGCGAGCTCCTGCTTTTTCATTTCCTCCCGCATTTCCGTCCGGTTGTACTTGTGGAAGGAATCACCCTCGATAATCTGCGCGGTAAGCTTTTCGCGTCGAAAGATGTGCTGGAAACTGCGCATCACCGTAGTGGTGCCGGCTCCCGACGAGCCCGTGATGGCGATGATGGGGTATTTAGCTGACATGGCGTGAAGGTGCGAAAGGAATAATCCGGAAAAACTGAAGGCAGCATCCGCCAACCGTGGCGTGCGGATGCGCGATGTCTCGTGTACTGGCAATACCAGCGCAGCAGGGCTCAGGCCCGCAGGTCGTCGCTGTACAGGGAACGGTCCTTGAACAGCGGCGATGCGAAGGGCTTGTCTTCACCGCTATCGTATTCCCGGTGGTAGCGCTCCAGGCGCTCAATCTCGTTCCTCGAACCCAACATCACTGGCACGCGTTGGTGCAGTGATGTTGGCTGCACCGTGAGAATGCGGCCACGGCCAGTGGAGGCAGCCCCTCCGGCCTGTTCGATGATGAAGGCTATGGGATTGGCCTCATACATCAGGCGCAAGCGGCCTGGCTTGCTTGGGTCCTTGGCATCCTTCGGGTACATGAAAATTCCTCCGCGCATGAGAATGCGGTGCACGTCGGCGACCATGGAGGCTATCCAGCGGGTGTTGAAGTCGCGGCCGCGGTCGCCAGTCTTACCGGCTTTACATTCGGCCACATAGCGCTGCACCGGCGGCTCCCAGAAGCGCTCGTTGCTGCTGTTAATCGCATATTCGGCGGTGTCGGCCGGAATCTGCAGATCGGGATGGGTGAGAATGAAATTGCCAATCTCACGATCAAGCGTAAAGCCATGCGTTCCCTTGCCCACGGTCAGGACCATCATGGTCGATGGACCGTAGATGGCATACCCGGCAGCGACTTGTTCCACGCCGGGACGCAGGTAATCCGCCACGGTGGGGTCACCGATCTTGCCATGGCGCAGGACAGAGAAAATGGTCCCTACCGACACGTTGACGTCGATGTTGGACGAGCCGTCGAGGGGATCGAACACGAGAAGGTAAGGACCGCGCTCAAACTCCTTCGCCAGCATGTAGGGATCGTCCATTTCCTCGGACGCCATGCCCGCCACCAATCCGCCCCATTCGCATGCCTGGATCATCGCATCGTTGGAAAGCACGTCCAGCTTTTTCTGGGTTTCGCCCTGCACGTTCTCGGTGCCCAACGAGCCGAGGAATCCACCGAGCGCACCTTTGGCCGTCATCGAGGCAATGGCCTTGACGGCGGCGGTGACATCGATCAACAGCGCGGCCAGGTCCGACTGGTCTTCTGAGCCCCGGAGTTGTTCGATGAGAAATTTGGAAATAGTGGTGCGGCCTTGCTGCATGATGAGTCTCCAGGTTCGAAAACAGAACGGCAAGCCCCGCCAGGGGGCTAAGGCACTCAGGGCGCGCCGCCCTTCCGGCCCTGTGCGTGGCGCGCAGGGCCGGAAGGAATGCGACCCGGGCTCGTGTCGGGTTCGGGGCAATCGTCTCGTCGATCGTTGCCCGCGATTGTTAGGTGCTGGCCGGCAGACTCGGAAAACCTGCGCCAGTGATGCCTCGCTTCGCTGGCCATCGTTGCGCGCAAAACCTTGCCGGCTCCTGACTGCTTTTTCAAACACCCTGAGCCGCGACGCAGTCAGGACGTTTGAAAAAGCCCGCAGCCAGAATTAACGGAGACTCGCATGAACAGAACATTGCGACTGCGGGAAAAGCTCATCGGTTACCCTTTGAGCCCGTTCACAACTGGCAAGCGCCACCACACCCGTGGGTCTGGAGAGGCGACGCTCGATACACCTTCAGGATTGCCACCGTTTCAGGTACAACTCTGTTGCGTGTAAATATAAGCCCAAGCGCAATTAAGGTAAATTCACTTTTTCTTGATTGCAAGTTCAGAATTTCTGATGATGAATATCACCTTGCGCCAATTGCGTGTGTTCGTTGCCGCGGCGCGGCATCTCAACTTTGGAAAGGCCGCCAAGGATCTACACCTCACGCCCCCGGCCATTTCCATGCAGATTCGCGATCTGGAACTGCAGGTGGGCTTGCCGCTGTTTGAACGCCGCGGCAAATCCGTCAGCCTGACCATGACCGGGGAATACCTTTTGCTGTATGCCCGACGCATGCTCGCCACCCTCAAGGACGCCGAGGACGCTCTGGCGCGCTTTCGCGGCCTGCAGACAGGCCGCCTGACGATCGGCATGGTCAGCACCGCGAAGTATTTCGTGCCGCGCCTGCTCAAGCTGTTTCGCGAGGAGCACCCCCACATCGAGGTTCGCCTGGTGGTCGGCAACCGTGAGCAGCTGGTATCGCAATTGCAAGGCAATGACCTGGACCTCGCCGTCATGGGTCGCCCACCCCGTGAGATTGACACGCGCGCTGAGCCGTTCGCTGCGCATCCACTGGGCGTCGTGTGCGCGCCTGACCATCCGCTGATGGGCGGCGAGCCCACCGCAGCAGCGGCGCTGGCGAACTACGGATTCATCATCCGTGAAAGCGGCTCAGGAACGCGCACGGCCATGGAGGAGTACCTTCGTCAGCATCGCGTCGATGTGCGCATCGAGATGGAGCTGGCCAGCAACGAGACCATCAAGCAGGCAGTGATGTCCGGCATGGGCATCAGCTTCCTGTCGCTGCACAGCATCGGGATGGAGTTGCGCACGGGCATGATCGGCGTACCCGAAGTTGAAGGTCTGCCGCTCATTCGGCGCTGGCATGTGGTCAATACCGCAGCAAAGATGCTTTCGCCCTCGGCCGAAGCATTCCGCTACTTTGTTCTGGAACATGGCGAGTCCTATCTGGCGCAGGAATTTGGGCGCCTACAGCCACTTGCGCTCGAACCTGCACACGTCAAGCCTTTGGGGGCGCGCCCTTCCTCCCACCTCAATCCTGCGGCGCCAGCCCCCCACACGCCGCCAGAAAAACCAGCGGCGCCGTCTCGGCGCGCAGCACGCGCGACCCGAGGCTGAGCGGTGCAAAGCCCGCGGCCCGCGCTCGCGCCGCTTCCTCGGCGTCCAGACCACCCTCAGGGCCGCTCAACGCCAGGATCGAGCGCGCAGCCGGGGGATCGGCCCGCAGGCTCGCTTCATATTGGGCCGCCCAAACCACAAATGGCGCAGCATTCCCCTCGCGCGGTGCGGCCAGCAGGCAGCGTGCGTGCCCTGCCCCATCGCTGCGGTCAAAGGCGGGCAAAGTCCCAAGCCAGCTCCGAAGCGAAAGGACCGGCCGAACCTCCGGTATGCGGTTGCGCCCGCACTGCTCGCACGCTGCGACGACGACTGCCTGCCAATGCGCCGCCCGACGTGCTGCGCGCTCACCCTCCAGGCGCAGCACACTGCGCACGGTCATCAAGGGCTGAAGCGCTGCAACCCCCATTTCGGTAGCCTTTTCCACCAGCCAATCCATGCGGTCATTAGCGGGCATTCCCACGGCCAGTGTCACAGCCCACGGAAGCTCTCGCTCAATCGGCACATGGCCAAGGATCTCGGCGCGCGCCGGGCCTGCCGTCGAGACCAGCCGCGCCTCCCACTCGCCACCACGCCCGTCGAACACATGGAATTCGTCCCCCGGACGCAGCCGCAACGCATGCAAATGGCGAACCGTGTCGGCCGGCATGTCAAGCACACCCGCAGCGATCGGACCTGGCAGATGCAGTCGGGGCACGGAAGTCGCTCTGGGGGAAGTCAGCGAAACGGCGTCACGGCTCAGCGTTGCAGAAGGTCCAGCAATGCCACCGTGTCAGCGGAAAACTGCGTGATGCCCTCGTGCAGTTTCGTCGTACCCATCACGTCCGCTGCCAGTTCCGCATCGAACGCTGCCTGCGTCAGGGCAAGGGGCCTGTCGTCCTCGGGATCGCCGGCGTGCTCGGGGTCAAGCCGGCGCGGCATGGGGTCGTTGGATTGCGCCAGGGTCTCGAGCAGTGTCGGGGCAATCGTGAGCAGGTCGCATCCGGCGAGTGCCTCGATTTGTGCCGTGTCACGAAAGCTTGCGCCCATGACTTCAGTGCCGATGCCACGTGACTTATAGAAACGCCAGATACGCAACAAGGCACGCACGCCCGGATCGCTCAGCCCGCGCATGGCCTGTGCGTCCCAAGCCTCGCCAGCCTGCATCCGATACCAATCGGTGATGCGCCCGACGAAGGGCGAAATCAGCTGTACGTCAACAGCAGCGCTGGCCCGCGCCTGAACAAAGGAAAACAGCAGGGTCATGTTGCAGGCGATGCCATCGGCCCGTAGCCTGCGCGCGGCCTCGATCCCGGCCCACGTGGAGGCGATCTTGATCAACACGCGTTCGCGGGCCACGCCCTGTGCGGCATACAGTGCGTGGATCCGGTGCGCGCGCTTTACGGTCGCGTCACAGTCGTGCGATAGCCGGGCGTCGACCTCGGTGGACACCCGACCGGGAATGCGCTCGAGGATCTCGCAGCCAAAACGCACCAGAAGGCGATCCATCGCTGCGTCCGGGTTGCCGCGGACATCCTCGCGCACCTCGGGCAAGGCCAGCAAGGGCGCGTACTCGCGCTGGCGTGTGGCGCGCAGCACAAGGCTCGGGTTCGTGGTCGCATCTTGTGGCTGCAGGCGCGGCAACTGCAGGTATTCGGCGGTATCGGCCACGATTGCGCTGACGCGACGCAAGGCTTGCAGGCTATTCATGGTTGCATCGTAGTGAAAGACCACGGATCGCAAGCACGGCATGCGTGCGTTCAGGCGGGGAGCTTGCTCGGCAATTGCTGCGCAGCGGGCTCCTGCTCGGATGGCGTGCCAAGGACGATGATCGTCAGCGCGCGCACCGCGGCTCGCTCGCGACTAACGTCTTCAGGCTCGACATGGGCTGCCTGCCTTGCTCCGCTCAGGCGCGCTTGGTGCTGCAGTCGGCGCAAGTTCCGGTAGGCGTCAGCCGCCCTATGACCAATGCCTGTGGGCAGCAGTCCCAAGCGCTCCGCGATCTGCAGCAAAGCAATGTTTCCCGCATTGGCCACAAGATCAGGATAAACCGGTGCGTACTCTAAAATCAGTGCCTGCACGGCGAACTCCACGTCCACCATGCCGCCCTCATCGTGCTTAAGGTCGAACAAGGCGGTACGGTTTGGATGCCCCTCAGCGACCTTGCGTCGCATGGCAAGGATCTCCGCTCGCAGTGCCGCCCTGTCACGCGGCATGCGCAACACCCGCTCGCGGATCATCTCGAAGCGCGCGCCGAGCGCGGCGTCGCCAGCACAGAACCGGGCACGGGTGAGTGCCTGATGCTCCCAGGTCCAGGCGGTGTTGCTGCCACGGCCGAGTTGGTATTGCTCAAAGGCCGCCAGCGTGGTCACCAGCAGGCCCGCATTGCCGTTGGGGCGCAGGCGGGTATCGATCTCGAACAACCCGCCTGCTGGAGTGGACGCTGTAAGCCACCACACCAACTTTCTCGCGAAATGGCCATAACGCTCAGGCGCGTCGGGATGGGAGTCGTCGAACAGGAACACGACATCCAGATCGCTTCCATAGCCGAGCTCCTTGCCCCCAAGCTTGCCGTAGGCAATGACCGCAAAGGCTGGCTGTTCACGATGGCGGCGCGGCATCTCGCCCCAGCACCAGCGAATGGCCACACCGATGATGGCATCGGCCAAGCCCGAAATCTCGTCGGCCACCTGCTCCACCGTAAGTTGGCCCGCAAGGTCGCGCACCAGGGTACGGAAGAGCTCCGTGTGAAAGCCCCGCCGGAGGATGTCCAAACCCTCGCCTGCATCCCAAGTGGCACGCTGCACAAGCCGCGCGCGCTGTTGCTCGCACTGCTCGACACAGTCCCGTGCGCTGAAGCGCTCGCGCGGCGCGTCGAGAAGTTCATCCACCACCATGGGGTTGCGCTTGATGTAATCAGCGGCCCAACTCGACGCTTCCAGAGCGCTCACGAGTCGGGCCAGCGCCTGAGGCTGCTCCGCGAAAAAAGCCAAATAGGTTTCGCGCCGCCCGATGGCCTCCAAGACGTCGAGCAGCCGTGCCAGCGTCAAGTCTGCCTCGCGGCGGCTGGCAGCGATCGCAATGCCGCGCTCGATCACCCGCAGCATGCGTCCCCTTCCCGCATCCGAAAGGGCGGCATATCGGGGCGACTGTTCCAGAGCCCTAATGCGCGCATGGCTGGCCTCGCCCGCAATTCCTGACTTGGCCAGGCTGTGGCGCAACGCGTCGAGGCTTTCGGCTGGCTTCTTGCAACCCACGCAACGTGGCCCCGTGTGCAACAGCGCATCGAACTCACCGGCCACGAATTCGCGCACCGCATCCAGTGCGCTCAGCAAAGCACACACCGGGCGTTTCGACTGAAGATGCGCGGCCGAAAGTCGTGAGCCCATCGCCTGCGCGAGTTGCTCGAGGTCGCCGTCGTCAGTGGGCAGGCTATGGGTCTGCGCGTCATCCAAGTATTGGATGCGATGCTCCAACTGTCGCAAGAATGTGTAGCTCTCGGCCAGCTTGGATGCTGTGTCTGCCTGCAGCAACCCAGCTTGGACAAGCAGCGGCAGAGACTGCAAGGTATTCCGGTTGCGGATCTGCGGCAGGCGCCCACCGCGTACGATCTGCAAAAGTTGCACGATGAACTCGATTTCCCGGATACCGCCGCGCCCAAGCTTGACGTCGTTCGCACGGTCGGGCCGGGCTGTAGCGCGACGGGTCGCCTCAGCCCGGATTTGTCGGTGCAATCCGCGAAGGGCTTCAAGCATGGCAAAGTCGAGGTACCGCCGCCACACGAAGGGCTCGACCACCGTGTCGAGCGCATGCAGGGCTACCTGGGCCTGGCTGGCATCCACCGGGGATACCACCCGACTCTTGAGCCAGGCAAAGCGCTCCCACTCCCGGCCCTGGACCTGGAAATACTCTTCCAGCATGGCCAGGCTCACCACAGGTGGACCGCTGTCACCATTGGGCCGCAACCGGGTGTCGACGCGAAACACGAAGCCATCTTCCGTCATGTCCGAAAGCAATGGGACGAGCCGGCGCACAACCTGCGCAAAATACTCAAAATTGGACAGCGGTACAGCGCCGTCGCTCTGCCCGTCCTGATCGTAGACGAACACCAAGTCGATGTCGGATGACACGTTGAGCTCGTACCCGCCCAGCTTACCCATGCCCACCACCAGAAACTGGGCCTGCGCCCCCTCGGGCGTACGCGGCACACCGTGGCGCGCAAGAAGCTCCGCGTCGGCTTGGTGCAGAGCGTGTGCAATGGCGCTTTCGGCCATGTCGCTTATGCATTGGCACACCGCGACGAGTGGGGCCCCCGAGAGCAGGTCCTGCTCCACAAGACGCAGCATTAAGGCATTGCGCACGCGCCGCAGGCCCGCGCCGAGCGGCTGGCTGCCTCGCAGCGCCTGGACCGCAACGTCGATCTCGGCCCGGCTGGGCAAACCCGGCTGCCACAGCGCGAGAACATCGTCGAAACGGCCCGCGTGGCGGCGGTAAAAGCGGGAATACGCGTCGAGTTGCATGAGCGAGTCGGGACCCCCGGTCCTTCGCCAACGGTTGATGATGGCCGCAGCATATTTCAGGAATGCGCCCTTTGCTCGGGCCGGGTCTTGCGAAAGAGGGCAAGCCTTGCTCAGCGTCAAGCAAGGCTTGCCTGTCTGCGCAGGGGGTGATTCTCGCGTTCACTACCATGGACCAACCCAGCGAGAACCCGCCCGTGTCTGCCCTGCACATCTCCCTCAAACTGGCCACGCGCCTGCTGGAAGCAGCCATCACCCTCGTGTTCGGCTGCTATCTGCTTCTCGGCGCAGGGCTGCTGACCCTGCGCTATGCCGTCCTGCCCAACGCCCAGGCATTTGTGCCTTGGATGGAGCAGGCCAGCACCCGTGCACTGGGACTGCGCGTGCACATTGGCGCCGTGCAAAGCCAGTGGACTGGCCTTTTGCCCACGCTATCACTGCACGATCTGGTGATCGACAACCCCCACGGCCAGCCGGCGCTACGCTTTGCCTCAGTGGAGGCGCTACCGTCGTGGAAGAGCCTGCCGCGTCTGCAACTGAGCTTTGAGCAGCTCGCGATCAGCGGGCCGCAACTGACCATTGTGCGAACGGATGCCGCTCATCTGGACGTGGGTGGCATCCGGTTCGACCTCAACGCTCCCGGCAGTGGCGCAGCGCAGCGCTTCGCGGACTGGCTGTTTGAGCAAGACCAGATCCTGATTCAGCATGGCCAGATCACCTGGGTCGATGCGGTGCGTGGTAAATCTCCGCTCGTTCTGCGCGACGTCAACCTCGATTTACGCAACACCCGGCTACAGCACCGCGCGGCGCTTCAGGCCACGCCACCACCGGAGCTGGGCACGCCCGTCGATGTCCGGGCCGACTTTCATCAGCCGCTGTTTCTGCGCCACACGGCGGATTTCTCCCGCTGGCACGGGCAGCTCTGGGCGAACTGGCCGCGCGTGGACCTGGGTCAGCTCGCGCGCTACACGCCGCTGCCAGCGCAAGTTGCGGGGGGTCGCGGTTCGCTGCAAGCCTGGGTGGACGTGGGCACGCAATACACGCTTGGCCAAGCAACAGCGCTCGTTGCCCTGCACAACGTCCAAGCAAGACTCGCGCCATCGTTGCCGCCATTAGCCTTCACTGACTTGAGCGGACGCATGTCCGGCAAGCCGCTTCCGGGTGGATTCGAGATCAGTGCCAGCGCTCTGCAGTTCTACACCCCACAAGGCGCAGGCCTGCCTGCGCTCGACGCCACATTGAGCTGGCAAAGCCCGCCTGGAAAAGGTGCTAGCGGAAGCTTGCGCACAGGGCCGCTCGACCTGCGAGCCCTGGACGCGGTGGCCGCGCAACTGCCGCTACCGACCACCTGGCATGAGCGTCTGTCCCAACTGCAGCCGCAAGGCCGAATCGACAGCCTCATGGCCACCTGGCAAGACCCAGTCGGTACGGCACCAGCGGCCCTGCCCGCACGGTACAAACTGCAGATCGCATTCACCGGCTTGGGCTGGAACAGCCCTGCAGCGGCCATCACCAATGCGCCGCGCCGCGGCGCCAGCACCCCGTCAGGGGCCGGGTCTGCTGCCGCCGCGGCGGGTGAGGCGCCACAGGGCGATGGGGCGCATCTTCCGCGCGACCTGCCTGGCGTGCAAAACTTGAGCGGCCGCATCCAGGCCGACCAGACCGGCGGACAAGCTCAGCTCACGATGCGGCGAGGCGCCATCGCTTTGCCGACGATCTTCGAGGCCGAGCGCCTCCCCGTGGAAAATCTGGCCACAACGCTGAGCTGGAGCCGTATGCCAGACGGACAGTGGAGCGTGCAAGCCGCCAAACTCCAACTCTCCACGCCCGATGCCAGCGGCAGCGCAAGTCTGCACTACCAAACGCTCGCTCGAGGGCCAGGCCTGCTCAACCTTACCGCCCATTTAGACCGTGCCGAGGCGCGCGCCGTGCCGAAGTACTTGCCCTTGGGCATTCCTGAGGGGACTCGCGACTACCTTCGCACCGCCATCGCTGGCGGCAACTCGAACGACGTGCGCTTCATCGTTCAAGGCCCTCTAGCGGCCTTTCCATTCAACAAACCCGGTAGCGGCGTGTTCTCGGTCAAGGCGCGCATCGTGGACGGCGTGTTCAACGTAGCGCCGGTGCGCATCCTGGCGAAACAGGAGCCGGCGCAACCTCAGGGCGTGCACGCCAATGCCACATGGCCCGCGTTCACAGACATCACCGGCTTACTCGAATGCACTGGCCAAGGCTTGCAAATTAGCGGAGCGTCGGCTCATGTGTTTGGCGCAAACCTGCGCAATGTGCAGATCAGCCTGCCCAACTTCTCCAAACCTATTCTTACCGCACGCGGCCAAGTGCAGGCGCAGGCCACGGATGCGCTGCGCTACGTGCGCGAGAGTCCGCTGGACGCCAAGCTTGGTCACGCCCTCACGCAGGCGCAGGCCAGCGGCCCTTTGCAGGTCAACCTCGCGCTGGTGCTGCCCATACGGGACCTCAAACACAGCACGGTGCAGGGTCAGGTCAACCTGCTGGGTAACCAGCTGAACTACATGCCCACCCTGCCACCATTCGATGGCGTACACGGCACGGTTGACTTTAGCGACACCGGCTTTAGCCTGCGCGCCACGGCTCAGAATTTTCTCGGAGGTCCTTTGCAATTGGCGGGTGGGCAGCGCGCCGGCAAGCCGTTGCAACTCGATGCCAGCGGCACCATCAGCGCGCGCGCGTTGATGGCCGCGCCGCGTCTGGCGCCATGGCGCGAGCTGTTGCGCCATCTGCAAGGCAGCACGCAGTTCACCGCCCGCATCGGCGCGACGTCCACCGCCGAAGGGACGCAACCGCAAGTGCAACTGCAGAGTAGCCTGGTTGGTATGGTCATCAATCTGCCCCCGCCGCTGGGTAAGGCGGCGGCGGCGACCGATACGCTGCGCCTCGACCAATCGGTCTCGGCCCCTACAACTGGACCTCCAAAGAGCGTGTGGCGCATCGACCTCGGAGGCGATTTGCGCGCGCAGTTCGTGCGCCACATCACGCCACAGGGAGCGACCTTGCAAAGCGGCGGCATTGCCCTTGGGGTGCAGGCCGAGTTGCCAAAGCCCACGCAGGGCGTTCAGGCGAATGTGCGACTGCCTCTGCTGGACCTTGACGCCTGGCAACGCGCGCTGTCCGTCTCAACGGGCGCTCAGACGGTACCGCCAGGCCAGGCATCGCCCGCCGACTTGTCGGACTATCTGCCCCAGGTGCTTTCGCTTCGGGTGGGCCAGCTGACCGTGTCCGATCGCCTCTTCGATGACGTCGTGCTCGGTGCGACACGAGCCGGCTCTTTGTGGCAGGCTAATCTGGATAGTAAACAGATCGCCGGTTACGTGGCATGGCAAATGGGCAAGGGCGAGGCCCCCGGAAGCATCACGGCGCGCCTGTCGCATTTGAGCCTACCTAAGAGCGCCGACCCCGATGTGGAGCGTCTTCTGGAGCGCCAGCCCCGGAGCATGCCGGCATTGAACGTGGTGGCCGACGACGTGGATCTGCATGGCCACCGTTTCAGTCGTCTGGATGTGCGCGCCACCAATCGTGACGTTGGTGGCGTGAAGGAATGGCGGCTCAACAGCTTCTCGCTGGCCGCTCCGGAGGCCACGGTCACCGGTAGCGGAGACTGGGTGGCCACAGGCCCGCAAGTCCCTGCATCGGGCGCGCAGGCATCAGGCGCCGCCGCCCCACAACGCATGGCCATTGGCTTCAGGCTTGTGATCCAGGATGCGGGCGAGCTCCTTGCGCGCCTAGGCAAGCCCGGACTCCTTAAGGGGGGAAGGGGATCGATGCAGGGCACCGTTTCGTGGATAGGCTCGCCTTTGTCGATCGACTACCCCACGCTGTCGGGGCAGCTCAGTGTCGATCTTGGCAAGGGACAGTTCCTCAAGGCCGATCCGGGGATTGCCAAGCTGCTCGGCGTGCTCAGCCTGCAAAGCCTGCCCCGTCGATTGCTGTTCAATTTCAGCGATCTGTTTGAGTCCGGTTTCGTCTTTGACAAAGTCGGCGCCGACGTGCAACTACGCGATGGAGTGGCCAGGACCAACAACTTCAAGATGAGTGGCGTGGCAGCAACCGTGTTTATCGACGGAAGTGCTGATCTCGCGCGGGAGACCCAGGATCTGTATGTGGTGGTGGTGCCCGAGATCAACGCGGGCTCGGCGTCGCTCGCCTATGCTTTGGTCAACCCAGCCGTCGGGCTGGGAACATTCATTGCCCAGCTCATTGCCCGCAAACCACTGATGAAGGCCTTTACATATGGCTACCACGTCACCGGCACGTGGACGAAACCTGATGTGCGCACGGCCAGCGACGACAGGACGACGGGCTCTGTGGCCCCACCCCCCCCCGAATCCAAGGCCGAGAAGCCTCTGCAGACCCCCGCACCATCCATTGCCCCCTGAGACCGCTGCGCATCGCAG
>JABBOE010000073.1:0-8032 GCA_019351955.1 Pseudomonadota bacterium
AGCTACGGGATTGACATCAGTCATCCCGTTATTTTCCGCCTTGTGGAGCTAAATGGATAGCCCATTTTTTATGACAGTTCCAAGCTGCTGGCGTCGTGCGGCCAACCGATTAACCTACATCGAAATGCTCTCGATGCGTGCCTCGGCATTGAATGTCCCAGTGGAAAATTGCGGAAAGACAAGAACACCGTCGGAAAAACCGCCTCAGCAGTTAGCATGCGCCTGCCCCTTGGACAAGGACATGCCGAGGGAAGCGCACACGCTTCAACCTTTCCTCATTCCCCATTTCCCCACCTGAACCCTGATCAAGGATCCGCAATGTCTCTTTTGTTTTCTGAAACCACACTTGGCCCGCTGAAACTGCAAAACCACCTCGTGATGTCACCGCTGACGCGCAACCGCGCCACGGGCAACGTTCCCAACGCCCTGATGGCGGAGTATTACGCGCAGCGCGCAACGGTGGGCCTGATCATCACCGAAGGCACCTCGCCTTCCCCGAATGGCTTGGGCTACCCGCGCATTCCGGGTGCGTTCTCCCCGGAGCAGACCGCAGGGTGGAAGATCGTGGCCGATGCCGTGCATGCCAAGGGGGCGAAGATCTTCATGCAGCTCATGCACTGCGGGCGCATCGCGCATCCGCTCAATCTTCCTGCGGGAGCGCACATGCTCGCGCCTTCGGCGGTGCCGGCGGCCGGTGAGATGTACACGGACGCGGAGGGCTTGAAGCCGCACCCGGTGCCACAAGCGATGACGCAAGCCGACATCAAGGCGACCATCGACGAATATGTCACAGCCGCGCGAAATGCAATCGCAGCGGGCCTTGACGGCGTTGAGTTGCATGGCGCAAACGGATATCTGCTGGAGCAGTTCATCCGCCCGAACTCGAATCAGCGCACCGATGCCTACGGCGGCTCGATCGAGAATCGAGCACGCTTCGTGCTGGAAGTGGTGGACGCAACCATCGCCGCCATCGGCAAGGACCGCGTGGGCATCCGCCTGTCACCCTATGGTGTCTTCAACGACATGCCCATTTATGAGGCCATGGAAGCCGACTACACGTATCTGGCCGAGCAGCTCAACAAGCGCGGCCTGGTCTACGTGCATCTGGTGGACCACTCGCCGATGGGCGCGCCGGCTGTTCCCGATGCCATCAAGACCATCTTCCGCAAGACCTTCAAGCGCACCCTGATCCTCTCCGGTGGCTACGACGCCGGGCGCGCTGAGAGTGATCTGGCAGCGGGCAAATGCGACCTCATTGCAGTGGGGCGGCCGATTCTTGCAAACCCCGATCTCGTCGCGCGCTGGAAATCCGGTTTGGCGCTGAACCAGCCGGACATGACAACGTTCTATACGCCCGGCCCCACCGGCTATACGGACTATGCGGCGTTGAGCGCGTAGCGTTGCATCGAGATCATCGTGGCCATCCGCGCCGCGATGATCTCGACGCGTTGTGCCCCACCATCCGAGATGCCGCCCGCATGGCGACATCGGGAATTGCTCCTGCAGCCGAGACCAGGCACGACCCGCTTGCCGGTCGGGCTGCGATGGGTTTCACCCATGCGTGGCGCTGCTCAGTCGGGCACCATCCATCCACGACGGTATTTGCCGCCCAGGCGGACGCCGAGTGCATCGTGCGACGGCCGCCCTGCACCGTGCCGCTGTTTGGGCGCGAAGTCTGGCCCGACGCCAATGCGATGGCCCTCACTCCTCCTTCTCGCCCTGGCGCACGCGCAATCCGACCCCGCCCTGCCCCAACGATCTCTTTGATCCAGCCGGATATCGGCCGGTTAGTGTCCTGCGGAGTTTGAAGGGGTCGCGCTCCAAGGCTGACAGCGAACGCGCCACCACTGTACGCGCCGACGCTCACGGTGACACGTGCGGTTACACGCGCGCGAGGCCGGGGATCTTGGCTGCGGGCCGCGCCACGCACCAACCGCACGCCAGAGGCCTCGCTCGCGGCGGCGATGCGCCTTTTCTTGCCGCGGCGGTCGAATAACCGACCGGGAGTCGGCCGAACGTTCGATTTTCGAACGTCGCATCAGCCCGGCCCATGCGGCGTCTCATCTCCGCGTAAACCCGGATCACCTCCATACAAATCAAGGCATTGCAGCGCCTCCTGCGAAGGCCTCATCCGGTTGGCATGAACACTGCAAGAACAGTGGTGCGCAAGTCAAAACGCGCTCATGCGGGTGGCAGCAAAGCCTGGCACCCAACGGCCTTAGACCAGAAATGGAGACATGCAATGGAAGTGCACTCACAAGTCCAGGTACTGGGCATCGATGCCGGCGGCACGATGACCGATACCTTCTTTGTTCGCGCCGATGGGCGATTCGTCGTCGGCAAGGCCCAGAGCAATCCCGGGGATGAATCCCTGGCCATTCTGGAGTCGTCCAAGGATGCACTCGCCCACTGGGAGCGCGACGTGGACGAGGTGTACCCCGAGCTCGTCACCTGCGTGTATTCAGGCACGGCCATGCTCAACCGGGTGGTCCAACGCAAGGGGCTTGACGTTGGACTGCTCGTGAATCGCGGCTTCGAGCAGGTCCATTCCATGGGGCGCGCGATTCAGAGCTACCTCGGCTATGCGCTCGAGGACCGCATCCACCTTAACACGCACCGGTACGACGAACCCCTTGTGCCGCTGTCGCGCACTCGGGGGGTGACCGAGCGCACCGACGTGCAGGGCCAAATCGTCATCCCGCTGCGCGAAGATGAAGTCCGTCAGGCAACCCGCCAATTGGTGGACGCAGGATCCAAGGCGATCGTCATCTGCCTGCTGCAATCGCACAAAAACGAACGCAATGAATTGCGCGCACGCGATATTTGCCGCCAAGAGCTCAAGGCCCTCGGCGTGGACATCCCGGTCTTCGCCTCGGTGGACTACTACCCCTCGCGCAAAGAAAGTCATCGCATGAACACCACGGTGCTCGAGGCTTACGCCGCCGAGCCCTCGCGCCAGACCCTGAAGAAGGTCAGCGACCGATTCAAGAAACACGGTGCGCGCTTCGACCTGCGCGTCATGGCCACGCATGGTGGCACAATCAGCTGGAAGGCCAAGGAGCTGGCCCGCACGATTGTCTCGGGACCGATCGGCGGCGTGATCGGCTCGAAGCTTCTGGGCGAGAAACTCGGCTACGAGAACATCGCCTGCAGCGATATCGGCGGCACGAGCTTCGACATGGCCCTGATCACGAAGGGCAATTTCGCTATCGCCTCCGATCCCGACATGGCGCGCCTGGTGCTTTCGTTACCGCTCGTGGCCATGGATTCGGTGGGCGCCGGTGCCGGCAGTTTCGTTCGGCTGGACCCCTACAGCGGATCCATCAAGCTCGGACCCGATAGTGCCGGCTACAGGGTTGGCACCTGTTGGGAAAAAAGCGGCCTCGACACGGTTTCTGTTTCGGATTGCCACGTCATTTTGGGGTACCTCAACCCGAACAATTTCCTGGGCGGCGCCATCAAGCTCAACGTTGAGCGCGCCCGCCAGCACATCAAGGCGCAGATCGCCGATCCGTTGCACCTGTCGGTGGAGGATGCCGCAGCCGGGGTCATTGAACTACTCGACCTGAACCTGCGCGAGTATCTGCGTGCCAACATCAGTGCCAAGGGCTACAACCCAACCGACTTCGTGTGCTTTTCCTATGGTGGCGCCGGTCCCGTGCACACCTATGGCTACACCGAAGGGCTAGGCTTCAAGGACGTGGTGGTGCCGGCCTGGGCTGCCGGGTTCTCGGCCTTTGGGTGCGCATGCGCCGATTTCGAATATCGCTACGACAAGAGCGTGGACATCGCCCTGCCCCAGCTCGCCTCCGATGCGGAAAGGGTCCAGGCCTGCGAGGTGATCCAGGCCGCCTGGGGCGAACTCGCCAACAAGGTGGTCGAGGAATTCGTCATCAACGGATTCAAGCCCGAGGACGTCATCCTGCGCCCCGGTTACCGCATGCAGTACATGGGCCAACTCAATGACCTTGAGGTTAACTCCCCAGTCTCAGGCGCGGCCACTGCAGCCGACTGGGACAGCATCGTCAACGCCTTCGAAACCACCTACGGTCGCGTGTATTCCAACTCGGCGCGCTCGCCGGAGCTCGGGTTTTCTGTTACGGGCGCCATCATGCGCGGCCTGGTCGTCACCCAAAAGCCTGTGCTGCCCGAGGACCCCGATGGCGGGGAAGCGCCGCCGCCTGAGGCGCGCGTTGGAACCCGTCCGTTCTATCGCCACAAGAAATGGATCGAGGCGACGATCTGGAGGATGGAGTCGCTCAAACCTGGAAACCGCATTGTGGGCCCGGCCATCATCGAATCCGACGCCACCACGTTTGTGGTCCCCGACGGTTTCGAGTCGCGGCTTGACAAGCATCGCCTTTTCCACCTGAAAGAAATCCTCTGAGGGATCAGCATGAACATGATGAGCATGAAAGAAGTGGGCTGCGCCGACCTGCTTGGCACCGGCGAAACTCTCAAACAATTCCGCGACGCCATCCTGGAGCGCACTGCAAGCACGGGCCATTACAACGGGCTCAAGCGTCTGGAGTTCCGGGAGGCCGATCCGATCCGTTATGAGAAACTCTTCTCCAAGCTGCGCGGCGGCCTTGTGCACGCACGCGAAACGGCGAAGAAGATTGCCGCCAGCCCAATCGTGGAGCAAGAAGGCGAGCTGTGTTTCACGCTGTACAACCCGGCTGGCGACTGCGTGCTGACCTCCACCGGGATCATCATTCACGTGGGCACGATGGGCGCGGCGATCAAGTACATGATCGAGAACAACTGGGAAGGCAATCCCGGGATCAACCCCGGGGACATGTTCACCAACAACGACTGCCAGATCGGCAACGTCCATCCCTGCGACATTGCCACCATCGTGCCCATTTTCTGGGCGGGCAAACTCATTGGCTGGGTGGGTGGCGTAACCCATGTGATCGACACCGGGGCGGTCACCCCGGGCTCCATGTCCACGGGCCAGACCCAGCGTTTTGGCGACGGCTACATGATCACCTGCCGCAAGACCGGCGTCAACGACGAACCCTTGCGTGACTGGCTGCACGAATCGCAGCGCTCTGTGCGCACCCCGAAGTACTGGATCCTCGACGAGCGCACCCGCATTGCGGGCTGCCACATGATCCGCGATCTGGTCGAGGGAGTGATTGCTGAAGAAGGTCTGGAGGCCTATCAGAAGTTCGGCTTTGAGGTCATCGAGGAGGGTCGCCGCGGCCTGCAAACACGCATCAAGGCCATGACGATCCCCGGCAAATACCGCAAGGTGGCCTTTGTCGACGTGCCCTACAAGCACGAGGACGTGCAGACGTCCAACGCCTTTGCCAAACTCGACTCCATCATGCATGCGCCGGTCGAGATGGAAATCCGCGGTGACGGGTCCTGGCGCCTGGACTTTGAAGGTGCGAGCCGCTGGGGCTGGCACTCCTACAACGCCCACCAAGTGGCCTTCACCAGCGGCATCTGGGTGATGATGACTCAGACTCTTGTGCCCACGCAGCGGATCAACGATGGCGCATACTTTGGCACGGAGTTCCACCTGCCCAAGGGGTGCTGGATGAACCCCGACGACCGCCGCACAGGGCACGCTTACGCGTGGCATTTCCTGGTCTCGGCCTGGACCACGATGTGGCGTGGATTAGGCCAGGCGTACTACAGCCGCGGCTACCTGGAAGAAGTCAACGCGGGCAATGCCAACACCTCCAATTGGCTGCAAGGCGGAGGCATCAACCAGGATGGCGAGATTCACGCGGTCAACAGTTTCGAGGCCTCGGCCTGCGGCACCGGGGCGTCGGCCATCAAGGATGGGCTGAACCACGCTGCGGCGATCTGGAATCCTGAAGGCGACATGGGTGACATCGAGATCTGGGAAATGGCCGAGCCGCTCCTTTACCTCGGTCGCAACGTCAAAGCTAATTCCGGCGGCTATGGGAAGTACCGTGGCGGGTGCGGCTTCGAGACGCTGCGCATGGTGTGGAAGGCGCACGACTGGACGATGTTCTTCATGGGCAACGGCTACATGAACAGCGACTGGGGCATGATGGGCGGTTACCCCTCGGCCACCGGTTACCGATTCGAGGCGCATCAAACGGGCTTGAAGGAGCGCATCGCGCGAGGCGACTCCCTACCGCTTGGAGCTGACCTCAATCCGGATGCGCCTGATTATGAGCGCCACATCGATGCAACCGCCACGGTCAAGCGCGATCACCAGTGCATGACCACCGAGGACTGCTACGACAACTATGACCTGTACCTGAACTACCTGCGCGGCGGCCCCGGCTTTGGCGACCCGCTGGACCGGGAGACCGAGGCAATCGCCCTGGACCTCAACGCCAACGCGTTGCTACCGGAGTACGCACACAAGGTCTACGGCGCGGTGCTGACCCAGGACGCCAAAGGTGTGTGGTCGGTCGATGCCGGCAAGACCACCGCGCGGCGCGCTGAAATCCGCAAGGAGCGTCTCGCCCGCTCAGTCCCGACCCGGGACTGGATGAAGGAAGAGCGCGAGCGCGTTCTCACCAAGCATGCCTCGGTTCAGGTTCGGCACATGTTCGCCACCAGCTTCGATCTTTCGGCGAAATTCCGCGATCAATTTAAGGCGTTCTGGGACTTGCCTGCGGAATGGGAACTGACCGAGGCCGAGCTTGGCGTGCCCTCCTACGGCTCGGTCTATCGCATGGACCTGTCGAAGATGCCCGATGTCCACACCGTGGTGCTGGTCGAAGAGTGAGCTGACCAGGCCTTGCCTGCAAGGGGGGCTCGTCTCCCCGTGCACCCCACCCCAAAGAATCAAGGAGCAATCACATGTCTGCCTACACCCAGGAACAGGTCAAGAATCTCGTCGACGGAAAGCTCGACTGGGACACCACCATGCGCATGTTGTCCATGCCCAAGGACAAGGAGCGATTCGAGCTCTTCGTGCACGCGCTGCAGGCCAAGGTCGCGTGGAAGGACAAGATCGTCCTTCCCCTGGGCCCGCACCTGTACATCGCGCAGTCGCCCGCGACCAAGCAGTGGAACGTGAAGTGCGACTGCGGCCATGAGTTCTGCGATTACCGGGACAACTGGAAGCTGCACGCCAATATCTACGTGCGTGACACCGAAGAGGCGATGGCTGAGGTTTATCCCAAGCTCATGGCGCCCGACGTGCAGTGGCAGGTCTATCGCGAGTATTACTGCCCCACCTGCGGAATCATGCACGACATCGAGTCCCCCACACCGTGGTACCCGGTCCTCCACGACTTCGAGCCGGACATCGATGTCTTTTACAAGGAGTGGCTTGGCCTGCCGCTGCCCGAACGCGCGGCTTGAGTGCATAATTCCGACCACCGGCCGCGAGGGCAACCCGCGGCCTGGACTGCGCGGCCGAGGATGCCCACCACCGCGGTGACTCGGTTTCCGGTTTTTGAAGCAGGCACATAGACGGAAGATGATCATGCAAGATGGCAGAAAGCGAAGCAAGGTTTATGCAGATGCGTCGTCCGCGCTCGACGGCATCGTGTTTGACGGCATGACACTCGCGGCCGGTGGCTTTGGCCTGTGCGGCATCCCCGAGCATCTCATCGATGCGCTTTTAAAGGTCGGCGCCAAAGACCTCACCATCATCGGAAACAACGCGGGCGTTGACGGTTTCGGCATGGGATCGCTGCTCAACGCGCGCCAGGTCAAGAAGGTTGTCGCCTCCTACGTCGGCGAGAACAAGGAATTCGAGCGCCAGGTTCTCGCTGGCGAACTGGAGCTGGAACTGGTGCCCCAGGGCACGCTTGCCGAGCGCCTGCGTGCCGGCGGCGCGGGCATTCCGGGGTTTTATACCCGCACCGCATTGGGCACGCTGCTGGCCAAGGACAAGGAAACCAGGACCTTTGACGGGCTGGAGTACGTGCTGGAGCCATCCATTCGGGCCGATGTGGCGTTTGTCAAGGCGTGGAAAGGCGACGCCTTGGGAAACCTGGTCTTTCGCAAGACCGCGCGCAACTTCAATCCGATGATCGCCACCTGTGCGCGCACCACGGTGGCCGAGGTTGAGGAACTCGTGGAGCCC
>JABBOE010000073.1:8042-15770 GCA_019351955.1 Pseudomonadota bacterium
CGCACTCGACCCGGACGAGATCCACACGCCGGGCATTTATGTCGACCGCATCATCGCGGGGGACCGCTACCAAAAGCGCATTGAATTTCCCACCATCCTTGGCGCCACAAACGGCGCGCCGCCCGATCCCGTGCGCGAGCGCATGGCGCGGCGTGCAGCAGCCGAGCTGCGTGATGGCGACTATGTCAATCTGGGCATTGGCATTCCAACCCTGGTGGCCAACCACATTCCCGCCGGAATCCACGTCACCCTGCAGTCCGAAAATGGGCTGCTGGGCATTGGCCCGTTTCCGACGGCCGACACGATTGATCCCGACCTGATCAACGCCGGCAAGCAGACCATCACCAGCCAGCGCGGTAGCAGCTTTTTCTCGAGCGCGGAATCGTTCGCCATGATTCGCGGCGGCCATGTGGACTTGTCTATCCTCGGGGGTCTGGAAGTCTCCGAAAACGGTGACCTTGCCAACTGGATGATTCCGGGGAAGATGGTCAAGGGTCCAGGCGGAGCCATGGACCTGGTCAGCGGCGTGCGACGCGTGATTGTCCTCATGGAGCACACGGCCAAAGACGGCTCGCCGAAGATCCTCAAACGCTGCGCGTTGCCCCTGACGGGCCAAGGCGTGGTCGACATGATCATCACGGACCTGTGCGTCTTTGCCGTCAACCCAGGTGGCACCCTGATTCTCACCGATTTGCATCCGGGGGTCACGGTCCCGGAAGTCAAGGCGAAAACCGGGTGTGGATTCACCATTGCGGAGGACCTTGTCATCTGCCATTGACCGCGACACGGCCCTGCGCCGTCGGCTATAGAGCACGCTTATGCAGCGAAGCCTGGGCAAGCGCAGCTAAGACCAAGCGCGGATGCATGTGCCAGTGCGCTGCGCGCGCCCGGATCTCGACGCTGGCTTGAGGCAGGGCTGCCCCGTGGCGCGGGTTACCACCATGTGGACGGCCACAGCAAACAAGTGTATAAGTCAACGCCTACAGGCGCGGAACGCGTGGCGCAATGCCACCAATTTTCGCGTTTGGCATCAGCAGGCCGCGACCGATCGGACGGCTGGCCCTGCGGGGGCCTTGGGCTCCCCCGGGGGGCGCCCGAATCAGGAGAAAACCATGGAGATTCTGGACCCCCACCAGATGTTCTCGGATCCGGGCAAGGATGCGAGCGTCATGTATTCGTGGGAGCGTTTCCTCAGCGGCGACGGCAACGCGACCAACGCGCTGCGCGACCTCGTCAACGCGTCCTGGCAGCGTTGCCAGGACGCCAATGTGGACCCCACGCAGCATGCCGGTCCGCACCCGGTTTCTGAACAGGATTTCTTTCTCTTGCGCGAGCGCCAAAGGGAGTTGCTGGAAGTCAGTGCGCCCATGATGGCGAGTGCGCGCGATTTCCTGGCCGAGACCGGCACTATGATGGTGTTGGCCGACACCAACTGCACGATCCTGACGATGGAGGGCGATACGCCGGCCAAGGACTCCGCCGAGTCGATCTGTCTGGTGCCAGGCGTAACGTGGAGCGAACGGTTCTGTGGCACCAATGCGATCGGCACAGCCTTGGCCGTTGGCCAACCCGTGCAGATCCACTCCGCTGAGCATTACTGCGCCGGAATCAAGCGCTGGACGTGCTCGGCTACCGTGATCCGTCACCCCACCGATGGGGAGATCGTCGGTGTGCTGGATATTTCAGGGCTTTCGCAGACCTTCAGCCGACAAAGCCTTGCACTGGTCGTTGCCACGGCGAACCGGATCGAGAATCGCCTGACCATTGGCGAGATGGAGCGGCGCTACCGCCTGCTCAATTATTGGGCCCAACATGGCGCCTCCGTGGGCAGCCAGGGCGCGGTGCTGTTCGACCGGCGTGGTTTTCCCATTCAGGTCAATGAGCATGCCCATGCCGCGATCCACGCTGCAGGCGGCGCCCTCGAATGGCCCGCCTCGCGTCGCATCCCGGAACTCGCCGCCGGCACGCTGCGCCGCAACCTTGCGCGGGGCACCATCCCGTCCTGGATTCAGCCGCAATGGATTGAGCCCATCGTTGAACACGGTGAGAACCTTGGCACGATTCTTGTCATTCCGTCGTTCAGCACACGCGCTGGCACGCTGCGCCCCGCAATCCGCGCTGCGCAAGCGGCAGAACATGACGCTGGCGAAGACGGCGAAGTCGACGCGTTCGCAGGCATCATCACTTGGGACGTGGCCATGCAGGCCATCATCGCCAAAGCCCGGCAAATCGCGCGTGCCAAGGCCTCCGTGCTGCTGCTGGGCGAGACCGGCGTGGGCAAGGAAGAGTTCGCTCGCGGCATCCATGGAACCGCGGCTGCGCCGTTCATCGTCCTGAACTGCGGTGGACTGTCGCGCGAACTTCTCGCCAGCGAATTGTTCGGGTATGCCGATGGTGCCTTCACGGGCGCACGAAAAGGCGGAATGGCGGGAAAAATCGAGGCGGCGGATAGCGGCACGCTGTTTCTCGATGAAATCGGGGAAATGCCGCTCGACATGCAGCCGCACCTGCTGCGGGTGCTGGAGCAAGGCGAGGTGTATCGGCTGGGGGAGACGACGCCGCGCAAGGTGAATTTTCACCTGATGGCGGCAACCCATCGCGACTTGCGCCAGGAAGTGGCCGCAGGGCGGTTCCGCATGGATCTGTATTACCGCATCGCCGTCACCAGCTTGCGCATCCCTCCGCTGCGCGAACGCAAAGGGGACATCGCAACGCTAGCGCAATTCTTCCTCGACCACTTCCGCGCCAAGCAAGGCCTCAAGCCGGCCGTACTGAATCCGGCTGTCATCCGGCAACTTGAATGCAATACATGGGAAGGCAATGTGCGGGAGTTGCGCAACGTCATCGAAAGCGCGGTACTCGTCAGCGATGGCGGCGCCGTGACCTGCGCTGACCTGCCGGCCGAGTTGGCCCGTGCGGAGGCGCTGACCGCGCTACCCGCGCATGCTCCTGTAAGCAACATTCCAAGTATCGCCCAAGGCGAACGCGCATTGATCCAGCGCACTGTGGCGGCCACGGGTGGAAACCTGACGCTGGCTGCACGCAAGTTGAACATTGCGAAAAGCACGCTGTATGCAAAGATGCAGCGTTATGGGCTTTCGCGCGACACCATTCGCGGCTTCAGGGGCTAAGGCGGCAGCGCACACGAGGCCTTTGGAGGAGAGGACGGGCACTGACTGGCCTCGGCTGACATTGAGCCGGTCCGGAGGAACCTCAGCAATGCGACACGCTGCTGACATTGGCTGAACCGCAGTCGAGGAAACGCCAACTTGGCGAACCCCGACTTGGAGCCATCAACGCTGTGGGGTTTCCGGCAGCGTTACTGGCTTCAATCCAAAGCGCCGCATCGTTGCTAGGAGCGCGACCCTGTCGGGCGGTCCGCTGGCATTGATGATCGATCCCACTTGTTCGAAGTAATCCGTTCCGATGTCGGGTGTGTTGATCACAAGCGCCCTCGCCACAGCCGCGTGTGGGTTACTGAATGCATGAACCACGCCGCGGGGCGTGGCCACGGCGTCCCCAGGCTGCAGATCGCGCATCTCGCTGCCCACGGTGCAGGGCAGCGTCTCCTCGAGTACATACCCCAGCTCTTCGCTGGCTGAATGGCTGTGCGGCGTGACATTTGAGTTCGGGGGCGCGCGCAGCTCGAAGCAGGCCATCTGGCAGGCTCCGTCCGCCTCCTTCACGTACCTGATCTCCAACTGCCCGACGTGGATTACCTCTCGAGTGGCTGGCACGTTCGTCTCGTTCATGTCACTCTCCAGCAGCAAAGAATCTGTACTCCAAAGCACAAAGACTTTACGCCTATGTCATCGACCAAGGCCAACCCCTCTCGTAAACCATCCCGGCTGGCGATCCCGCCACTCATCGGCTCGTTGCTGCGCCTGCCGCATGAGGCGGTCGCAGCCCGCATGCGAGCTGCACCTCACTCCCACGGAGCTGAGAGTGTTCTTGTATTCAGCGCCCGAGGGGAGCCTTCCGATTGACATGGCCCGCCAGTGCAACATGACCCGTCAGGCCATGAGCTACGTCATCTCGTGTCTCGCGCAACATAGCTACTTTGCGCAGTCTGGCGGACACGACGCTACGCCTCTCACCGGCAAGGGCTGGCAGGCGGTGCTCCAGATCCGAAGCTGCGTAACAGCAATCGAGCAGGGGTGGGCGGCGCCGACCCTGTCCCCAGAATTCGAACCGTTTGGTAGCAGAAATTTCCTGCATGATCGGCCGATACGGGTGGAGTCGAAGCTCCACGTCAGGAGACGCCAAACTTATGGCGACCTCAACATCACATCAGGGTCGGCAAAGATCGTCCACACCAATGCCTCCCGCGCCGACCGGCGCGCCAGAAATTACAGAGAACGTTTCTATGTTTCTGCACGTTTCGCGGTACTAGACTTAGACGTCGATTCGCGATTCCGGGATCGGGAGTTAAATCGGCGCAATTGAGACTGTGAGGAGAAGATCATGGGCTTGGGAACCATCCTGTTAGTCGTATTGATTCTGTTGCTCATCGGCGTCATCCCGACTTGGCCACACAGCCGAAGCTGGGGCTACGGCCCGAGCGGTGCATTGGGTTTAGTCGTGATCATCATCGTCGTACTTTTGTTGACTGGGCGGCTGTGACCAAGACGCCCGCACTGCGAGCAAGGCGGCGGCAGATTGCTCGAGCTTCGCCTTGACACGAGCGGGATTTCGTCGCGGGTGACGTCCGATTACCGTATCAAAGAGCGTCAAGGACCACCGTGCGCCGACTGCTAAACCCGCTCCGATGGCTCACGTTGCGCATCCTTGCCCTGTTGGCCTTCGGCTATTTGGCTGGTTGCGCCAGCTTGCCCGTCATCGCGCCAGACCTAGCTCTGCGTTCGCATACACCTGTTCCGCTGGAAGGTGAGCGCGGTCCCTTGTCGGCTGCACAAAGCAAGGCCATCCTGGATGGCCTGCGTAGCCGTGGTCAAGGCACGGATATTTTTGACCGCCACCTGGCACTAGAGGAAGCCATCGTCGGCAGTCCACTGACGACCGGCAATCGGGTGTTGTTGCTCCAGGACGGCCCGGCGACCTACCAAGCCATGTATGCGGCCATCATGTCGGCAAAGGACTCCATCAATATGGAGACCTATATCCTGGATGACGATGAGGTCGGCCAGCGCTTTGCACAGGCTCTCATCGACAAGCAGCGTGAAGGCGTCCAGATCAACATCATCCGTGACAGTGTCGGCACTCTGGGTACCCCGTCGGGGTTCTTCCAGCGCCTGGTCGAAAGCGGGATCCGTGTCCTCGAATTTAATCCTGTCAATCCCTTGATGGCTCGTAAGGCCTGGGAGCTGAATCAACGTGACCACCGCAAACTATTAATAGTCGACGGACGTGTCGCCTTCCTCGGCGGGATCAACATCAGCAGTGTGTATTCCGGTAGCTCATTTCGTCCCGGCTCTCGCGCCCGGGCCGACTCGACACCGCCGTGGCGCGACACCGATTTGCAACTCCAGGGGCCAGTAGTCGCTGAGTTCCAGAAGCTGTTCCTCTCGGCATGGGCGAAGCAAGGGGGAAAACCGCTCGCACCAAGGAACTATTTCCCGCAACCCCAAAACCTCGGTCGAGAGGTTGTACGCGCCATCGGGAGCTCGCCCGAAGAGCCCTACAGCCTGATTTACGCCACGCTGCTTTCGGCCATTAACAATGCCGAAAGCAGCGTGCATCTCACCAATGCCTATTTCGTCCCTGACCCCCAATTGCTCTCGGCCCTCGAAGCGGCGGCCCGACGTGGTGTCGATGTCACGCTCATTCTGCCGAGCCAAACCGACTCCTCACTGGTGTTCTACGCCGGGCGCAGCTACTACGGGCAGTTGCTTCGAGCAGGGGTGAAGATTTACGAACGCCGCAGGGTGATCCTGCACTCCAAGGTGGCGCTGGTCGATGGTGTGTGGGCCACGGTTGGATCCACCAATCTCGACTGGCGCAGCTTCCTGCACAACTACGAGGTGAACGCGGTGGTGTTGGGAGTGGATTTCGGCAATCAGGTGCAGGCGATGTTCGACAAGGATCTGGCTGCGTCCAACGCGATCACGCTCGCCCAATGGGAGCGCCGCCCGCTCGGCGAGAGGATCAGGGAACTGTTCGCGCGGGCGTGGGAGTACTGGTTGTAACGCAACTCCTCAAAAGTACCCACTGCGCGGGTTAGGGCATTGCGGTGCCACGTTTCGTCCCGTAGATGTGCCAGACTGCGATGAACATGGCCGCGATGGCGGGACCCAAGATGAACCCGTTGATGCCAAAGACCGCCATGCCACCAAGTGTCGTCATCATGACCACATAATCAGGCAAGCGAGTGTCTTTACCCACGAGAAGCGGGCGCAACAGGTTGTCAGTCAGGCCGATTACAAGCACGCCATATGCAGTGAGTGCGATGCCATGCCAGACGGCGCCCGTCACGAGCAAATAGATTGCCACAGGCAGCCACACCAAGGCGGCACCGACCGCAGGCAGCAGCGATAAGAAACCCATCAACACCGCCCATAACAAGGCCGCATTGATCCCGAGGAACCAAAAAGCGATGCCACCCAGGGCGCCTTGGACGGCTGCCACCAGCAGATTGCCCTTGACCGTGGCACGGATCACCGTGGTGAATTTGCTAAGCAATTCCAGTTTGTGCTCGGCCGCCAGAGGAATCGCCTGCTGCACGGCGCGCGCGATACCGTCGCCGTCGCGGATGAAGAAGAAAGCTAGATACAGAGTGATGAAAAGGCTGGCGACGAACGCAAAAGTGTTCTGACCGATGCTGAGAGCGTGCGTCGCAATGAACTGCATGCCCTGCGCCACCGCGATGGCCAGTCGTCGCTGTAGGCTATCGAAGTCAGCCAACCCAAATCGCTCAATCAACCCCAGCACCCATTGGGGGAGCGCGTCAAACACTCCGCGGAAGTAGATCGCTGGATTGACCTCTCCCGACTGCATCCTTTGGTATAGCAGCGTTGCTTCGCGCGCCAGCGAGGCGGTGATCAGCGCAAAAGGAATCACGACAATCAACGCGACGATCATCAATGTCAAAAGTGCCGCTGGCGTGCGGCGGCCATTTAGATGCGCAAGCAGCGTCCGGTACAAGGGGGCGAAGGTTAACGCAATGATCGAGCCCCACAAGACTGTCCCATAAAACGGCAGCAGAATCCACCCGAACGTGAGTGAGACGACGATCAGAAGGACAAGAAGCCCCGCGCTCTCCGAATGCGCGGATGAATGGTCATCGGGTGGAATCATCTGGATTCTCGGGGAGCCGTTTGACGCGATGCAGCTGATCGACCAGGCATCACCGCTGCCATTCGATCGCGTTGAAAAGTCGGCGAAATTATTTCTGGCAATTTGTTTAGGTTTAGACTAATGTAACAAATAGTGCGAACCCGTTTCGATATTCAAAAAGGGCTCACGTTCTACCGCAATCATGAGAGGAATCCGAAATGAACTGGGATCAAATTCAAGGTAACTGGAAACAGCTCACTGGGAAAGCCAAGGAGCAGTGGGGGAAATTGACCGATGACGACCTTGATGTCGTGGCAGGTCGCCGTGAGCAACTCGCTGGAAAGATCCAGGAACGCTACGGCGTCGCCAAGGACAAAGCCGATGAACAAATTGCCGAATGGCAACGCAAAGCAAGTGATTCATGGTTCAAGAAGAACTAGGGCGGTTTCAAGGGTGAAGTGCAACACCTTTGGTTAATGAATCGAGGAGGGAGCT
>JABBOE010000074.1:0-14429 GCA_019351955.1 Pseudomonadota bacterium
CCACATGGTTCTTTGCCGGCTTCTTCGGCAACCTGCTGGCCGGTGGTCTGGGCACCTCGGAGCGCATGTCCCGGCTTTCAACGGCGCGCGCGTCAATAATGCCCTCATATTCGGGGCGTTCAGCACACCAGCGCCAGAATGCACGGAAAAGCTCATAGCCCTGCCTGGCGTTATTTGCGCGTGTCTCGGCTTCTCGAATGACCCAGGCGGCCAGCACATCGGCGCTTATCTCGGCCATGCGCATATCAAGCACCGGGCGCAGCACACCGGCCACTGTCAACCCTGGCCCGCGTTTCTTCGGCACGCCTCCAGGCTGGGCAAGCGACACATGGTCGCGCATGTGGCGTACACCCCAGCGGCGTTCATGGTGCGTTAGGTAGGCGTTCCAGGCATCGGCAACCCGCAGTTGCTGGCGTTGGGCCTCGGCCTCGGCCTGCATGGCAATGGCGGCGCATTCCGCGTTGGCGCGCTCTTTGGCTTCGTCCTGTTCGCGGCGTTGCTCGGCTGGGTTGATGCCACTGTCAACCAGGGATTTCAGCCGGGCGGCTTCCTGGCGCGCTCCACGCTGCACCTCGATGCGCTTGCCGCTGGCCTTGTCCAGTGTCCACACCGATTCGAGCGGCCAGACTTCCGGGCTTCCAATCGTCACCCGCACAGTGCGTCCCTTGCACTTGCTTTCAAAGATGTAGGCGCGGGCGTTTTTCGCGGTCACACGCAAGCCAAGGCCGGGCTGTTTGCCGTCCTTGAAGATAGCCTGCTGCTTGTCTGCCGGGCATGCGAACTCTGCCACCCGTGCCGCTGTGAAATTCTCGCGCTTACCCATGTCCTAGACCTCCAAGGCAGTTCGTGTAGCCACCATGTAGCCATATTCTAGGCATATTCGGGAATAATGGGAAACGCCTTTATGCGCTGAAAGTCTCCTATGTGCTTGTTTTTGCTTGCAACTGCACCGCCGGTCAACGCTTGGAAATGACATTTTGCACGGGCTCATAACCCGAAGGTCGAAAGTTCAAATCTTGCCCCCGCAACCAAGAATTCTTGAATAAAGCCAAGCACTTCGCGGTGCTTGGCTTTTTTATTCCGACGGCATTTTGAGCAGGGTGCCCATTACGTGCCCACACCGCGCCGAGCGACCTTCGCCAGGAACAACGCCAAACCCGGTGGCCCCCGCCTCATTTCGCAAACAGCGATTCAATCTTGGCGAATGCCTTAATCTCGATGGCATTGCCCGATGGATCAAGAAAAAACATCGTGGCCTGCTCGCCGACCTCGCCCTGAAACCGGACGGAGGGTTTGATGACGAATTTCACACCCACCGCCTGGAGCTTCTCACTCAATTCCTGCCATTGCGTCATCGGCAACACGACACCAAAGTGGGGTACGGGGACCTGATGCTCGTCAACCACATTGGTGGTCTGGCGCCTGACTTCGCCATGAGACAAGTGCGCAACGATTTGGTGGCCGTAGAAATTGAAGTCCACCCACTCCGAAGAGCTGCGTCCTTCCGGACAGCCCAGCAATTGACCGTAGAAGCTCCTAGCTTCGGCAAGATCGTGGACCGGAAAGGCCAAGTGGAACGGAGGAAGGGTATTGGTCTGGTAGGACATGCGAGTTCTCTCCAAGCGGCGCCGTGCGTCGATTGTCGCTCCTTCCTTGCTGGCGTCTTTTGCAGGCGTTCACCTCAGGGGATTTCGGCAGGTCCGTGGAGGGCGTCGATAGCGCAAGCTTGCCATGCCTTTACCGCGGGATGCGGATTGGCCTGCTCATCGCGCCATCCGCTAAAGGTCAGGATGGGCGCGGTGCGCAAGCGGATGTCGCGCATCGACGCGATCAACGCATCAATGCGAGCGTGCTCGCGCCAATTCGGGCCCGCATGCCGTTGACCGCCGATGCAAAACGCAAATCTGCGGCTGGGCCGGCGTAGCTGGACCGGCCCTTGCGCATCTTGCCCGCTGCTGCCCTCCAATGATGCACACCGAGGTGGGGCGACGTGCCACATCTTGGTGCGCCCTTTCGACCGCTCGATCGTGCGCCCCACGGATTTGCGCCTGTCGTCAAGTCCGCTGCACACGCACATTCGCGCACCACAACACTGGCACGTGTCTTGCTTGAAGTCGAATGCACGGAATTGGTGGTTGATCGCCAATTGTTGTTTTGCGTTTGACAGGGCTGCTAGGGTTCCGGCTTCATCGCGAAGCGCCTGGTCCGAGAGCAGCCCGGCCTCCTTGGGAGGCTCCACGGAGGGATAAAAGCCCGGGAGAAAAGCGTCGTCACCGCTTTCTTCCGTGCCCGTTTTCAACCCTCAACCTCGGAGCCTCAACCATGTCGTTCGCCCGCAGAGTCGCCTTGCGCACCCTCGCAAGCCTTGCCGCTTTCACTTCCGTTGCTCTATCGGGCGTGCAAGTTGCTCAAGCCAATGAGCCCATGAACATCGGAACCGTCGTTTGGATCGGCTACGGCCCCTTCTACGTTGCCGATGCGAAGGGCTTTTTCAAGAAACACGGACTCAATGCCAAGCTGCAGAACTTCAACGACCCCGCGCTGATTCCATCCGCCATTGCCAGCAATGCCGTCGACGGCGGCATGCTCACCTACGATCAGGTCATCGGATCGGACTCTAAGGGGCTGCATCTCCAGGTGGTCATGCCGATTGACTATTCCAACGGTGCCGACGCGATCGTCGCGAGAACTGACATCACCAAGATCACCCAGTTCAAGGGCCAGAAGATCGGCTACAACCCGCTGTCACCCTCGGACTTCCTGCTGTCGTATGCGTTGCTGAAGAACGGCATGGCAGAGAAAGATGTGCAGTCTGTCAGCATGACCCCCGAACAGGTACCCGCTGGCATGGCCTCGGGCGGCATTCCCATTGGCGTGACCTATGAACCTAGCCTGTCACAAATCGTGGCGATGGAAGGCGGGAAGAAATTCCACGTTGTGTTCTCGTCCAAGGATGCCCCGGGGCTTATTACCGACGTGCTCGTGTTCAACAAGGGCTACATCGCAACCCATCCGAAGGAAGTCAAGGCCACCATCCAAGCCTATCTGGACGGCCTGACCTATATGAAGTCCCATCCCGACGATGCCGACGCCATCATCGGCAAGGCCATGGGGATCTCCGCGAAGGACGTGAAGGACCAGATGTCCGGTGTGTTCAACATCCCGTTGGCCGGGATGGTCAAGACCTTCACGAAGTCCACGGCAACCACCTCGCTCTACGGCAGCGGCCCGGTGATCGGCAAGGTGTTGATCGGCAAGAAGCAGATCACCGACGTTCCCCCGATCGCCGAGACTTTCGACGGGAAATTCGTGATGGAACTCGCCAAGTAAGCACAAAGCGGATGCCGCTGCGCCATGCATGTGGGGCGGCACCTGCAAGCCGAACACCCGGAGACCCACGATGGCAAGCACCATTTTTCGCTACGACGACAGCGCCACGCCCAATGCTCTTGCCCTGGGCTATACGGCTCTGAGCTATATCGCGAGCCTGGCGCTTCTAGTCGCGGCCAGCGGTTGGCTCAACGCAATGGGCGTGCTTCTGCTTGCCCATTCGCTGGTCTACTCGGCCTATTTCCTGCACGAATTCGCCCACGGCACCATCTTCAAGACCAATGCCGCGAACCAGCGCGGCGGCACGGCGATGAGCTGGATCAACGGAAGCTGCTACGCGCCCTTCTCGGATCTACGCCGCAAGCACATGCGCCACCACATCGACCGCGCCGACGTCATCACCTTCGACTACAAGCGCTTCCTGCGCACCGCACCCGCCTGGGTACGCGCGCTGGTGGTGGCGCTGGAATGGGCCTACATCCCGGCAGTCGAGTTCATCATGCGCGCTTACGTCATGCTGCTGCCCTTCCTCGCTCCCGAGCGTACTGCGGGTCGCAAGCGCATCCTGTTCGTGCTCGCCGTGCGCCTGACGTTCTTCGCCGCGCTGGCTTGGATCTCACCCAAGGCCGTGGTGCTGTATTTCGTTGCCTACGCGCTGTTTGTCACCGTGCTGCGCTTCGCTGACGCCTACCAACACACCTACGACGCTTTCGCCGTACTCGCCGGCGGCAGCATTCCCAACGACAAGGTGCGCGATCACGCCTACGAACAGCACAACACCTATTCGAACCTGGTCTCGCTGGGGCACCCCTGGCTCAACCTTCTGCTGCTCAACTTCAGTTATCACAACGCCCACCATGAGAAACCCACGGCGCCCTGGTACCGACTCCCGGCGCTACACCGCGAGCTGTATTCTGGCGAGGACGTACAGGTGCTGCCCATGGCAAGCCTGCTGCGCGGCTTCCACCGCCACCGCGTCAAGCGCGTGCTTAGCGATGACTACGGCGTGGTCACAACCGGCGCGCGCAAGGCCGAGGATTTCTATGGCGCGGTCGGTGTTTCCTTCCTTACGGCGGTCTGAGACATCGTGCGGGATCTCGATTTCTCCGGCAAGACGGTGATGGTCACTGGCGCGGGCAGTGGCATCGGGCTGGCCATCGCCCGCGCGTTCGCTGAGCGTGGTGCCGCGCTGGCGCTCGTCGACCGTTCAGACGCCGGGCTTGCCGCCGCCGCCGCGCAACTCGGCGCGCACTGCACGGTGACCCTGCACGCTGCGGACCTGGCCGATGACGCTGCCGCGACTGCCCTTGGGGACGCGCTGCAGCGTCGCGGTGTCAGGCTTCACACCTTGGTCAACAACGCCGGCATGGAATACGCCACGCCGATGGACGATGCCGACCCCCAGGCCGACGCGCGCTGGGCCGCCTTGCTGCACAACAACGTGGCCAGCATGTACCTGCTCACCCGCGCCATGCTACCGGTGCTGGAGCCTGGCGCGACCATCATTAACCAGTCTTCCATCTGGGGTCGCACCGGTGTGCCTTATTTTTCCGCCTATGTCGCGAGCAAGCACGCGGTGCTCGGCCTCACGCGCTCCCTGGCCGCGGAACTTGCACCACGCGGCATCCGTGTCAACGCCGTTTGCCCGGGCTGGGTTCGCACCGACGCTGCCATGCGTTCGCTGGAGGCGATGGCCAGTCGCAGAGGGGTCGAGCCAGCCGTGCTCCTCGACGAGATTCTTGCGGTCCAGGCCATCCCCCAACTCATAGAGCCCGACGACGTCGCCGGCACCTTTGTCTTCCTCGCGTCGCCGCTGGCCAAGTGCATCACGGGGCAAAGCATCGTGGTGGACAACGGTGAGCTGCTGCATTGATTGCGAGCCACACCATGCATCTCGACCTCAACGGTAAAACCACGCTGGTCACCGGCGCGGCCACCGGTATCGGGCGCGCCATCGCAGTGGCCATGGCAGGTGCTGGCGCGACAGTCGTCGTCAACCACCTCGGTCGTGCGCAATTGGCGGATGACACCGTGGCGCTCATTGAGGCCGCGGGTGGCACGGCCTGGGCGGTGGAGGCCAACGTATCTAGCGGCGATGCTGTGCGCCACATGATGGATGCGTGCCTGCAACGCCACGGCGTTGTAGACATCTTGGTCAACAACGCTGGCATCCTGCTGGAAAAGCCGTTTCTGGACATCCGCGAATCGGAATGGGACCACGTGCTTGCCACTGACCTCAAGTCCGTGTTCCTGTGCTGTCAGGCTGCCCTCCCCGCCATGCTCAGCCGCGGCAATGGCTGCATCATCAACGTGGCGTCGGAACTCGGTTATCTCGGCCGCGCCGGGTTCGCCGCGTACACAGCCGCCAAGGCCGGAGTCATCACGCTGACCCGCTCGCTGGCACGTGAGTTCGCGCCGCACGTGCGCGTCAACGCCATTGCGCCAGGCCCGGTGGACACCTCCATGCTGGCGCTCGACCACATGAGCGCCGCCTGGGCGGCGAAGGAAGCCGACGTGCCGATGGGCCGCGTGGGTCGCCCCGAGGAAATCGCTGCCACAGCGGTGTTCCTCGCCTCTTCGCACGCGAGTTACTACTGCGGCCAGACCCTCAGCCCCAATGGCGGCGCGCTCATGGTCTGAGCCTCTCCAACGCAACACGACCGAGAAAGGGACATGCAATGAATCCTGTGATGATGGACCGAATGAGCTGGATCGCCTATCGCGACCGCATCGCCGAGGACAGCCCGGTGGTTTTTCTGCCGTGCGGCGCACTCGAGCAACACGGCCCGCATCTGCCGCTGGGCACCGACGCGCTGCTGGCCACCGCGGTCTCCGCCAGCGTCGCGGCACACATCGACGGCATCGTCGCGCCCGCGCTGAGCTATGGCTACAAGTCCCAACCCAAATGCGGCGGCGGCCAGCACTTCTGTGGCACCACCAGCCTGGATGCCTCCAGCCTGATCCAGATCACCCGCGACGTCATCCGCGAACTGGCCCGCCACGGCGCGCGCAAGCTTGTGGTGGTGGTCGGGCATTACGAGAACCAGTGGTTTGTCACCGAGGGCATCGACCTCGCGCTACGCGAGCTCGGTCCGACCTGCCCGCTGCGCGTCATGCGCCTGGAGTACTGGGACTTCCTAACCGAGCAGACCCTGGCGCGGGTGTTCCCGGACGGATTCCCCGGATTCGCCCTGGAGCACGCCGCGGTTATCGAAACCTCGCTGATGCTGCATCACCACCCCGATCTGGTACGCATGGACCTGTTGCCGGCCGACGAGCCGGCGCAGTTCCCGCCCTACGACACCTACCCGTCGCGCCCGCAATGGGTGCCGTCGTCTGGCGTGCTGTCGTCCGCGCGAGGCGCCGACGCGTCCAAGGGCGCGGCCATGGCGCAGGAATTGACCGAGCGCCTCGTCGCCGCCATACGCGGCGAGTTCAAAGACTGAGATGAGCGATCTCCAACCCGCGCAGCTTGGACGCGCCACGGCGCTACTGATCATCGACATGCAGCGCGACTTCCTCGACCCGCGCGGCTACGCTGCCCGCGCCGGGCTGGACACGTCGCTGCTGCGCGCGGCCATCCCCGGCGCGCGGCGCCTGCTGCACGCTGCACGGCGCCAGGGAATGCTCGTCATCCACACCCGCGAGGGCCACCGCACCGATCTTTCGGACTGCCCGCCGGCCAAGCTCGAACGAGCCGCGCGGGCGGGCGCCCCGATCGGCACGCCCGGCCCATTGGGACGCCTGCTGGTACGCGGTGAGCGCGGCCACGACATCATCGACGAACTCGCGCCCCTATCCGACGAGCCCGTGGTGGACAAATCCGGCTACAGCGCCTTCCACCAGACCAACTTGCAGCGGATCCTCGCCGCGCAGGGCATTGGCGAACTCATCCTGTGTGGCGTGACCACTGAGGTTTGCGTTCACTCCACCCTGCGCGCCGCAACGGACTTCGGCTACCGCTGCCGCCTGGCCGGCGACGCCTGCGCCTCGGCCTACCCCGCCTTGCACCAAGCTGCGCTGGAGATGGTCGCAGTGGAAGGCGGCATCTTCGGCTGCGTGCGCGACAGCACAGCCCTCGCCTACGCCATCGACACTCTGCCCCAGGAGACGCCATGACCCAGGTTCTGCGCATGTGGCCGCTGCTCACGGCCACGCACCGCTATGACAAGTCCATCTCCACCCGCCACCGTGGCCACGGCGAGATCATCGAGGCTCCCATCCTGGCCTACCTCATCGAGACGACGCAAGGACGCATCCTCTACGACGTCGGCTGTGACTACGGCAAGATCGCTGACCCGGCGCGACGCGCGCGCCACTACGACCCACAAACCTTCGTCTTCGGCGCGCCGGACATGCAGGAAAATCAGCGTCTGCCAAGCCACCTGGCGCGCCTCGGCTTGGGACCGGCCGATATTGACGTGGTCTTTCTCGGCCACCTGCACTTCGATCACGCCGGGGGGCTGTGCGACGTGTGTGGTGCCGAAGTGCACGTGCAGCATGACGAAATGGACGCCGCGCGCAGCGGCCTGGACCCCGCCTATTTCGCCGACGATTTCGCCGGCGATCACCGCTGGACGCTTATGCGCGGGGAATACGACCTGCTTCCCGGCGTGCGCGCGATCTCCAGCCCTGGACACACCGCGGGCCACATGTCGTTGTGGGTCGAACTGCCGCGAGGCACCCCCGTGATCCTCTGCGGCGATGCCGCCGACCTGGAGGAAAATCTGCGCGACGAAGTCGCCCCTGGCATCTGCTGGCAGGACCGCGAAGACCAGGCGGTCGCCAGCATCCGCAAGCTCAAGTCCATGGCCGCGCGCGAGCGCGCCGTGCTGTGGCCCAACCACGATTTTGCATTCTGGAAAAGCCTGCGCCACTTCCCCAAATTCCACGACTGATGGCTGACACCGTCCCTCCGCATTACCTGGGCCTGTGGCGGCGCACTCTGCTGACTGCACCGGGGGTGCGCGACCACACCACGCTCGTGTTGTGGATGCAGACCGCGCAGTGGCACGCCGACCTGCGCATTCCTGCTGACCGACCGGCGTGCCAGGGACGCAGGTCCCTGCTCGAGTGCAGCCGCGACGAACTGTTCGGAATGCTGCGCCAGGTGGGCTTTGCCGGCATCACCCATGTGCAGGGCAACACCTGCGAATGGCTGCGCCAGTTGGACTACCGCGCCACCGGCCGGCGCGATCTAGGGCGCATGGCCTTCGCGCCCGCCTTCGACGCCATCGACGAATACGGCATCGAATCCGACTATGCGGAGCGATGGGAACGCGAGCCTCACGACAGCGGTATACAGGGCGTGGCTTTGACGTCGGACGCTCACGCACCCACACTATGCCTGTTTTCCGGGCCTTGCTTCATGCGGGTTCGCGCCAGGGCGATGCATGCCGACGCGGAACGCGCCGCCTGGCAGCACGTACAGGACGGCTCGGCGTGCGACGACGAGCTGCGCCAGCTGGCCGATTTTGAAATCTCGTTCGGCGAGATTGCGGATGGACAAGGACACATTCTCCACTCCACCCTGCCCTGGCTGGAAGGAAAGCGATTGCTACTCCCCTGCCCGAACTGCGCTCCTCAGCGCTGAGTGCTCTTGCCGGGCACAACAGCATGTTCGGCTGACTGGCCGAACCGGGAACCCGACAGGCCCACGTGGTTGGCACAGGCCTCGAACAATCCTGCCTGCACCGCCCTTTTGCAAGCGTTGGCAGGCGCGTGGCCTGCCAACCCTGATGCCATGCGATGTATTCCGGCCCTAAGAAACGCTTAAGTCTCCGGGCAAACACTGTAGTTGTCCGCGATGCTGCCAGCACCGCAGAGTGTTCAACAGTAGGGGCCCCGCCCCATCCTTCTGGAGATCATCATGAGCAAGCTCTCAGCCCTTCTCGCCATTGCCGGCCTTGCTGCTTCCGTAAGCGCTCAAGCCGCCATACCTAGATCGCTCTATGGCAACACGGTTCCCGATTCCTCGGCCAGCCGCATCATCCAACTCGCCCCGAGCACAGGCGCGCTCAATGTCCATTGGGGCCAAAGCGTCGAGTTCATCAATCACGGCAAATCCTTCGCCTATGACTTCGATGGACCACGCGCGGACGCTCGCGTCAATCTGGAGCACGTGGCCCCCGCGGGCGTGATCAGCCATCCCGTTTATGCCTATGTTGGAGGGTTCCAAGAGAACCAATAACACCCCGTAGCACGCATCAGGACTGCGGCAGAACTCGCCCTCCCGCAGCTCGATCAGGCCGTACTTTCGGCTGCTGCGGCGAGGTAGGCGCGCCAGCCCCCAAAGGCTGAGATGTCGCGTGCGCCTTCGATGCCAATGCCTTCGCAGATGAAACCGGTGACGGCGCTGCCATCTTCCAGCATGACGCTGCCGATACCTAGCGGCGCGGGAATGCCAGCCACGAAGCTGCCAAACGAGCTGGCGGGAAGCTCCCACACTTCGCAGGCGATGGATGCGCCGCCGCTGGCGACGCGAATCAGACCCGGGCGTTTGCCGTCGGGCAATGCATAAAACCGGTACTCCGGCGCGGTGCGTGTTTCGGCCACCAAGCGCCCACCGCGTGAAGTGAGTTGGCCGTTCAGCGGTAAACCACCGAGATGGGCACCCACCACCGCGACCCTAATCTGGCCGTTTGGCACAGGCGAGGGGACGGCCGGAGACGGCGCTGGAGGCTTGGTTTCCACAGCGCCGCAAGGCCGCTGAATAGTCCGTTGCCAACGCGCCGCCAAGTGCAGTAGCGGCACGTCCTGGTGCGCCGGCGCGAACAGTGTCACGCCGAACGGCAGGCCATCGCCGCGAAAACCTGCGGGCACTGCAACGGCTGCGTAGTCAAGCAGGTTCATGAAGTTGGTGTACAGGCCGAGGTCGGTGTTGCGCGCGATGGGCTCGGCCAGCATCTCGGCTCGTGTGTAGATGGTGCCTGCGGTCGGCGTAATCACGCAATCCACGTCCTTCCAGACGCGGTCGCACACACGCTTGAGGTCGCGCAGCCGGTACTGCGCTGCAAAAGCGTCGGCGGCCAACGGCTTGGCGCCGCCCAGGGTAATGTCGCGCGTTACTGGAAACAAGGCTTCGGGTTGGGCGTCAATGAAGGCGCGGATGGCTTGGTAGCGCTCGGCGACCCAGGGCCCGCCATAGAGCAGGCGCGCGGTGTCGACGAACGGCACAAAATCGAGCTCCACTTCCTCGCCGCCCAGATCCCGCAGACGCGCCACGGCGTCGTCAAACAAGCCTGCGGACTCGGCATCGCCGAAGAACTGCAGGTCCTTGCGCGCCGGCACGCCAAATCGAAAACGCGGCGCGTGACCGAAGTCGAATCCATGCGGCTGCGCGGCACGGGAATAGGGATCGGCCGGGTCCTCGCTAAGGGCCACGCCAAACACCTGCTGCGCGTCTTCGGCGCAGAGCGCGAAGATCGAAACCGCATCCAGCGAACGACAAGCGGGCACCACACCATGCGTGGACAACAAGCCGCAGGTCGGCTTGAGCCCGACGAGATTGTTAAACGCCGCAGGCACGCGCCCCGAGCCCGCGGTGTCGGTACCCAGCGAGAAGCTCGCCAAACCCAGCGCCACAGACACCGCCGATCCCGCGCTCGATCCGCCGGAGATGTAGTCGGGGTTGAAGGCGTTTCGGCACGCGCCATAGGGCGAGCGTGTGCCATTTAGCCCGGTGGCGAACTGGTCGAGGTTCGTCTTGCCAACTGGAATGGCCCCGGCGTCGAGAAGCCTCTGCACCACTGTGGCGGACTGCCGCGGCGTGTAGGCGAAGGACGGGCAGGCACAGGTGGTTGGCACATCAGCCAAGTCGATGTTGTCCTTGATCGCGAAGGGAACGCCGTACAGCGGCAACCCGTCCATGCCGCGCGCCTCCAGCTCGCAAGCGCGCGCAAGCAGACGCCCTCGCTCCGGCGGCGCGATCCAGATGGCGTGCTCGGGATAGCGTGCACTACGTGCCAACAACTCCTCCACAAGCGCCGTGGGGGTCAGTGCATTGGTGCGATACGCGCTGAGCAGCGCAGAAAACGTCAGGCTCGTGGGCATTCAGGTCTCCGTCAAAACCACCAAATTCTGTCCAGCACTCACCTCGCCACCTTCCCGGCACAGCAGCCGCTCCACCACACCATCGACCGGTGCGGCCACGCTGATTTCCATCTTCATCGACTCGAGGATGCACAGGACGTCGCCTGCCTTCACGGTCTGCGAGGGCTCAACCAAGACTTTCCACACACTGCCGGCAACATGACTGGCAACCCGCCGGCTGCCTTGTGGCAGATCGATCTCACTATCGGTCGACGCCTCAGCGATGCTTGCATCGCTGGCCCAGTCGGTCTGGCCGGCTTGCGCCCAGCGCTCACGCTCCTCGGCAAAAGCCTTGCGCTGCCGCGTCTGAAACGCGTCAATCCCTGCAGCGTGATCGGCGAGGAAGCGCCGATAATCGGCGAGACGGAAGGTATCCTCGCGGATGTCAACCTGATAGCGCCCATGCAGAAAGTCCGCGCGGATGGTTTCCAGCTCCTGGGTACTCACCGGGAAAAAACGGATCTGGTCAAAAAACCGCAGCAGCCAGGGCTTGCCATCGGTAAACACGTCCGTCTGCCGCCAGCGGTTCCACATCTGAAGGGTGCGACCGACGAACTGGTAGCCCCCCGGGCCCTCCATGCCATACACGCACATGTAGGCACCACCGATGCCAACCGCATTCTCCGGTGTCCAGGTCCGCGCCGGGTTGTACTTGGTGGTGACCAGGCGGTGGCGCGGATCCAGCGGCGTGGCCACGGGGGCGCCAAGATACACGTCACCCAGACCGAGCACGAGATAGCTTGCCTCAAAGACGATACGCAGGACATCGTCGATCGAATCGAGCCCGTTGATGCGGCGTATGAATTCGATATTGCTTGGACACCACGGCGCATCCTTGCGCACGCCAGCCATGTACTTCTCGATCGCAAGACGGGTGGCAGGATCGTCCCAGCTCAGAGGCAGATGCACGATACGCGTGGGCAGCTCCATGGTCTCCACTGGTGGCAACTCGCCCTCGGCTCGTTTGAGCGCGTCGAGCAGCGCATGGAGTGGAAGTCTGCGGTTGTCATAGTGAATCTGCAGTGAGCGAATTCCTGGCGTCAGATCGACGATGCCCGGCAAGCCGGAAGCCACAAGCCACTGCATCAGTGCATGCACACGAAAGCGCTGCTCAAGATCGAGCACAAGCGGCCCGTATTCAACCAAAAGGTTTTTGTCGCCTGCCACGCGGTAGACGACGCCCACGGAGCCCTCGGAGCTGGCGGCAGATGCAACGACGGGGGATTCGAGCGCTGACGCTGCGGCCAGCGGCGGATCCAGAGGCGCATCCAGCTCTTGTAGCGCGGCGTCCTGCTCAGTCTCGAGCCTGAGCGCATCGTCCAGGCCCACCGGCACGAAACGCACCGTATTGCCCGGGCGCAGCTGCCCCATTTTCCACAGGTCGGCTGCCACGATCACTCCCGGGCAGACGAAGCCTCCCAAACTTGGCCCGTCGGGTCCCAGCAAAATGGGCATGTCCCCCGTGAAATCGATGCTGCCGACGGCATAGGCGTTGTCGTGAATGTTCGACGGGTGTAGCCCAGCCTCACCGCCGTCGGCTCGAGCCCACTGCGGCCTGGGCCCGATGAGCCGCACGCCGGTGCGGTTGGAGTTGTAATGCACCTCCCAATCGGTGGCGAACAGCATGGCCACGTCGGCATCGGTCAGAAAGTCCGGGGCACCGTGCGGGCCATAGCGCACAGCAATCTCCCAGGACGCGGGGTAGGTCGGCTGCGCGGACTGTGGCACCTCCGCACCCGAGCACGCGTGCGGATTGAGCCCTACATGAAGCACGTCGCTTGCGCGCAAGGTGCGCCCCGCATGGCCACCGAACTTGCCCAGTGTGAACGTCGATCGGCTACCGAGGTACATCGGCGCCTCAAACCCGCCGGCGACCGCCAAATAGGCCCGGCAGCCGCCACCACTCACACTGCCAAGCGCAAGAATCTGGCCCGCCCGCACAGCGTGGCTACGCCACCCCTTCAGTGGCTTACCGTCGAGTCGCGCCCCCATCTCAGCCCCGGTGAGGGCGATCACCGTATCGGTGTTGAAGCGCAACGTGGGCCCGGCGAACGTGATCTCCAGGGTCGCCGCGTCGGCGGCGTTATTCAGAAGCCGGTTTGCCGCGCGGTGGGCCAGTGCATCCATCGGGCCAGACGGTGGCACGCCCACGTCCCAGTAGCCCAGGCGGCCTGGCCAATCCTGCAAAGTGGTTTGCACGCCAGGCTCCAACACATCGGCCGTACGCGCCGAGTACGCGAGCCCGTTGAGGTAACGTGTCGTCTGCTGGCCCTGCGCAAAGGTCACATCCGCCGTGATCTGCCGCAAGTACCCCAAATTCGTCTCGAATCCGTAAAGACGCGTCCCCGAGAGCGCTTCGCGCAGACGCGACAGCGCCTCGGCACGATCGGCACCATGCACGATGACTTTGGCCAGCATGGGGTCGTAGAACGCGCTGACGTCGCTCCCGGGTTCAACCCAGGTCTCCACCCGTGCCGTGTCGGGAAAAACAACCTCAGAGAGCAGACCGGTCGCCGGCTGAAAGTTTTTCGCTGGATCTTCCGCGTAGACACGCGCTTGAATGCTGTGGCCTCGGGGCGCATGGTCGTAGCCCACGCCTGGTGACTCGCCCGCGGCCTGCCGAACCATCCACTCCACCAGATAAGGATGAGACAAGAAACGATGAGTATAGGAGCGAGGATCTTGCAACAAATACACCAAGATCACATTGAACAATGCACCACCACCCGATGTAAACACTAGATCTTGGGGTCGATCCAATAGACCAGGTATCACCTGCAAGAAACAGGTGACAAGCACAATGATACCTGGCATCACATCTAACCACAATGCAGGCACACGAGAGACATCCCACACAATAGCTTTTTGATGCACCAATTGTGTTACAGACACGGCTACAATGAATTCCCATATACGCGTACCGGGCCAAAAGTAATTGAATAGATCGATGTCCCAGCCATTCCATAACTGGCTGCCATACACAGTCACCAACAACGACACGATAAACG
>JABBOE010000074.1:14439-15504 GCA_019351955.1 Pseudomonadota bacterium
GGCAATGACGCATGATCCACGGAAACACCACATATCCCACCATTTCCACATTGAGTGTCCAAGAAGGGATAGCCACGATAGTAGGCACAGTAAACCATGTTTGTATCAACAACAAGGACAAGATCATATTGAAAACGGTCGATGTGTCGATCGGAAAAGGCGTGTAGAGGAGCTGCACGATAAATTGAACCAAATACAAGACCAGATACAAGGGATAGATGCGAATGAAACGCTTGTACCAGAAACGCTCTTTACATGAAGAATCACTAAAGTCTCCGCATCCACGATAGGTTTGAGACAGCAAGTAACCACTAAACGTAAAGAACAAGGCCACGGACTCCCGCGCGGGTATAGACATGGAATCGGACCATAAACGCAACCGATCCATGCTGTGGCTCACCACGACAATCAAACAACACACACCACGCAAACCCGTCAGAGCGTGGATACGAGACACCGCCATGATCGGATGAAGAATGACACTCTAAAACAAAAGAACAAAGAGAGAAATTCTATCACACGATAAAAAAAGAGTGGCAAAACAGTATATTTAAGCGGGAAAAGACCCTCTCTCTCTCGCTTTCTTTTTTTTCTTCCTCTCCCTTCTACGTCGCTCTCCCTTGTTCATTATTCAAACCACTCTCTCATTGTAAAACAAACACTGTTTACTATTTATTAGGGGTTCGCTATCCCGCGGACTCCATGTCGACCGTGACCCGGTTGCAGCCGTTTCCCCGCAGGGCCCGGTTGTCTCGTCTAGAAAGAATAGAAAAACACACCGAGCGCATAGGCTTCGATTTCACACCCGAAGAGATCGATCTGTTGCAGGATATGAAGTAATAGTGGGTGAAGAAGTAGACTTTTTGAAGACTTTACCACTCGTTTAGATACTTTTATTAGATGAAAAACAAGACAACAACAGGAGTGAGAGAAGAAAAATATTTATTACTTATATCAGTGTTACACTTTTGTTTTCTATTGCTGTCTTCATTATTATGAACTCGCTGCACTCATCCCATGGTCTGTGCAATCTCCTCATATCTGAAAAGTAATATTAGAATGGTT
>JABBOE010000075.1 GCA_019351955.1 Pseudomonadota bacterium
GATCTCGGCCTTGCACCAAGGCCTGCGCATCCTCTTCGACTTGCCGCTGCTGCGCCTGCTTGCGCGCGATCGCAACCAGAGCAGCCTGCACCGTTTCTTGACTGGCCTTACGAAACTGGCCTTTGCCCCGCCGCTGGAAGTAGTGCGGAGCACCATGCAGGCGCAGTAACACGGCGGCCTTTTGCTGCGGTGTCGGTTTGCCACCGTAATAATCGTCGGCTATCAGGCTAAAGGTGAATTCATCGTGCGGCGCAAACTCCCAAAGGAGGTCCAGGTCAATGCCGTCCTGCTCGGCTTGCGCCCACGCGAGCAGATCTTCCGGGTCGGGCGCGCTAAAAGGCAGAAGCGCCTGCGAGGCTTTGATTTTTTGGCGCTTGCCACTGGGCAGTTCCACCTGCATCGACGTCTCGGCCTGACTCAGGACACGTCCCGCAGCAAGTTTCCCGGCATCTTCAAAAAGTATATAAGTCACAGTAGTCGAATCGGTTCTTTCAGCGTCAATTCTTGCAATGGGTGATCAAATGGTCATGCCACCCGCAACTTCGATCACCGCGCCATTTACATAGCTCGCCTCGTCGCTTGCGAGAAAAGCGTAGACATTGGCCAGTTCCTCGGGTTCGCCCAGCCGCCTGAGCGGCACATGTTCGTTCATCATTTCCATGACTTCAGCCGGAATGGTGTCAAGCATCGGCGTACGCACGAGGCCTGGGGCGACGGCATTCACGCGTATACCCTTGGGGCCGAGTTCGCGCGCCCAAGTCTTGGTGAATGCGATGATGCCTGCTTTACTGGCGGCATAGTTGGTTTGACCAAAATTGCCATAGATGCCCGCCACGCTGGACGCGTTGAGGATGACACCGCAGCTGCGCTCGATCATTCCGGGTGCCACGGCCTGTGCACAATGGAAGGCGGCGCGCAGGTTCACGTCGAGCACGGCGTCGAATTGGTCAATGGTCATCTTGACAAGCCTCGCGTCGCGCGTAATGCCCGCGTTGTTCACGAGAACGTCCAGCCGTCCGTAGCGGGTGTAGACCGCGCCCACCAACGCGTCAACTTGGGGGCGGTCGGTCACGTCACAGGCCTGACCCCAGGCCAAGCCGCCTCCAGCCTGAACTTGAGCGACCGCACTTTGCACAGACGCGGCATCGCGATCGCAGATGACCACGACGGCGCCTTCGGCGCCGAATTTTCGGGCTGTGGCCAGGCCAATGCCCTGCGCGGCACCGGTGATGAGAGCGACTTTGTCCTGCAAACGCATGGGTCGAGTTCCTTTGGAAATGGGATGCAATCAACGGCAACGGCTTCGGCGAGGGACGTTTCAGGCTGCAGCCGGGTTGATGCCGAGAAAGGCAAGCACGGCGTCCAAATGGTCTTGCGCGTAGTTTTCGAGGGCGTGGCCACCGCGATCCGCCAAGCGCAGGGTACCCCCCGCATAGCGGGTGGCGCTTTCGCGCCAGTCAAGAACCTCATCGTCTCGCGCAATCACCGCCAGGAATCGCCAGGGATCAGAAATGGGGCGGGAGAGGTCGCCCACTTGCAGGGCTTGCAACTCTTCAACATGCTCGTGTGTGAAGACAAAGTGCTGCGACGGGTCATGCCATGCGCTGCGCTCGCCGATCTGTGCGCGCAGGTCCCGCGCCGGGTTGACGGCGGTATTGAGCAGCGCTGCTCGGCAGCCCAAATGATGGGCCAGCCACGTGGCGTAAAAGCCGCCAAGTGAGCTCCCCGCCAACGCGATACTCTTGGGCTGGACACCATGTAGCGCCTGCAGCACTTCACGAATGGCCTGGCTGGGCGAGGGTGGCAGCTGTGGGCACACCCAGACGACTGGGGGCAGGCCTGCTGAGCAGCGCGAGCGGTTGATCGCGAGCAATCTCGTCGCCGTCTGCTGGGCCTTGGCCGAGAGGGGCGATGAACGAAAGCCATGTAGGTAGAGCAGGTGGGAGGGGGTGGTCATGCGGGTCATCACGGCGCACAGCGCGCGCGGCAAACCCGCAATGCTAGCGGCTGACTAGCAGATCGATGCCGCACCCGGGAGTGCAGTTGCCGTGCGCCTCACCCGCTTCCCACTTCTTCAGACAACCGGATAGCCCGTGCTCATGGTCGGCAACAACGGCCTATGCGGGTCAGATGCCGCGCACGGCACCCTGCCCGGAGGCTGCCTGCGCGTCGTCTTGTGGCCAGTCTCGGATATAAGCCTTGAGCATGCGGTTTTCGAAATCCTGCTCCTGAACCACGGCGCGGGCTACGTCGTGGAATGAAATCACGCCAAGCAGGGTCATATCATCCATGACCGGCATATAGCGTGTATGGCTGTCTAGCATCAGCCGGCGCAGTTCGTCCAAGCTCGTCTGTGGGGCACACCGCACCGGGTTGGTCTGCATCACGTTTCCCACGAGCTCCTGCGCAGGCGCGCTGCCAGCCAGCGCCGCAATGACCTCCCGGAATGTAAGCATGCCGGTCAAGCGGCCTCCATGCATCACCACCAAGGAGCCAACGTCATGCTGCGTCATGGTTTTGGCCGCTTCGAGCAATAGTGTGTCAGGAGCCACAGTAAAAAGCGTCCCTCCCTTTACGCGCAAAATGTCGCTGACTTGCATGGCTGTCTCCTCGTGTATCGATGCGCGAAGTCCTTGTTTGACCAATATAGTGCAGGGGAAGGCGGTATTCCATACGCAAATGCCCGATCGTCGAGGAGAGCAACAGAATGCGATGTCTAGTTAACAGTCGTACAGTGCATGTCGAGGAAGGCCGTGTGAGACGCGGTGAGTCAACCCCCGTCGTGCTGTTGCATGGTGCGTGCAACGACCACCGCGTCTGGTTGCCTTTGCTGCCGGGGTTGCAACAGGCGGGCTGCGCCGTGTATGCCCCAGACCTGCCGGGGCATGGGCAAAGTGCCGGTCCGCCGTTGACCAGCGTGCCTGAAATGGCGGCTTGGCTGATTGCGGTGTTGGAGGCCTGTGGGATCGCTCAGTGCGCGCTGGTGGGGCACAGCATGGGTTCGCTCGTGGCCCTGCACGCAGCGGCGCTGGTGCCTGGTTCGGTGACTCACTTAGCTTTGGTGGGCACCGCTTGGCCGATGCGCGTGGCACCCGCGCTCCTGGAACTGGCTCAGAGCCAGCCGAGCGAGGCGATGCGCAAGATCGCGCTGTGGTCCCACACGCAGCGTGACGGCTTGCCGCTGGACGCCTTGGCAGCCGCGCAGACGGAGGCGTTGATGAAATCCGTGCAATTAGGCTGGGGCGACGGCAATCTGCTTGCGACAGACCTGGCCGCCTGCGACGAATACGGCGAAGGCGAGGCCATGGCTGAGCGCGTGCGCGGACGGATCAAAGTGGCTTTCATTCTCGGTGCAAATGACCGCATGACTCCTTCAAAGGCCGCTGCGCGGCTGCAGCAGGCGCTGCCTGAAGCAGGCGTCAACCTACTGGACTGTGGCCATGCACTGATGAGCGAGGATATGGACGGTGTGTTGCAGTCCCTGCTGCGCCTTTTGACCAAGCGTGCGAGAGGTTCCTTCCTTGAGGTGGGGGAAAAATAGCGGTGGTTCCGCAGGCATCCTTTGGGGCATGTGCTCGATTTGGTTTGTACTCTCTATTTAATCCGTAGGTAGGGGTGGACAGGCCCGGATCGCCTGTGAAGCGTGTGGTGCGCCATGCAGCCAGCAGCGGGAACCCACCGAAGCGACTCTGGAGGGCTCCTGTCGCACCTGAGCGCCCTAGCCATCGTCGTCCTTGTCGCGCAAGCGGTGGCCGCAGGACACGGGCGGGGAGGCGGACGCGATGTCAACGATGACTAAGCGCGCAATGGTGCACCTTATGCCTTTGCGGGCGTGCCAGGATTCCACAGTGCGTGGACAAAGAGTGCGGCAGCCGCGAATGTCGCGCCCGTGGCGACAACTGCTGGCCAACCGCCCCGTGCCCAAGCGTGGCTGGCGGTGAAACTGCCAACGGCGCCGCCGATGAAATATTGCGTCATGTACACCGCGTTGATGCGGCTGCGCGAGGCTGCATCCAGCGCATAGATACGGGATTGGTTGGCGATCTGGGCGCCCTGCACGCCCGCGTCCAGCACGACCACGCCCAGGATCAGCCAGAACAGGCCGTGGGAACCAGCGGCGAACAGACCCCACGAGGCCAAGACACAGAGCACGGCTCCGAACAGCACCCGGCGCGGGCCTCCGGGGCGGTCCGCATGCCGTCCGGAAACGGGGGCCACCAGCGCCCCGGTCAGACCGAGGATTCCGAACAACCCCGCGACTGCGGGCCCGAGTCGGTAGGCAGGACTGTCGAGCAAAGGCGTGAGCCCCACCCAGAAGGCGCTGAATGATCCGAAGAAAAGGCCACCGGTGATGCCAGCCGCCCGCAGTTCGGCGTGTTTGCCGAATTGGCTCAAAGTTGAGGCGACGAGGTGCGCATAGGTTTGCGCCGAGGTGTCGTCGGCTGGCAAGCGAGGGAGGGTTCGCCACAGCATCCCGAGCGAGCATACGTTGAGCAGGGCTGCCATGCCGAATACCGCCCGCCAACCGGCGGCTTGACCCACCAAGCCGCCCAGAACTCGGCCGCCCAGAATTCCGATCAGCAAACCGCTCATCACCAAGCCTACGGCGCGCCCGCGATTCTGTGCCGGCGCAAGATGCGCCACCAATGGCACGATCTGCTGCGCGATCGAGGCCATGAGCCCCACGCCGAAACTCGCAATGGCGAGCACGGTCACGGAGGGCGCCAAAGCCGCCAGACTCAGCATGACAACCAGTGCTGCACCCATGCCGAGGATGATGCGGTGGCGCGGATAGCGGTCGCCCAAGGGGCCGAGGCCGATCAGCCCGCAAGCGAAGCCTGCCTGGGTTGCGGTGGGGATTGAAGCAATGTTTGCCACCGTGCTATGAAACGATGCAGCCAGTTGTTCCAACAAAGGCTGCACATAATAGATGTTGGCCACGGCCACGCCGCAGGCGATGGCCATCAGCGGCAAGAAAGCGCGCTGCATCGCCGGCGCGCTGGACGCAGGTGTGGCGAGAGTTGAAGAGGACATGGACGAGGGAGTCAGCAAACGAGGCGGACAGCCTAATGGCAGTGGGTTTTGTGAGCAGATGTCAATTGGATGGCGCGTCGTGTGCAGGGGCATGGAGCTCGAACTTCACGCCTTGGCTGATCTCCCGTATGAGCGCTGCCTCGTGCCCAATGAGCTGCAGGCGACGCGCGAGCGGATCCACGGTTGCACCGGCATCTGCAATTCCGGGTACTACGGAAGCATCAGGTGCGATCGAGAGTCCACCAGGCGTACCGGAGCGCGTGGGCGCAAGCTGCTGCAGCACCCAAATGCGCGTCGGCCCCATCAACGCATCAATAGCCTGCTGCGTCAGGCGCTTGGCGCGCACTGCGCGCAGGACACGCATCGATGCCAGATGCGCAGCGAGCAGATAACTATGGGTGATGAGCCGGCCAAGGCTGCCCAGAGCGCGGCGCTGCCGAGCAGGTTCCTCGAGCATGCGAACGTAAAGGCTGGTTATGGCGGCAAGGGTGTCAAAGAGGTGCTTGCGCGCGATGCGAAAGGTGCGTTCGTCGGATTGCGCGCCTTCCAGCACCGCCTGGGCATAGTCTCGTTGAGCTCGCATCAGCGCGGCAACTTGGCTCGGTGCATCTTGGTACTCCCAGCGCGGGAGCAGATAGCTGAAGCCCCATGCCAGCGCTGCGCCAATGACGGTGTCGATCAGGCGCTGATTGACCAAAAACCGGACATCCCCCTCCAGCAATCGCGCCAGAAGGAGCGATTGAACGCTAGCGGCGATCGCCGTGAAGCGGAAATTGGTTGTTACGAAGGTGCGCGCAAAAGTCAAGGCTAGGAATAGCGTCCCAAGTAATGTGGGAAGACCGAGCTGAAGGTTCAGCAAAAGAGCCACGAAAAGACAACCGATCAGCGTGCCCAACAGGCGATCCTTAAGGCGCTGGCGTGTGACGCCATAGTTCGGGCGCAGAATCACGGCGATGGTCAGCAAGATCCAGTAATCATGCGTCTGGTGCGCGAAAAGCAGGCGCGCCACCAGCAGGCCGCAGAGAAGGGAAAGCCCGAGTCTTACGGCATGCCGGAAGATGGGGGAGCGTAGGCGAAGATGCGCGAGTAGCTGGCGCGGCTCGTAACGCCAAGCGCTCACGAACAGGTTCACGTCGGGTAGGGCGGGCTGGTCCACGGCCTTGTCGCGCGAGGCGTAGCTGGCTTGCAGACTCTGGACCCATTGGTCGATTTCGCGCAAAGTGTGCAGTAACGAACCAAGGGCAGCGCGTGCCTGTTCAGTTTGCCGGGTGCGCGTTGCGCGCAGCAGATCATCTCCCTGCCGGCCCACGGCAATCCAGCGCGCGGGGTCGGGCGCCGGTGCGTCGAGTTCGCGGCTGTGCAGCAGCGCCAGCGCCAGCGCCGAGAGCGCCGATGCGGTCTGCGCGGTGCCCGCATGAAGCGCATCAAGCACATCGGTGCCTTCAAATTGCTGCCGCAGCAAAAGGGAGTCCGTTTGCGCAGCCAGTTGCGCCTCGAAGAGGTCGAGCATGTCCAGAAGCATGCGGGTCCACACCGCATCCAGTGGTCGCTCCCGTTCGCGGAGCACCAAGTCACGCGCGGACTGTAGCGCATCATTTGCCGCGCCCTGCAGCGCGGCAGCTCGGCCTACAGTCTCATCGTCGGTGGTCTGCAGCCGGTAGAAGTCGCTTTGCCAAGCCATGTAAGCTGCAAGAGCATCCAGCAGTTCGGCCAGCGCCTGCTGTTTGGTGCGGTTGCGCAAAATGCGACTCAGCAACAGCGCATAGCCGGTATACAGCAGCCCGCCAACCAGGAAATTCGTAACGCCGAGCACGTAGCTGGAAGGGTCAGGCGCAGCGTGCGCCCCCAGGGTGATGATGGCGATGAAAAGAAGGCTGAAACTCATTGCCAGGGCACGCTTGCCCCACAGGCTCACGAGTCCTGCGCCGAATCCGAGCAGCGGTACCAGAAGCAGCTGCAGCCATGGGCGGCCGAGACTAGCCCATACGAGCGCAAAGTACAGACCGCCGGCAAAGGTGGAAAAGAGCAGTTCCACTGCCTTCACACGCAGCGGTGCGGGGTTATCGGCGAAACAGATGGTCAGCGCCCCGCTTCCAAGCGGTACCGCGAAGGCCATCCCGCCCGCGGCATAGCCGAGAAGCCCGATAGCCAAGACCCCGACGGCTGATATAAGCCCTGAGGTGAATGAGCGGCTCAACACGACACGGCTGAGCGCAGGTAGGGGATTCATGGTGGGCTAGGTTGTAAGCGGCGCCGCGGCATTGGATCAGAAAACCTGGGCAGGATCTTCGCCCACTGCGCATGGTGCTGTCGGTGGCGTGCCATAGGGATGCGGTGGGAGTTTGTACGATGCTAAGGGACTATTTGGAGCCAAGGGATGCAGATCGTCGTGGTGGGGGCCGGTGCGATTGGCGGCAGCATGGCGGTGAAGCTTGCCCATGCGGGGCATGCGGTGGGTGTTGTCGCGCGCGGTGTGCACATGCAGACCATTGTGCGTGAGGGGCTGACGCTGCATGACCCGTGCGGTACAACGACCGTGCGTCCGCACGCAAGTGATCGACCGGAGGACTTCGGGCCTCAGGACTTGGTCGTGCTGGGTGTTAAAGCGCATCAGATCACGTCGCTGTTGCCCCGCCTTCGGGGACTGTTGCGACCAGACACCATGGTTCTGCCTGCAATCAACGGCATACCTTGGTGGTACTTTCAGGGTGATTCCAGTGCTTTTGCTCGCGAGCGAGATGGCAGCTGGACTCGCATCGCCTGCCTCGATCGGGACGGAAGCATGGCAATCGAGCTGGACGCAGCGCATCTGGTCGGGTGTGTCGTACACGGCTCCGCGGAACTCACGGCACCGGGCCACATAACGGCAAATGGGCAGTACCGGTACATCATCGGCGAGATCACGCACCGCGCAAGCGATCGGGTGAGCGCGTTGGCCGATGTATTGCGTGGGGCTGGATTTGATCCGCAGAGCACGGATCGAATCCGCGATGCCGTGTGGATGAAGCTCATTGGCAACGCAGCGTTCAATCCAGTTGCTGCGCTCACTCGCGCTCGCATGGATCAGATCTATGCCAATACGGGTCTGCTGGACCTGGTGCGTGGGGTCATGACAGAGCTCATTGCGCTTGCGCGGGCGTTAGGTTGCGATCCGCAGGTAGATCCTGATCGACGCATCGCAATCGGGCGCGCCATTGGCCCTGTCAAGCCTTCGACTCTCCAGGACTTGGAGCGGGGGCGGCCGCTCGAAGTTCAGGCCTTGCTGGGCGCGCCCGTGGAACTGGCGCGCCGTGCCGGACTTGCCATGCCGCTGTCCGAAGCTTTGCTCGCGCTGCTGAGCGAGTTGGACGAGCGCACAAGTCAATCCGTTTCCAGAGCATGAAAGGCTACCTTTCACACAACAGCCCGGCGAGCCTGATCTGACTCGGGCGGCAGTGGGGCGGCTGGTTGAGTGGGTCTCCGAGAGAGGGACGCATGTGTTGGCGCCGAATCCGCTCCAGGGTTCGGTGGCCCATGCACACCGGCCAGCTTGAGGGCATCAACAACCGCATCAAGGTCATCAAGCGCATGGCCTACGGCTATCGTGATACCGACTACTTCTTCCTCTAGATCCGGACTTCGCTCCCCGGACATCCGTGAAGAACCAAAAAAAAGCCGGTCAGATCTGACCGGCTAGAAGGTACTGGGAAGTACCGAGGAGACAATTGTTCAGGCTGAATGGACAGCCTTGATCGTTACATCACTCAGGCTGCTGCGCGTTTGCCACGCGTCGTACTTTGTGCAGCCTTCATGGCGGTATTGGTGACAGTATTGAAATTGGCCTCAACCACTTCAGCTGCCTGCTTGCCGGCCTTTTGAACCGTGTCGTAGGCGTTGTTGGCGGCGCTCAACGCGCTTTTCATCATCGCTACGGCAGTTTCGCTACCGGCGGGGGCGTTCTTGACGGCAGTGTCCACGACAGATTGCATCTTCTTGTGCACTTCGGCAACGTTGGCTTCGATGGCCTTGGCGAATTCGGCTTGCGTGCCAGACGCGATCTCGTAGAGATGATGCGAATATGACAGCAGCTTTTCGGCCACTGGCTGTGCCAGGTTTGGCTGCAACGCGGTCAATTCTTGAATATCCTTGACTGACAGCGCGGCCATGGTGGCATCGGACGTTTCGTGCATGGCGGTCTTCAATGTTTGCATATTGAGTTCAACCATCTTTTCGAAGCCTTCGACTGCTTTGCCACTTAGGGCAAAGATAGCTTCGAGTTGCGACTTCTGTGCGGCGATCATTTGTTCGGGGGTCATCATGGGGGCTCCTACGCTTCCAAAGTTGAACAGGACTGCATGCGCATTTTGACCTGGGACCAAGTCAGTTCGATGACACCGATCTCTTTCGTCGCATGCGTATTGGTGCAATGCACAATTTGAATTCTAGAGCCTCGATTGAGGATGTCAAGAATTTTTTTGTGCGACGCAACAAATCGTTGTGGTGGCGATGAAATGCTTGGTGAAACAAAGAGTTAGGCGGATTCTCTGCGGGCTGTGATGCGTGCTAATTTGATCCTATCCATGAATTGTTCGCATTTGGCTTCCCCGGATTGATGTTGTATCGCAGCAAATTGTGAAAACCTACACAAGCGACCATTTCCCCTTGCAGTTGCCTGCCGGGCACCGGTTCCCGGCGTCAAAGTATGCGTTGCTGCGCGAGGCGGTGAAGGACCTCCAGGGTCTGGAACTTCGGGATGCACCTCCAGCGGCCTGGCGCGATCTGCAATTGGTGCATGAGGCAAGTTATCTGTGGCGCGTGCGCGACGGACACCTGAGCGCAGCGGAACAGCGGGAGATAGGCTTTCCCTGGTCGCAGGCGCTGGTGCAGCGTAGTTTGCACTCTGCGGGAGGGACTCTGGCTGCGGCTGTAGCCGCGCTGGGCGAGGGCGTCGCCATAAATCTTGCTGGAGGCACCCACCATGCCCATGCCGACCAGGGCCGTGGATTTTGCGTGTTCAATGACGTCGCGCTGGCCGTGCGTGTACTTCAGCAAGAGCGCTGCGCACAGCGCTTACCGGTGGCGGTAGTCGATCTGGATGTCCACCAAGGCGACGGCACAGCAGCTATTTTGGGGAAGGATCCGCACGTTTTCACGCTATCGGTCCACGCGGCTAAGAATTTTCCGTTTCGCAAGTGCCGGAGTCATCTGGATGTTGAGCTCGCTGATGATGCTTCAGACGAGGCCTATCTGCAAGCGCTGGAGGGTGCGCTCCAGACGATGTTTGGGGCGTTTGACCCCGCCCTTATCATTTTTCTGGCTGGCGCCGACCCATATGCAGGCGACCGCCTGGGCCGGCTAGCCCTGAGCATGGAGGGCCTTGCGTTACGCGACGCAACGGTGTTCGACGCCGCATGGCGTCGTCGCATTCCAGTGGCTGTGGCAATGGCCGGAGGCTACGCGCAGCCTATTGCCGATACCGTCGCCATCCAGACGTGCACCGTGCAGCTCGCCTTGCAGGCTCATGCACGTTGGAGCGCGTGGCGGGAGCGCAGGCCCTAAACTCGATCAGATGGCACCTCCGACACGTAATTTGCTCTCCACTAATGCAGCCGCCGTAGACGCCGCCATCACCTCGCGGCGCTCGATCCGCCGCTTCCTAGACACGCCGGTGCCACGGGCCGTGATCGAAGACATCCTTCACGTTGCCTCGCGCGCGCCTTCCGGTACGAACACGCAACCCTGGCAGGTGCACGTGCTCCTTGGTTCCACGAAGGAACGTCTCAGCCAGCGCATTGTCAGCGCGTATGACGATCCTGGACAGGCCGCGCAGCACAGCGAGGAATACGCCTATTACCCGCGGCAATGGGTTGCGCCCTATATCGAGCGTCGGCGCAAGGTGGGTTGGGACCTGTATGGATTGCTTGGTATTCAAAAGAGCGACAAGTTAGCCATGCACGCTCAACATCGGCGGAATTATCTGTTTTTCGACGCGCCGGTGGGATTGATCTTCACCATTGAACGCATCATGGAGCAAGGGAGTTGGCTGGATTACGGCATGTTTCTGCAAAACATCATGATTGCGGCTCGGGCCAGGGGGTTAGACACCTGCCCCCAGGCCGCCTTCACGCAGTTCCACCGCATCATCGAACAGGAGTTGTGTTTGCCCCAGCAGCAGCAAGTGGTGTGCGGCATGTCCCTCGGCCATGCGGACCCCCGAGCCGTCGAGAATTCCCTGGTTTCCGAACGTGTTCCCGTAGCCGAGTTCGCGCGCTTTTACGAGACATGAGCGGTGCGGGCTGCGTTTGATGCGGCGCGCATTACGGTGCCCGGCGCCGGGTGCTGGAAGGGGGGCAGCGGCTGATCGAGCATGGACGAACGCAAAGCCCAGCGGTGTGGCCTGCACGGCAGATGCCGTCAGCCGCTTCGAGAGTGCGGCGCGACACTGAGCATCTTGTGACAAAAAACTGAGTTCATCGCGATGATTATCGAGTCCTTACTCGACACGGACCTTTACAAATTCACGATGATGCAGGTCGCCCTGCATCACTTCCCTGCCGCCCAGGTGGAGTATCGGTTTACCTGCCGCACGCCGGGTGTATTGCTCGCCCCGCATATTGAGGCCATCCGCGGCGAGATCGCTCATCTGTGCAGTCTGCGCTTTAGCGAGGAAGAGCTGGACTATCTGCGGAGCTTGCGTTTCATCAAAAGCGACTTTATTGACTTTCTTGGCCTATTCCACCTCAATGCGCGTGCTGTAAACCTGCAGCCCGCCGTTGACGCGACGGGGCGCCCGACCGGTGGCGTCGATCTTCGTATCAGCGGACCGTGGTTGCATACGATCCTTTTTGAGGTGCCCCTGTTGGCCATCATGGAAGAGGTGTATTACTGTGGCATGAATCCAGCGCCCGACCTCGCCGCAGGGCGCCAGCGCTTGAGCGACAAGATCAGCGCTCTGCAGGCGCCGGGTCTCGACGGTGTTCGCATAGCTGACTATGGCACCCGAAGGCGCTACTCGCGAATCTGGCACGAGGAAGTGCTGGGCAGGCTTAAGGCCGGTCTCGGCATTCAGCTGGCTGGGACCAGTAATGTGATGTTCGCGATGCGCTTAGGACTTACGCCACTGGGCACAATGGCGCACGAGTACCTCCAGGCTTGCCAAGCCCTGGGTCCGCGTCTGCGCGATAGCCAAACGTTTGCCCTGGAAACCTGGGCACATGAGTACCGCGGTGACCTTGGCATCGCCTTGTCGGATGCATACGGCTTGCAGGCCTTCCTTCGTGATTTTGATCTGTATTTTTGCAAGCTTTTCGACGGCGCGCGGCACGATTCGGGTGACCCCATCGCATGGGCGGAGGCCGTCATCGAGCACTATCGGAAACATCGGATCGATTCGCGGACCAAAACCTTGATCTTCAGCGATGCGTTGACGGTCGATAGGGTTGTGCAGCTGTACCGCCTCTTCCAGGACAGCGCGCAGCTTGCATTCGGCATCGGCACGAATTTCACGCACGATCTCGGGTACCCGGCTGCCCAGATGGTCATCAAGATGACGCGCTGCAATGGTCAGCCCGTGGCCAAGATTAGCGACTCGCCAGGGAAGAACCAGGTGTTCGATCCGGCCTATGTCACCTATCTGCGCCAGGTGTTCCAGATTCCTCCTGAGACCATGCTGCCGGAGACTGAACCCGAGGGCGGTTGAGCGCAACGGCACCTCTATCATCTTGCTCATGGCAACCTACCGGCCCAGAGGGTGTTCTTCAATCGCGTGCGCAGAAGTCGGCGGTCGGCGCGCCCGAGGAGAAAAGCGCCAGCTTGTAGCCCCGAAGCTGCCCTGCGAGCGCACGTACGCCCCCATTCGTCGTCAAAGTCAGTGCGGAGCCTTTCAGCTGCGCCATCGCACCGTTTCTTGATGGCCTGGCCTTCAACTCTCAACATGGCAACAATGACCGAAGAAAACGTTGGCACACGGAGTGCTTCGCTCAACCTTGCGGGGGGCACGCGTGCGCGGGTGCTCGTTGCACGTGCAGTGTTTCCCGATATCGTGGAGAGGCTGCAGGCTGTCGCCGATGTTGAGTACACGCAGGACGACCGTATCGATCCGCCTGAGGTGCTGCGCGCGCGGCTGCGCGACAAGCATGGCGCATTCATCACCAATAGCGAGCGCATCGATGCGACGTTGCTTGACGCCTGTCCTGACCTTCGCGTGATCAGCACGATGACGGTCGGTGTCGATCACATCGACCTCGATGCCTGTGCGGCGCGCGGCGTGATCGTCACTCACGCGCCGGACGTGCTCACCGAAACGACAGCTGATTTCGGCTTCGCTTTATTGCTTGCGGCAGCGCGCCAAATCGGCGATGCGGAGCGCTACCTGCGCGCTGGAAAGTGGCACAAATGGAGTTATGACCTGTTCGCAGGTAGCGACGTCCATGGCACCACGCTGGGCATCGTTGGCATGGGCCGCATCGGCCAAGCAATTGCCCGTCGCGCCGCATTTGGCTTCGGGATGAGGGTGCTCTACCACAACCGCAAGCCGCTTCCTTCGACAGTTGAGCACGAATGCCGCGCCGCCTACCGTGGTCTCGACGATCTGCTACACGAAAGCGATCACGTGCTGCTGGCTTTACCCTACTCCCCCACAGCACGTCACCTGATTGGCGAGCGTGAGATTGCGGCAATGCGGCAAGGAGCCACGCTTATCAACGTCGCCCGTGGAGGCGTTGTTGATGAGGAGGCTCTCGTGCGGGCTATGCACCGTGGGCATTTGGGGGCAGTGGGCCTGGATGTCTTTGAAGGTGAGCCGCATGTCAATCCGGCGTTGCTGGCTGCGCCCCGCGTGGTGCTCACGCCGCATATTGCCAGTAGCAGTATCCCAACCCGGCGCGCGATGGTGAAGTTGGCCGTCGACAACTTGATCGCTGTGTTGCAGGGCAGGCGTCCTCTCACACCATTCAACGCCTGACAGGTACGCGTAATCCATGACAACCGAAGCGATATTGCTGCTTCTTTTTATCGTTGCTCTTCTTTTTGTCAACGTCATTTTGGGCTGGGTGCTGGTGGTGCGGCAGCGCGCGCAGGCCGAGGGGCGGCAGAACCTGGTCAAGGAGCTCGCAACGCCGCTTGAACGCTTGGAGCGCGAGCTTCGCGGCGCCGTACAGGCTGCGACCCAAAGCCTGCGCACCGAGCAGGCTGCGCAACTCTCGCAGTTCCAGCAGATGCTGCTCAACCAGCAGGCCGAGAGCACGCGGACCCAAAACACCCAGCTCGATGCAGTGGCGTTGCAGTTGCAGAGTCTGCAAAAATCCGTGGGTGACACCTTGGTGCAGCAAGTGGGTCACCTGACACAAACGAACACCCAAAGCCTGCAGTCTCTCCAGGCGCAGCTCGTCGAGCGCCTAGACGCGCTGCGCAAGACGACGGACCAGCGGCTCGTCGAATCGCGCCAGAGCGCGGACCAAAAGCTGGAGGAAGTGCGCGGCACGGTGGAACTGCGTTTGCGTGATATGCAGGCCGACAACGAGAAAAAACTAGAACAAATGCGCTTGACTGTGGACGAAAAGCTCCACGCGACGCTGGAGCAGCGACTCGGGGAGAGTTTCAAGCAGGTAGCCGAGCGGCTGGAGCTCGTGCATCGCGGTTTAGGTGAGATGCAGACGTTGGCGCAGGGCGTGGGCGATCTCAAGCGGGTGTTTTCGAATGTGAAATCTCGCGGGATTTTCGGGGAAATTCAGCTCGCCGGGCTGATTGAGCAGGTTTTCACCCCAGAGCAATACGGCGTGAACGTGGAAACTGTACCCGGAAGTGGCTCGCGTGTTGAGTACGCCATTCGCATGCCCGGGAGGGGCGATGGACCGCTGTGGTTGCCCATTGACGCCAAGTTCCCTCGCGAGGATTACGAGAGGCTTCTTGATGCACAAGACCGCGCGGATAAGCCCTCAGCGGATCTTGCCGCCAAGGCGCTGGAGCTGCGCCTGCGTGAGGAAGCCAAGACCATCCATGCCAAGTACATCGCTGCGCCCCACACGAGCGACTTTGGCATTCTGTTCCTGCCGACCGAGGGTCTTTACGCGGAGGCGCTGCGGCGCCCCGGACTGGTGGAAGCGCTGCAACGCGAGCACCGCGTGATGCTCGCAGGTCCCACCACACTTCTGGCATTGCTCAACAGCCTCCACATGGGATTTCGTACCTTGGCGCTCGAGCAGCGATCGACGGAAGTATGGAAGGTTTTGGGGGCAGTGAAGACGGAATTCGCCAAGTTTGGGGATGTGCTGGCGAAGGCGCGCAAAAAGCTGGACGAAGCCAGCAATACCATAGGTGCAGCCGAAACGCGCACGCGTGCCATGCACCGGCAGCTCCGCAGCGTGGAGGTTTTGCCTGCGGATGAGACCCAGTCTGTCCTTGGATTGACTGAGAGCCTGTGAACGTTTCAACTTTCGCGATGAACTCAACGCATCGAGACACC
>JABBOE010000076.1 GCA_019351955.1 Pseudomonadota bacterium
TCAGCACTCCTCAGCGTGCACACGGCGAACCCTTCTGCCGCCCAGACTCCTAGGCGGCGCGCGGCATTGCTGTCGCCCGCCGCCGGAGACGGCGACGACTGCCGCCGTCCACCGCAATCAACGCGGCTTCCGGCGGTAGGTTTCTGGTCCGTCTCTTTTCCACCACGCTGCAAACCATCGCCCCGGGTCACGCGCATCGCTGACCGGCTCCCACGCCAATGCGCGCGGGCAGCCAACGTGGTGGTACGGAGCATTAACCGCGCCAACTTACCTTCTTTTGTCGCGACTTTGCCGGCTTCTGCATGAACATCGCGCGATGCGAAACAGGGCCATGTCCTGTTTTCCGATGCCGAATCAGACTTTTCTGATGGGCAATTTGATCGGCTTCCGATAGTGCATCAGGGTTATCCCCATCAACAATCTCCACCAGACATTGCGATTCGCCGAACCGCGATTCATACGCATGCAATCTTCGAACCTAAAGGTGAACACCATGATGCACAGATCCTTGATCACCCTCGCTGCCAGTGCCGTAGCGCTCAGCTTATTCGTCCTCGCACCATCCGCGCACGCCGATGCGGCCAAGGATCTCGTCCGCTCCCATGGCTGCTTTACCTGCCACGCCATGTCCGGCACGAAAGTTGGCCCAGCCTTCGACGCGATCGCGGCCAAATTTGCCGGCAAGGCAGATGAGGAAAGCACCTTGGTGAACGCCATCAGGCATGGCGAGACCGGGACCTTCGGCGCCATGGCGATGCCCGCTAACGCAGCGATCAGCGAGGCTGATGCCAAGGTCATCGCGGACTGGATCGCAACTTTGAAGAAATAGGCCAAGCAGCGCCGGGCACTCATCCACCCACGTCACGACAGCGATACCTCAGCCAACTCCAGGGAGCACACCGTGCAGTTCATCCGAAAACTCATTCTTGCCGCCGGCCTGATTCTCGCCGGCTGGGGGGCCACGGCTTTCGCCGCCGACCCGATCAACTTGCCGGCGATGGGCGAGTCGAACCCCGCTTTGTCAACACCAGCGATGGTCTCCAAGCAGAAATTAGCTGAAGACGCCAAATGCACGCGCTGCCATGATGAAAACGAGTCCAAGCCGATCCTTTCCATTTTCCAGACCAAGCACGGCGTGACGGCAGATCCGCGCACGCCAACCTGCCAGTCCTGTCACGGCCCGAGCCTGGCCCACCTGGCGGGTCCGGTCAACGGCAAGATCGCGCCACCTGACGTGCGCTTCAACAACGACAACTACCCCGAATCAAGCGCCAGCCAGCGCGCTGCGGCGTGCCTGACGTGCCACAAGGGCACACAACGCGCGCATTGGGACGGCAGCCCCCACCAAGTCAATGGTTTGGCCTGCAATGACTGCCACGTCATCCACAGCCCGGTCGACAAGGTGCGCAGCCGCATGACCCAACCTCAGGTCTGCTTCACCTGCCACAAAGCGCGCCGCGCCGACATCCAGAAGATCTCGCACCACCCCATTGGCAACGGCAAGATGGTGTGCTCTGACTGCCACAACCCGCATGGCTCGGTCGGCCCACATTTGATGAAAAAGGCCACGATCAACGCAACCTGCTGGACGTGCCACGCCGACAAGCGCGGACCTTTCCTGTGGGAACACCAACCTGTCACAGAAAACTGCACGGACTGCCACACGCCACATGGCTCGAACATTGCGCCTTTGCTGAAGTCACGTCCTCCGTTCCTGTGCCAGGAATGCCATGACGGCCCACATGCCAGCATCAACCCAGCCGGCCCCGGAATTGCCGGAGCGCAGGTTCCTGGCACCGGGTACATCGGCACGCCAAACCCGACGGCGACGACCGCTGGCCGCGCCTGCCTGAACTGCCACGTCATGGTCCACGGCTCCAATAGCCCGGCCGGTGCGTTCCTGTTCCGCTAAATAACGAGGATCACGCCATGAAAAGCATGAAACCCGCGCTGTCTGCAAAGCCACTGGTCATTGCACTCCAAAGCGCCCTTGCAACGCTCGCCGTCCTGTCGCTGACCACGGTCGCCCGGGCCGACGATGACGTCGCCCGACTGACCAACCCCACGAATTCGATCGAAATCGGTGGCGCCTACACGGACAGCAGTTCGGCCCAGTTCGGCCAGTACAACGGCCTGTCCAAGTCCGGCGTGAGCCTGATTGGCAACGTCGACCTTCGCGGTGGCGATGCCTACGGCCAAAAACCAGGCACGATGCGCTGGTCGCTCAAAGGAACCAACTTGGGGCTGAGCGACCGCTACATCGGGGGTTCCCTGTCCAACCAGGGAACCTGGGAACTCGGTCTGAGCTACCAGCAGCTGCGCCACTACCTGACGGACTCCTACCAGACTCCACTGGTAGGCGACCGCGGCGGCAACACGTTCACGATGCCTGCTGGATTTGGTTTGGTCAACGAGGCCAGGGGATCGACCGGAACGCACGCGCTGACCGCAACCCAACAGGCGTTTTTCCACACCCAGGACGTCTATTCAGAGAAGGACATCGCGCGCTTCAACGCACTGCACAACTTCGGACCCAATTGGGACCTGCGCTTCAACTGGCAACACATCACGCAGTCCGGTGCGAAGCTCATGGGCTCCGGCACCGACAACTCAGCCACCACCACGCAGTTTACCCTTGCCGGCTACACCCCGAAAAACGAAGGCGTGCAGCTGCTGATGAACCCAACCGAGTACAAGATCGACAACTTCACGCTGTCGCTCGACTGGTCTGGCGACAAGGGATTCTTCACGGGAAGCTTCCTGGGTTCGCGGTTCCGCGACAACTACGACTCCGTGTACTTCTCCAATCCGTTCGTGAACCAAAATGTTGCCAACGGTACCCTGTTCAGCGGCCCCTACCCGACCGACATGCTGAGTACGGCTCCGGACAACAATGACAACCAGATCAGCCTTATGGGCGGCTACAACCTGACGCCAAGCACCAAGCTGGTCGGTGGGTACTCGTATGGGCGCAACACCCAGAACGCGGCCTTTACGTACGAGCCGGCGCTGATGCAGTCAGGCACGTCGCCGGTCGGCTCGCTTGACGGCCTGGTGGTCAACACCCACGCCGACGCGCGACTGACCAACCAGACGACCCAAGACCTGCGCCTGTCCGCCGGCGTGGTCTATAACAAGCGCGACAATCAGACACCATCCAATGTCTACCCCTTCTACACGCTGGGTGGCGATCCGGCGTCCCCGGTCAACGTTCCGATCAGTCACAGCACGGCTGATACCGACGTGGCCGGCGACTACCGCATCAGTCAGAGCCAGCACCTGCATCTCGGCCTGAAGAACGAGACGATGAAACGGTGGTGCAACAACACGGTCGCGGTGATTCAGGGTGAGACCCTGGCTGGGATTCCGACCTACTACACGACGACGTCCTGTGCGCAAGTCCCCAAACAAAGCGAGAACAGTCTCCTGGCCAACTATCGCCTGAATGCGACGGAGAACCTGAATTTCAACGTCGGATACAGTTACGCTGACCGGAAGTCGACGCTGAACTCGACCTTCTACAACCCGATGCAGTCGTTCGACGAAGGCTACGAAAACCCAGGCTTTGTGGCGTACTTCGATGCTTCGCGCAAGCGTAACCAGGGCCGCGTGTCCGCCAATTGGCAGGCGACGCCGGCACTGAACCTCAGCCTGAGTGGAAACTTCGCCAGCGACTCGTACTACGACTCCGCATTGGGCGTGCAGGGCGGCCATGAGGCCAACGTCAATCTTGACTCGAGCTACCAGGCTTCGGCCAACACCCTGCTTTCCGCCTATGCGACCTGGCAATGGCGCAAACGCGACATGTTCGACTACAGCTACCGGGTCAACGGCACGACCGCCAAACCGTACTACTGGGTCAATGGGCTGCGTGACAATGCACTCACGCTGGGCATCACGGCGAAGCACGATGGCATGCTCAACGGAAAGCTCGGCTTGGCCGCGGATCTGTCGTACTCGCTGGACAATACCGGATATTCAAGCTTCATCCTGCCGGGACAGACCACCACGTGCAACACCGGAGGCACCAGCGGCTACAACTGCGGCAATGTTCCAGACATCCACACCGAGATTGCGACGCTGAAGCTAACCGGGAACTACAAAGTCGACAAACAGAATTCATTCCTGTTCGGCTACCTGTACCAGAAGCTGAATTCGAACGACTATCTCTACAACTTCTACCAGTACGGCTATACATCGACGTCGACGATGCCTGCGAATCTTCAAAACCCGAGTTACTCGGTCAACGTGATCTTCGTGGCCTACCGCTACACGTTCATGTGACGCGCCCCGCGGTGGGCGCTGCTTAAGGCATGCACCACCGCGGCCCAGCTCGTCTTTTCGTCTCTTCCACCCCAAGACGCAGCCTCGATGGAGGCTGCGTCTTGCCGCTTATGGAGCGCGCTTCGACTGCAGCGCGACATGGGCGTGAGGTAGCGCCCTGAAACCCAGAGCCGGTCCTATCGCTTATTTTTGAAGATAGGAGTAGGACTATGAATACGACTAGACATACGGACTCTGTACAAGTCATCTTGAAAGACCAGCGCCGCAAGCGCTGGTCCCCTGCTGAGAAATCGGCTCTGGTGCGACGTACCTATGAGCCGGGCATGAGCGTGTCGCTGGTGGCCAGACAGGAGGTGGTAGCGGCCAGCCTGTTGTTTCAGTGGAGAAAGCTCGAACGCCAGGGGGCATTGACCGCAGTGTCTGCTGGTGAAGCGGTGGTGCCTGCGTCGGAGCTGGCTGCAGGGCGTGCCGAAATCGCCAAGCTGCAGCGCATCCTGGGCAAGAAGACCCTGGAGAATGCGATCCTCAAGGAAGCCGTAGAGCGTGCCGCTGAAAAAAGTGGATTGCGCGCTCGCATGTGCCCGACCTGCGCCATCGCCCAGACGGTTGGAAAGATGGGCGCATGGGTCGCACACCTGCAGGCGATGCGCAGTTGCTGGGCGAAATCCCAGAGCAGATTGCCGCGCTCCCCAGCTACGGTTACCGGCGCGCCTGCGCGCTGGTGAATCGCCGACGTGCTGCGCTGGGCGATGCGCGGGTCAATCCCAAGCGCGCCGACCGCGTGATGGCGCAAGCGCGCCTGCTGCTGCCCAAGGCGCCACGGCGGCGCCAGTCCAGCCGCGTGCATGAAGGCAAGGTGGCTGTGACACAGAGTGACCTGCGCTGGTGCTCAGATGGTCTGGAGATCAAGTGCGACTCGGGCCAGACGGTGACAGCCACGTTCACCAAGGACTGCTGCGATCGCGACGTGACGGCCTGGCGTGCTTGGGAGGGTAAGGGCCTGCCAGGGGAGCCTGTGCGCGACATGCTGATCGAGGCGGTGGAAAAGCGCTTTGGCACGGTCGAAGCCGTGCCTGCGAGCCATGGGCTGGAGTTCCTCACCGACAACGGCGGCGCCTACATCGCCGCCGATACGCGATCCGTGGCACGATCGCTGGGGCTCAAACCGATCAACATGCCCGTGTGCAGCCCGCAAAGCAACGGCATGGCCGAGAGCTTCGTCAACACGTTTAAGCGCGATGATGTGGCGCGCATGGACCTGCGTGACGCTGCCACTGTGAAGGCGCAGTTGCCTGCAGCCTTCGAGCACTTCAACGAGGTGCATCCGCACTCATCGTTGAGAATGCGGTCACCCCGGGAGTTCAGGCTGCATCAGGCCGCACAGGAGCGCCACCAGTCCACGAAGGACCTGGCGTCACATTGCGAATAGGACGGGTCCGGGAATACGGGGGCAAGATCAGTCGACCCTAGTGCGTCCATCCGCAATTTACTTAAGCTTCGCGCCAGAAGCCTTCGCGTAGGCGTCGAGTGCCGGACCGAGGTTTGCCGGTTTTTCCGCCTGCTCGGCCAGTTGCACCGCCGCCTGCAATTGGGCCGCTGACAGCTCCGGTCGCAGTTTCTGGAGCGCCTGCACCGCATGGTTGTTGGTTGACGGATCGCCGTGGGCCGAGACGCTGTACAGTGCATAAGCGATGACCGGTGACTGTGGCACCCCCACTCCACGCTCATACAGCGCGCCCAGGTTGTACTGGGCATTGGCTTCACCCTGCACGGCCGATCTGCGAAACCAGTCAGCCGCCTGCACGTCGTCCCGGCTCACGCCGCGCCCGTGCTCGTAAAGAAGACCCAGATTGTTTTGAGCATGGATCGCACCATGCTCGGCAGCCTTGCGATACCACGTGGCAGCCTGCGCATCGTCCTGCGGCACGCCATATCCCTTCTCCAGCAGCCAGCCAAAACTGAACTCGGCGTCAACGACGCCCTTCTCGGCTGCCTTGCGGTACCAGGAAGCCGCCAGCGCGTAGCTTTGGGGCACGCCGAATCCGTTCGCATACAGCCAACCCAAGTTGTCCTGGGCGTCCGGCACACCCTGGGCCGCGGCCTCGGCAAACCAGGTCGCAGCGCGCTGGTTGCTCCGTTCTACGCCCAATCCATTTTTGTAGAGAAGGCCGAGCTGATCCTGCGCCAGTGCATCCCCCTGCTCGGCTGCCTTTTGCAGCCACTGCGCTCCCTGTGCGGGATTTTGCGGCAGCCCCTGACCGCTCACATACATGGCACCCAGGATCTGCTGCGCTTGGCTCTGTCCTTGGTCTGCCGCTTTCGCAATCCAAGCTGCTGCCTTGGCGTCGTCACGTTCAATACCCCGGCCACTACGATACAAAAGCCCCAGGCGTGTCTGAGCCAGAGCATTGCCCTGTAGCGCCGCCTTCGAAAACCAGAATGCGGCCTTCGCGTCGTCTTGGGGCAAGCCAACGCCGCGCTCATAGAGCAGACCCAGGTTCGTCTGAGCCAACGCATTGCCCTGCATGGCCGCCTTGGCAAACCAGTTTGCGGCTTGCGCGTCGTCACGCGCCACGCCCTGTCCACCGGCGTAGAGCACGCCCAGGGCGTACTGGCCTTGCGCGAATCCCTGCGCCGCTGCGCGTCTGTACCAGGCCGCTGCCTGCTCGAAGTGATGACCGGAATCGAAATACGTGCCGAGCCAGAACTCGGCACCCGCGTCGCCACTACCCGCTGCCGCCTGCAGTTTGTCAAGACTGGCGGCGTTGCCGCGCATGGCCTGCGCCGCAAGATCGCGGGCCTGCAGCACCGCCTGCGCCGAACTGGTCGTTGCACAAACCGTCAGCGCAAACACACAAGCACCCAGCAGGGCGCGTCGAGGCCGGAAATTGGGGGGCATGATTGAAAGGGAAAGGACCGCGCCGCCACGGGCGCCAGAAGTACGCATTCTCGTCCCGATCCGGTGCCCAACGCCAGCCCTTTCGTGCCCCATGCGTTACCCGCTCGCGAAGCCAATGGACAGTCGCGGCATGGGACGCAGATCGCGGCTCATGCCCCGTCGCCGGCGCAACATACGCGCGGCGGCAATGCTGCCGGTCATCGTTCGATTTTTTGAGGCGGGCTGACGCTGCGGCTGCCATTGCCGCCGGATCGACAATGCCCATGGAAGCGTCGATCGACGAGGCTGTTGGCCATCAACGGCGTTCGCGCGAAACGTCCGGCAATTCATGCGAGACGCCAAACTCCGCCTTACCCAGTACAAGCTGAAGCATATCGATGAACACGCGGGTTTTAGCCGGCATCAGTTTGCGACCGGGAAACACGGCCCACGCGGTGGGCGACGGAAGGCACCAATCCGGAAGGACGCGCTGCAGTGCACCGCGGTGCACATCGGGCAACGCGAAATAATCGGACACGGCTACGATTCCCGCGCCGGCACGGGCAAGTCGAATCAACAGCTCGGGCGAATTCGCACTGGCACGCCCCCTGGGGACACCCTTCCAGCGTTGCTTGCCCTTTAGGAGCGTCCACGTTGCGGGCTCCCCGCTGCCGCCCAGCAGTCGCACGGACTCATGGCGCTCCAGGTCGTCGGGATTTTGAGGCTCGCCATGTGCCGCCAAGTAGGCTGGTGCGGCATATAGCCCGCTGGGAAACGCGGCCAGCCTGCGCGCAGCCAGCAAGCTGTCATCGGGCAACGCGCCCATCCGCACCGCCACATCAAAGCCCTCACTCAACAAGTCCACGCGACGGGGAGACAAATCCAGCTCGAGGGCGATTGCTGGATGCAGAGCGACAAACGCAGCCAGCGTGTCCGCCAACAGCAGATTCGCGAAGTCACTTGGCATGGACACACGCAGCCGGCCCGTGGGCGTCGCTTGGCGGTGCTCGCTCAGCGCGGTTACGGCCTCCACCTCGGCCGCGACCAGGCGCGCATGTTCGAGCAGCTGCTCACCCAATTCGGTCAAGGCCTGGCGCCGCGTCGTCCGCAAGAGCAAGCGCTCGCCCAAGCGCCCTTCCAGCCCCGCCAGCCGGCGTGATACGGTGGACTTCGGCATGCCGAGTCGATCGGCAGCGCGGCTGAAGCTGCCAAGTTCGGCCACGATTGCGAAGATGAGCAGATCGTTCGGGTCGACATGACGGAATGATTGTTCCATAGACGGAACAATATTACCCGTTTTCATGGCTTTCATGTTCTCACGGAGACCAATACAGTGAATGCATCTCAGCAATCCCTCATGAAATCAGACCAAGGTATCCCCATGAACATTCTGCAAGTCAATGCCAGTGCCCGCCGCGAAGCCTCCAATTCCACACGCGTGGCCAGCACCATCGTGGCCCACCTGCAAGCACGAGATCCCATAGCGCGGGTGACCATCCGCGACCTGGCCACCAGACCCCACCCGCTGTTGGATGAACGCGCCTTGAGCGCCCTGTTCACACCGGCCAACCTGCGCAGCCCCGAACAAGCCGAGCGTGTGGCTCTGGACGACGCGCTGATCGCCGAGATCCAGCAACATGACACGATCGTGCTTGGCGTACCCATGTACAACTTTGGCGTCCCAGTGCAACTCAAGAACTGGATTGACGCCATTGCGCGAGCGGGCGTGACGTTCCGCTACTCAGAGCAAGGACCCGAAGGCCTTTTGACTGGCAAGACGGTGTATGTGGCCTTGGCGCGCGGCGGCCGCTACCGCAACACGCCAAACGACTCCCAAGTCCCTTACCTGAAAACCGTGCTGGGCTTCCTGGGCATGACCGACGTGCGCTTCATCTTCGCCGAAGGCTTGGCCATGGGCCCCGAAGCGCTTGAACAAGGCCTTGCCGAAGCTGAGGCCGACATGAGGGCCGCCCTAGCCTGATTGCCGCCTTGAAAACCAGCGTGCGGGGTTGCCCCGCGTCCTCCCACCCGAACCCGAAAGCGCCGCACCATGAACACTCCATCTGACAGCCAAGCTGTGCATCAACCGCGCCGCGTGGAGCGCCTGATTGCTGGCCAGGCCACCTCTGACGGCGCGGGCGTAAAGCTCACCCGCGTGCTCACCCAATCCCTCCAACGCCGGCTCGATCCGTTCCTGATGCTGGACGCCTTCGGAAGCGACAATCCTGAGGACTACATCGCCGGATTCCCCGACCACCCTCATCGCGGCTTTGAAACCGTGACCTACATGATTGCCGGTCGCATGCTGCACCGAGACAGCGCCGGCCATGAAGGGCTGCTGGAAAATGGTGGGGTGCAGTGGATGACCGCCGGCCGTGGCGTCATCCACTCCGAGATCCCACAGCAGGAAGACGGCGTGATGGAAGGGTTCCAGCTTTGGCTGAACCTGCCTGGGCGCGACAAAATGCGTGCTCCCTGGTACCGGGACTTCAAGGCGGACGAATTGCCCAAATTCGTGACGGCGCAAGGTGTCGCCGTCACCGTGATCGCCGGAACCAGCGGCGAGGTCACCGGCGCGGTCACGCGCGAAGCCACCGCGCCGCTGTACCTCGACTTGCACCTGCGGGCCGGATCTCACTTCGCGCAAATCCTGCCCCCCACACACAACGCCTTTGTTTATGTGTACCGCGGCGAAATCGAGATCGGGGGCCAGGTTGTTCCCGCCCAGCGCATGGCTTTGCTGGCCAACGATGCCTTTGCCGACGGCGTGGTGATTGACGCTCCAGGTCCAGCCAGAGCCCTGCTCATTGCGGGCCACCCCCTCAACGAACCGATTGCCCAATACGGCCCGTTCGTCATGAACACCAACCAAGAAATTTATCAGGCACTCAGCGACTTCCGCGACGGACGCCTCGGGGAACCCGCCATCTCTGCCCATGCGGATCAATCGATGAAATAGAAGGAGATCTCTGTGGTTCGGCCCAGGCTCGCGCTCATGCGCCCGACGTCCAAGCGGGGTGTGGCTGGCGATCATGCGTGAGCGATGCGCATGCGCGCCACAGCCTTACATGCTGCCCGCCTTCGTCATCCGGCATCCGGTGGATGCATACGCGCAAGGCTCGTCGCGGGCGTTCGTAGGCGCAACGCACACTCCATGGCCATGCATTGGGCGCGCAGCGTCGCGGCATGGATCCGTGAGGCTCACGCTGGCAACCCGCAGCAAAAGTGGTCCCCATGACGACGCCGCAATACGGCGTATGCCCTGCCACGCTATCCTCAGACCCATGCAAGAAATCCTCAAGGTTTCAAATCTCTCCAAAACGTATGCCTCCGGCTTTCATGCCTTGAAGGGCATCAATCTGGCTATTCGCCGCGGCGAGATCTTCGCGTTGCTCGGGCCCAATGGCGCAGGTAAGACGACCCTGATCAGCATCGTCTGCGGCATCGTCAATCCGAGTGCAGGCTCGGTGACCGTCGACGGCCACGACATCCACCGTGAGTACCGCGCAGCTCGGTCCCTGATCGGACTGGTTCCGCAAGAACTGACGACGGATGCCTTCGAGACGGTATGGGCGACAGTCTCCTTCAGCCGCGGTCTATTCGGCAAGCCGCGCAATCCCCAATACGTCGAGACGGTCCTGAAATCCCTCTCGTTATGGGACAAGAAGGACAACAGGATCATGACTCTTTCAGGGGGCATGAAGCGCCGCGTGCTCATCGCCAAGGCGCTCGCCCACGAGCCGAAGATCCTGTTCCTGGACGAGCCGACGGCCGGTGTCGACGTCGAACTCAGACGCGACATGTGGCAACTGGTGCGTGAACTACGCGACACTGGAGTGACCGTGATTCTGACGACCCACTACATCGGGGAAGCCGAAGAGATGGCCGACCGAATCGGCGTCATGAGCAAGGGGGAGCTGATCCTCGTGAAGAACAAGAAAGACCTGATGCACGAACTGGGCAAGAAGCAACTCGAGCTGCAGCTGCAACAGCCTTTGCCGAACCTACCTGCCGCACTCTCGATCTATCCCCTGGATCTGTCGAAGGATGGGCGTGAGTTGACGTACACGTATGACGCCCAGGACGAGAGCGTCGGCATTGGGGAGCTGTTGAAAGCTCTGAGCGATGCGGGAATTCAGTTCAAGGATTTGCGCACAACGCAGTCTTCCCTTGAAGATATCTTTGTGGGCTTGGTGAGAGAACCTCAATGAACCTCCATGCAGTTCGTGCGATCTACGCATTCGAGATGGCGCGCGCCAGGCGAACGATGATGCAAAGCATCCTTTCCCCCGTGATTTCAACATCGCTCTATTTCGTCGTCTTCGGAGCTGCACTGGGCTCACGGATTCACACCATCGGCTCGATCAGCTACGGCGCGTTTATCGTGCCGGGACTTGTCATGCTGTCCCTGCTGACGCAGAGCATCTCGAATGCGTCCTTCGGCATCTACTTTCCCAAGTTCAGCGGCACGATCTATGAACTCCTGTCAGCGCCCGTGTCCTATGTCGAGATCGTCCTGAGCTACGTTGGCGCTGCTGCGTCGAAGTCCATTGCGCTTGGACTCATCATCCTTGCAACGGCGGGTCTCTTCGTACCATTGCGCGTTGAGCACCCCTTATGGATGCTCGCCTTCCTCGTCTTGACCGCGATCACATTCAGCCTTGTCGGTTTCATCATCGGCATATGGGCAGACGGGTTTGAAAAACTGCAAGTCGTGCCGCTTCTGATCGTGACCCCATTGACTTTCCTTGGCGGGAGCTTTTATTCGATCAACATGCTGCCTCCCCTGTGGCGCACGGTGGCGTTGTTTGATCCTGTGGTGTACCTGATCAGTGGATTTCGCTGGAGTTTTTATGGGATTGCCGACGTCAACGTGGGCATCAGTCTTGGGATGACAGTGGCCTTCCTGGCAATCTCCCTGGTCATCGTCGCATGGATCTTCAAGACCGGATACCGGCTCAAGGCCTAATCCGGCCTCAAACGCCGACTTGGACGGGCGCTCAGCGGGCACGGCCCCACGCTTTGCGTCGCCCCTGCCATGCGGGCCCCTTTCGGACAGTCGTTGATGTCTTGACCCAGGCCGCGCATGAATGCGCAGCCTTCAACACGGTAGGCCTCCTGCACCGTCGCCACTTGGCGAGTATCGTTGGCCCCAGTAATTGATGCGCGCGAGGATGCCATTCTGGTCGACCGTGAGCGGGAACCCACCATCGAGAACGAGGGCTCAGGTGCGACGTGGCTTAGCGCCTTGATCATCCACGTTGGCGTGTACTTCGTTGATCGGGATGCGCGGCAAGAGCATTCCAGACCACAAGGCTTGGCTAAAGGCCCAAGAATCCCAACGCCGATTACGATAAGGTCATCAATCTGCGAGCGGCGCCCCTTTCTTGGTCAGCCTGAAGGCCTGGGCTTGTCGATGCGACTGATGAGGTGACCCACCGGTCGGACTTGGGCCATGCAAGCTCTGATCATCATCCCGGCCGAAGATCTGTTTCGACCATGACCGCGAAACACGTGGCAATGCCATTGCGGTCCAACGTGCTCGGGCGGATCGCCTCCCAAACCTAGGAGTCCTCGATGGATCTGCAAACCGATGTGCTTGATGCCAACGGCGCAGAGGATTTGTCTGCGGAGGCCCTCTTTCAACAGCTCGGTAGCAGTCTTGATGGCCTGAGCCAAGGCGAGGCGCAGCAGCGCCTGCGCCGATTCGGCGCAAACAGCCTGCCCGAGGCCAAGGAGAGTCTTCTCAGAAAACTGCTGCACTATTTTTGGGGACCCATTCCCTGGATGATCGAGATGGCAGCGCTGCTGTCGGCACTCGTGCGCCATTGGACAGACTTCGCCATCATTGTGCTGCTGCTTTTGTTCAATGCGGCGGTGGGGTTTTGGCAGGAATACAAGGCTTCGAGCGCGCTGGACGCGCTGAAGAAACAACTGGCCCTCAAATGCAGGGTGCGCCGTGATGGCCAGTGGGTCGAGATCGATGCTGCCCAACTCGTCGTGGGCGACCTGGTACGCGTGCGTCTGGGCGACATCCTGCCGGCAGACCTCAAACTCCTGCAGGGGGACTATCTGAGCGTCGATCAATCTGCGCTCACCGGCGAATCGCTGCCAGTCGATCGCAAGGCCGGCGACGTTGTGTACTCCGGCTCGATTGCCAAGCAAGGCGAAATGGTCGGCTTGGTCTTCGCCACCGGTCGGCGCACATACTTGGGAAAGACTGCCGAACTGGCGCAGAAGGCTGGCTCCATCTCCCATTTCCAGAAAGCCGTGCTCAGCATCGGCGACTATCTGATCTATGTCAGTCTCGGCTTGGTTGCCTTGTTGGTCCTGGTCGAACTCGCTCGCGGTCTTCCCTGGCTCGACCTCCTGCAATTTGCGCTGATCCTCACCGTGGCCTCGATTCCGGTGGCCATGCCTGCGGTTCTTTCGGTCACCATGGCATTGGGAGCCCTAGCGCTTTCGAAGGAAAAGGGCATCGTGTCACGCCTGGAATCCATTGAGGAAATGGCGGCCGTGGACGTTCTTTGCACGGACAAGACCGGCACGCTGACGCAGAACAGGCTGACGCTGGGTGAGCCAATCCTCATGACGGCACGCACTGCCGAGATACTCAACGTCCATGCTGCGCTGGCCAGTCAGAGCGACAACGGCGATGCGATCGACAGCGCCATTTACGCAGCACTGGCGATCAAGCACTCGCCGGATGGATACGTCGCACAGCACTTCAAGCCCTTCGATCCGGTGGGCAAGCGTAGCGAGGGCACATGGGTGGACGCGCAGGGCCAACGCATCACAGCGAGCAAGGGTGCACCGCAAGTGGTGCTGAATCTGACTCAAGCCGATGCGGAGACACGGGCGAGGGCTCAGACGTGGATCGACGCACAGGCGAGCAAGGGCTTTCGAACGCTCGGCGTGGCAACCCGCGTCGCAGACGGCCCCTGGGAGCTTGACGGCATCCTGGCGCTGTTCGACCCGCCCCGCACCGACTCGGCGCGCACCATTGGCGATGCAAAACAGCATGGCCTCATGGTCAAGATGGTGACAGGCGACAACGTGGCGATCGCGCGCGAGATTGCAGGACAACTCGGGATTGGGCGCAACATCGTCGCCGCCGACGCGGTGTTTGGCGCGCAAAGTCAACCTGGGATCAGCCTTGCCGATCAGGTTGTCGCCGCAGATGGCTTTGCGCAAGTTTTTCCCGAGCACAAATATGGCATTGTCAAAGCCCTGCAGGATGCTGGGCATCGTGTGGCGATGACGGGCGATGGAGTCAACGACGCGCCCGCGCTCAAGCAGGCCGACGTGGGGATTGCCGTGTCCGGCGCGACCGATGCGGCCCGTGCGGCCGCGGCGCTAATCCTCACAGCGCCCGGCCTGTCAACCATTGTCAAGGCGGTCGAGGAGGCGCGGCGCATTTTCGAGCGCATGAACAGTTATGCGATCTACCGCATCACGGAGACGATTCGCATTATGGTCTTCGTGGTGCTGGCGATGCTGGCTTACAACTTCTACCCGATCACCGCGGTGATGATCATTCTTCTGGCCTTCTTCAATGATGTGCCGATCATGACGATTGCCTATGACCGCACAGCAGTCGATCCGCAACCCGTTCGATGGGACATGCGCCAAGTGCTGACCGTGTCCACTGTGATGGGTCTGACTGGCACAGCGGGCAGCTTCTTGATGCTGTACCTGGCGCTGGACTGGTTGCACCTGCCCATCCCCAAGGTGCAGACCTACATCTTTCTCAAGATGGCCGTGGCTGGGCACCTCACGCTATTTGTCTCGCGAGCGCGGCAGGCCTATTGGCGCAAGCCCTACCCGGCACCCATCATGGTCTGGTCCGCGGTGCTGACCAAGCTCGCCGCCACACTGTTGTGCGCCTGGGGGTTTGGCCTGATTGCGCCGATTTCCTGGCGCGAGATCGCGCTGATCTGGGGCTACTCGATCGCATGGTCCGTGCTGACGGACTGGACGAAGCGTCTGGTCTACAGGCATTTCGAGCACATCGTGCCGCGCCACCGCAATTTCCTCGGCCTTCTCAAGCGCCGGACCCTGTGAAGATGGGGATTAGCGCACAAGAAGGGGCTTGAGCAAAACACCCGTCTTGTATGTTTAACCAGATCAGCGCGGTGCAGTCTAATCACCGTTGAGGTGACCGGACCGGATCGT
>JABBOE010000006.1 GCA_019351955.1 Pseudomonadota bacterium
CGACCTCCCAACATCGTCTTCATTCTCGCGGATGATATGGGGTACGCCGACGTGGCCTGCTATGGGCGCCCGGATCTGAGCACGCCGAACATCGACGGCATCGCGGCCAGGGGAGTTCGATTTCTGCAGGCGTATGCCAACTCTGCGGTATGCACTGCATCGCGCGTTGCGTTGATCACGGCCGCTACCAGGATCGTTTGCGCGTGGGTCTGGAGGAGCCTCTTGCGGGCAACGCGAATGTTGGACTTCCGCCAGGATTTCCAACGCTGCCGTCGCTGCTCAAGAAGGTTGGATACGGTACGACGCTGGTAGGTAAATGGCATCTTGGATTTCTGCCAAAGTTCGATCCGATGAAGAGCGGGTACGACCATTTTTATGGATTTCGCGCTGGCGCGATGGACTACTATTCGCATGAGCATGGAGGGCGCAGCGACCTGTGGGATGATGAGGTTCCGCGTATTGCCCACATTCAGCTGGCGGACAACCCGGGCCGCAATGAACCGGGCACAGGCGAGATCAACTACCGCTTCCTGTTCCAGCACATCGACCGCATCGGCTATCAAGGGTGGATCGGCTGCGAATACAAGCCGAAAACCACGACCACGGCCGGACTGGGCTGGCTGGCAGCACCTTGAACAGCAACACGACACATACGGAGATCGACATGGCAACTCTCGGATTTATCGGCCTTGGCATCATGGGCTCACCGATGGCGGGGCATCTGCTCGCTGCGGGCCACCAGCTCTACGTCAACACGCGCGGCAAGGTGCCGCAGGCGTTGCTCGACGCAGGCGCAAAGCCCTGCGCGAACAACACCGAAGTCGCGCAGAAGGCCGACATCATTTTCATCATGGTGCCCGACACGCCCGACGTCCAAAAGGTGCTGTTCGATGATGATGGCGTGGCCAAAGGCTTAAGCACGGGCAAGATCGTGGTGGACATGAGCTCGATCGCGCCGATGGAGACGAAAGAATTTGCCAAGCAGATTAACGCCTTGGGCGGCGCATACCTGGACGCACCCGTTTCAGGCGGCGAGGTGGGCGCCAAGGCTGCCACGCTCACCATCATGGTAGGCGGCCCGCAAGAGAGCTTTGAGAAGGTGCTACCGCTGTTCCAACTCATGGGCAAAAACGTCACCTTGGTGGGCGGCAACGGCGACGGGCAAACTTGCAAGGTCGCCAATCAGATCATCGTCGCGCTCAACATTCAGGCCGTGGCCGAAGCCCTGCTGTTTGCAAGCCGCGCCGGCGCCGATCCGGCCAAGGTGCGCCAGGCACTGATGGGTGGTTTCGCGTCGTCGCGCATTCTTGAGGTGCATGGCGAGCGCATGGTCAAACGGACCTTCCAGCCGGGCTTTCGGATCAACCTGCACCAAAAGGACCTGAATCTGGCGCTCGCTGGTGCCAAGCAACTCGGGCTTTCGCTGCCCAACACCGCCATCGCGCAACAGTTGTTCTCAGCCTGCGCTGCCCACGGCATGGACGGGCTGGACCACTCCGCCTTGTGCCGTGCGATTGAGATGATGGGCAACCACACAATCGCTCCCGACGCTTGAGTGGCGGTTCACTGGCCATGAAAATACCGCCATCAGCCGAGGTGCGAATCACTGCGGCTTAACTCCAACGGCGGATTGCACGCGTTGCAAGGTGCCGTGTTGCCCCCCCTGCAATGGTGGATTCCCACGTTTTCGACCATGTCCCTGCCCAATCCCTCCACCGAGCCTGTTCGCTTTCTCCGCGCCCTGTTCGACGTGGCCGTCGCACGCGCTCAGCCACGCCAGGTCATGGCCTCGGTCCTGCCCCCGCCGCCCAAGGGCCGAACGATAGTTCTGGGTGCCGGAAAGGCTGGCGGCGCGATGGCTGCCGCTCTGGATGCGCTCTGGCCCGAGCATGCGCCGCTAACAGGGCTCGTTGTGACGCGCTACGGCTATGTACCTCCGGAGCTGCGCACGCAAAGTGGGCGCATCGAGGTCGTGGAAGCCGCGCATCCGGTGCCCGACGCTGCCGGCCAAGCGGCTGCAGCCCACATGCTCGAGTTGACCCGCTCCCTTACCCCGGACGACCTGGTGATTGCCCTGATATCCGGCGGCGGCTCGGCGCTTCTGGCGCTGCCGGCGGCAGGCCTGAGTCTGGCGCACAAACAGGCGATCAACCGCGCGCTTTTGCTCAGCGGCGCCACCATTACCGAAATGAACTGCGTGCGCAAGCACCTATCCGCCATCAAGGGCGGGCGCCTGGCCGCTGCGTGTGCCCCAGCGCCGGTGCTCAGCCTGTTGATTTCTGACGTGCCCGGCGACGACCCTGCCGTCATCGCCAGTGGGCCCACCGTGCCCGATCCCACCACCTGCGCGGATGCACTGGCCGTGCTCGACCGCTATGCGATCGATCTACCCCCGGGGGTTCGGGAACGACTGGAGACTGGTGAACTCGAGACGCCCAAGCCGGACGACGCGGTATTCGCCCGTAACCGGGTGGAGATCATTGCAACCCCTGAGCAGATGCTGCAGGCGGCGGCAGCGGCCTGCCGTGAATCGGGCATTGACGCGCACATCCTCGCCGATGACGTCGAGGGAGAATCCCGCGACGTTGCACTCGTGCATGCGGCGCTGACACGGCACGTGGCGCGCACTGGCCAGCCGTTCGCCAAACCATGCGTGATCCTCTCTGGCGGAGAAACCACCGTCACTGTGCAGAAGGGCACGACACCTGGCCGTGGCGGGCGAGGCAGTGAGTTTATGCTGGCACTCGCACTGGGCCTCAAAGGCCAAGCCGGGGTTTGGGGGCTGGCTGGCGACACGGACGGCATCGACGGCAGCGAGAACAACGCCGGCGCCTGGATCACGCCGGATACGCTGCAACGCGCCGCAACCGCGGGTGTCAAGCCCCGCGTCATGCTTGAAGCGCATGACGCTTATGGATTCTTCGAGGCCTGTGGGGACCTGCTCGTGACGGGGCCAACCTATACGAATGTGAACGATTTTCGAGCCATTCTGGTGCAATGAACCTCCGCGATGCGGGCAGGGGAGTTTCCGCATCGCAGGTTGCCGGCGTAGGCTCTGGCGTGCCTGCTGTCCGATATGCTTCCTGTTTGCACCGTCACCTAGGCTCAGGAGCCAACGCATGACCCCGACTTACCGTATCGGCACGCCGCTCACCACTTCCGCCCTGCGGGTCATGCTGCTCGGCGCGGGTGAATTGGGCAAGGAGGTGATCATCGCCTTGCAGCGTCTGGGCGTTGAGGTGATCGCGGTGGACCGCTATCCGAACGCCCCCGGGCATCAAGTCGCACACCGCGCCCATGTCATCAACATGGCCGACCCACAGGCCTTGCGATCGTTGATCGAGGCGGAGCGGCCCCACTTGATCGTGCCTGAAATTGAAGCCATCGCCACTGACGCGCTGGCGGCGATCGAGGCCGAGGGCTTGGCGGAAGTCATCCCCACAGCGCGCGCCGCGCAACTGACCATGAACCGTGAAGGGATACGGCGACTGGCTGCGGAAGAACTCGGTCTTGCCACATCTGCATATGCCTTCGCCGATTCGCTGGACGCCTTGCAATCCGCGATCGATCACGGCATTGGATATCCCTGCGTCGTCAAACCGGTGATGTCGTCGTCGGGCAAGGGCCAATCCGTCATTCACGGCGCGCGCGACGTGACGGCTGCTTGGAACCACGCGATGACCGGTAGCCGCATCAACTTTGGTCGCGTCATTGTCGAGGGGTTCATTCGCTTTGATTATGAGATCACACTTCTTACCGTGCGCGCCATGGACCCGCGCACGGGCAAAGTCGCCACATTCTTTTGCGAACCCATTGGCCATGTGCAGGTGCATGGAGACTACGTCGAGTCCTGGCAACCGCAGCCAATGTCGGCTCTAGCCCTCGAGCGAGCACGGGACATTGCTCATCGCGTCACGGCGGCGCTGGGTGGACGCGGTATTTTCGGCGTCGAACTGTTCGTAAGGGGCGATTCGGTGTGGTTCTCCGAAGTCAGCCCCCGTCCTCACGATACGGGTCTGGTCACGCTGTGTTCGCAGCGCCAGTCGGAGTTTGAACTGCATGCGCGCGCGATCCTTGGCCTGCCAGTTGACACAGCACTTCGCGAGCCCGGGGCCTCTGCCGTCATTTATGGGGGCCTAGATGGCCGGGCCATCGCCTTCGAGGGAGTGGCCGAGGCTCTGGCCATCCCACGCTCGGATCTGCGGCTCTTCGGCAAACCTGAAAGCTTCGTCAAGCGACGCATGGGCGTAGCACTCGCAGCAGGCGCAAGCGTTGAGCAGGCCCGCGAGCGTGCGAAACAGGCTGCGGCCTGCATCCGACCGGTCAGCGGCTAAGCTTCGCACCGCAATCGCATGGCGGCGCCGATGGGGTGCGAGCCCGATTGATGCTGGATCGCGTTGCGAGGCGATGCAGTATCGGGAAGCCATCAGAATCAGCGACGCCCTTCGGCACACAAGATCCACGAAGGCGCTGTGTTTCGGAGGTATCGGCCAGCACCGGATGCTGGGGAGTGCGCGCGCCGGCGTCTGACCCCACGGCGCCTCGGGTTTGCGCGAGTTGGCCATGCCGTGGGATGGATTGGGCGGAACTTGGCGAGCGGACCCCAAAAAATGCGAAACTACGACATATTTCGCCTTTTGAGCCATCAGGGGCAAGTCGCCTGATTTACAAAGTGGCTCTCAGCCTGCATCATTGAATAGCCGTCTTTCCGACCATGTCTACAGTCATTGCACCCTCACCAACGCAGGTCCGCGGACCCTCGCAGCTCGCCGGGCTCGCGCATGCGCTAGTGCAGTCAGACCAGTTGCAGCGCCCCGTAGCCGAACAGATTCAAAGGCGAGCGATTGAGTCCCGGGCGAGCTTCATCGCAACATTGCTCGCAAGCGAATTGATGAGCGCCTCCGATCTGGCGCACTGGGTCAGCAAGACTTTTGCCCTGCCCATGCTGGATCTGAACGCGTTTGATCCATCGCGTGTTCCCGCAGGCGCGATCGATGCGAAAATCGTCAAGGCCTACAAGGTTCTTCCCCTGATCAAACGCGGGAACAAACTGGTGGTAGCTACCGCCGACCCCGCGGATCACGAGGCCGAGGACAAGATCAAATTCCAGTCGCAGTCGGCTGTCGACCTGGTGGTCGTCGAGTATGACAAGCTTGCGCGCTGGATCGACCAGAGCACCCAGTCTGCTACCAGCCAGATCAGCGCGCTTATCGGCGACGACTTCGATCTCGCCGATTTGGACGATGGCAGCCCCGATGTCGCCGCAGAAAAGGATCTTGGGGCCGACGTCGACGACGCGCCTGTCGTCCGTTTTTTGCAGAAAATGTTGGTCGATGCAATCAATATGCGCGCATCTGACCTTCATTTTGAACCGTTTGAGAATTTTTACCGCATCCGCTTTCGTGTTGACGGGGAGTTGCGCGAAATCGCGCAGCCGCCTGTGGCGATCAAGGAAAAGCTTGCGTCGCGCATCAAGGTGATTTCGCGTCTGGACATCGCGGAGCGGCGTGTACCACAGGACGGGCGCATGAAACTGCGCTTCGGCCCCGACCGCGCCATCGACTTCCGTGTGAGCACGCTGCCCACCATCCATGGCGAAAAAATCGTCATCCGGATTTTGGACTCCACGCTGGCCAAGATGGGGATCGAATCGCTGGGCTACGAACCGGAAGAGAAGGAGCGAGTCCTGCGCGCGATCAAGCGACCTTACGGCATGGTTCTGGTCACCGGACCCACGGGCAGCGGCAAGACCGTATCGCTTTATTCGTACCTGAACCTTCTCAACCAACCAGGGGTCAACATCTCGACTGCGGAGGACCCGGCCGAAATCAACCTGCCCGGTGTCAACCAGGTCAATGTGAACGAAAAAGCCGGGTTGAATTTTGCGACCGCGCTGCGCGCGTTCCTGCGGCAAGATCCAGACATCATCATGGTGGGGGAGATCCGCGACCTGGAAACAGCCGATATTTCGATCAAGGCGGCCCAGACAGGCCACATGGTGTTCTCCACCGTGCACACGAATGATGCGCCCACCACGCTGACTCGCCTCATGAACATGGGTGTGCCGGCGTTCAACATCGCCTCCAGCGTCATTCTCATCACGGCCCAGCGCTTGGCGCGCAAGCTATGTCCTCAATGCAAAGCCCTGATTGACATTCCCAATGCGGCGCTGCTCGAGGCCGGTTTCAAGGAGAGCGAACTGGATGGATCCTGGAAGCCCTATAAGCCTGGCAAATGCAACGCGTGCAACGGCAGCGGATACAAGGGCCGCCTGGGCATCTACCAGGCCATGCCCATCAGCGAGGAAATCCAGCGCATCATCCTCAACCACGGAACCGCGTTGGACATTGCCGAGCAGGCCAAGCGGGAAGGCGTGCGTACTCTGCGCGAATCGGGTCTCGTCAAGGTCAAACAGGGACTGACCTCGCTTGAAGAAGTGTTGGCCGTCACCAACGAATAGGCGATTGGCTTAAACCGGAACGTTGATGGCAACAACTGCAGTGCGGATCCCTGCCGCCTTCTTGATTGCATGCAAAGGACAAGAAGCACGTGGCAGACTGCCACGCGACTGGATAGGCGGGGCTGGCGTCGAGAAGGTAGGAAACGCCTCGCTCAAGCAGGGTTTGAACGCCGTCTGCATTGCGACTTCATCCGCAAATTCGCAATCATCGTGCCTGCACCATTTTTCAGCAGCCATCGGGCCATAGCTTAGCCATGCAGCACATCTTCATGGGGGTTCCCCCCGATTTCTGGGTTTTCGCCGCTGGGCTTGCCGGTCTCACCGTGGGCAGCTTTCTGAACGTCGTGATCTACCGGCTTCCAGTGATGCTGGAGACCGCCTGGCAGCGTGACGCCCAAGCCACCCTGCAACCGAAGCTCGCACCATCCACAAGCGAGCCCTTTAACCTTTTGCATCCGCATTCACGCTGCGGCCACTGCGGACACGCGATCCGCTGGTGGGAGAACGTTCCTGTCCTGAGCTGGATCCTGCTGCGGGCGCGCTGCTCGGGTTGTGGCACGCACATCGCGGCACGTTATCCGTTGGTGGAACTGCTCTCCGGCATCCTGAGTGCCTCGGTGATTGCGCTGCATGGATTGTCACCTTGGTCCCTGGGGCTGGTGATGCTCCTGTGGGCACTGATTGCCCTGGCTTTCATCGATTACGACACCACGCTCTTGCCGGACAGCATCACGCTGCCGCTCCTGTGGCTGGGCCTGCTGCTGCATGCCAGTCTGGATCCCGGCTTTCTGCCGCAAGCCGTATGGGGGGCTGCCGTCGGTTATGCCAGCCTATGGACCGTGTATCAGGCGTTTAAGCTGCTCACGGGCAAGGAAGGCATGGGCTACGGCGACTTCAAGCTCTTCGCGGCGCTTGGCGCCTGGTTCGGCGTGGTCGCATTGCTGCCTATCATTTTGCTGTCGGCTGTCGCCGGCGCCGTCATTGGCATTGCGCTGCAGTTCAGCGGTCTGGCCGAGCGCGGCAAACCCATCCCCTTTGGTCCGTTCCTAGCAACGGCCGGTCTGATCATGCTGTTGCTCGGCCCCGCACAACTCATCGCCTGGGTGCTGCCCGGTGGCGCCTGATCGGGTACAGGCATGGTGGCGTCGTCCCCGGCACTGACCCCGCGTCGTTTCACAGTCGGTCTCACAGGAGGCATCGGGTCGGGCAAATCTGCCGTGGCCGAGCTACTTGCTGAAATGGGAGCCGCGGTGTTGGATGCTGACCGCATCTCGCATGAACTCACCGCCCCTGGCGGCGCCGCCATCGAGCCTCTGCGGGCAGCGTTTGGTGATGCCATGATTACTGCACGGGGTGCACTTGACCGTGCCCGTATGCGCGCGGCCGTATTCGCCGATCCGGCGTTACGCCACCAACTTGAGTCCATCCTCCACCCCCGCGTGGGCGAGGTCCTGCGCGAACGGGCAGCCACGGTGAAGGGCAACTACCTCGTTCTCGTCATTCCGCTCCTGGTCGAGGGTCTCGCGCGCTGGCGCGCTTACCTGTGCCGCATCGCTGTGGTCGACTGTCCCGAGGCGCTTCAAATCGCGCGCGTGATGCACCGCTCGGGGCTCAGCGCCGAAGATGTGCGTGCCATCATGGCAACCCAGGCCACGCGCGAAGCCCGTCGTCGCGCTGCCGACGACCTGATCGATAACAGTACAAGCCTCGACGCATTGCGGTCGCGCACGCGCGCGCTTCATGCGCAGTATCTGGAGATGGCCCGCGCAATTTGAATTCCCGTGCCACATGCATGACAATATCAAAGAGCGTGCTTGGCGCCTACCCTTTTTTCTTTTGACTCTGAAGGGCACGAGGCGGCATGGGCGTTTCACCCGATCGCTGCGCATCCAACCCCCAACCGGCCCGTGATCCTTTACGAATATCCCCTGAGCGAACGCGTTCGCACCCTGTTGCGCCTCGAATACCTGTTTCGCCGGGTGAATTTTCTGTTGCAGCGTGCCCACCCGTTTGATCATCATTTCGCCCTACTCTCGATGTTCGAGATCATGGACGTCGCCACGCGTCAGGACCTCAAATCCGATCTGTTGAAGGATCTGGAGCGTCAACGCCAGCAATTCCTTGCCTTTCGCGGCAATTCAGCCGTGTCAGAGCATGCCCTGGACGAGGTGCTGGCGGAAATTGATGCTGCATTTCAAGGCTTGAGCCAGCAGCTCGGCAAACCTGGCCAGCCTCTGCTCGAGAACGAGTGGCTGATGGCCATCCGCAGCCGCGCCAGCATCCCGGGGGGCACCTGTGAATTCGACTTGCCTGCCTACTATGCATGGCAGCATCTGCCGGAAGACCAGCGACGGTTGGACATGGCGCGCTGGATGGAGGTTTTCAGCCCGCTGGCGATGACCGTTGAATTGCTTCTGCGCCTCCTTCGTGATTCCGGGACGCCCCACAAGACCCTGGCTGCGGGCGGCACGTACCAACAGAATCTGGCGGGGCGCACGTACCAGCTCATGCGCTTGCGGGTGGACGGAGCGCTGGGCGTGGTGCCCGAGACCACGGGCCATCGCCTCATGGTGTCGATACGCTACATGCGGCCTGACGCTGATTGGAAGCTGAGGCCCGTGACAACGGACGTCGCCTTTGAAATTGCCCTGTGTCCATGAGTGCCTCTGAGAAATCACCCACGATACGCACTGTACGCTGCCCGGCTTGCGGTGGAGCCAGTCGTTATGCCGTTGATAATCCCTGGCGCCCTTTTTGCAGCGAACGCTGCAAAAACATGGATTTCGGCGCCTGGGCCAGTGAGCAGTACCGTGTCGCGACCACGCCCATCACGGGCGAGGAGACCGATGATCCGTCGGCCGGGGCGTCCAAGCCACATCAGCCGGCCAAACACTGACCAAGTGCGCGGCAAGCCGCGTGCGTCAATCCGTGGCCAAACGCCGCGCAGCCGTGCGACCGCGCTCCTCGGCCAGCCATTGCAGCACGGGGAGAGTCCCAGGCAACACTGGCGTTACGCGCACTGGCAGGCGTTCCCAAGAAAGGGCTTGCCCCTCACAAGGTCGCAGATCACCCTCCCACTGCGTGACCTTGCAGAACTGGAGTTCGACCCGGGCGTGGGGGTAGTCCATCACGCAAGATCGCCAGTAAGACGCCTGGATGTGGTTGATGCCGAGTTCCTCGCGCAGCTCACGTGCCAGAGCCTGCAGAAGCGTCTCGCCTTGTTCGATCTTCCCGCCGGGAAATTCCCAATAACCTGCATAGGGCTTGCCCGCAGGCCTGCTCGCCAACAGGAAACTGCCGTCTTCCCGCAGCAGTACGCCGACCGCAACGGGCACGAGCGGGCGCTGGACCTGTGAAGGCTCGTGCATCAGCGCGCCTTGCGACCGGCATAATCGCGCGCGAACTGCCACGCGATGCGCCCGGAGCGTGAACCTCTCTCGAGTGCCCACACCAACGCCTCTGCGTGCGCACTGCTTGCTTGTTTGGGTGTGGCGCCGAACGCCTGCAGCCAATGCTCGACGATTCGCAGGTAATGATCCTGATCGAAAGGATAAAAGCTCACCCACAGGCCAAAGCGGTCGGAAAGGCTGATCTTTTCCTCCACTACTTCGCCAGGGTGCACCTCGCCACTTTCGGTATGCTGGTAAGTGAGGTTCTCGTGCATGTACTCGGGCAGCAGGTGACGTCGATTGGACGTGGCGTAGATCAGCACATTGTCGGCCTGCGCTGCGATGGAACCATCGAGCACGGACTTGAGCGCTTTGTAACCGACTTCCCCCTCGTCAAACGAGAGATCGTCCGCGAATACGATGAAGCGCTCGGGGCGGTCCATGAGCAGATCCATCAGGTCGGGGAGATCGACCAGATCCGTCTTGTCCATCTCGATCAGGCGCAACCCCCTGGGCGCGAATTTGTTCAAGCAGGCCTTGACCAGCGAGGATTTTCCCGTACCCCTGGCACCAGTTAACAGGACGTTGTTCGCGGGCTTGCCTGCTGTGAATTGACCCGTGTTGCGCTCCACGCGTCGCTTTTGCTCGTCAATGCCCTGCAGGTCGTCGAGCGCAATAGGGGAGAGGTGGCGCACCGCTTGGAGCCAGGTGTGGTTGCCACGCTTGCGCCAGCGAAAGGCTGCCGCAGAGTCCCAATCCGGGGCAGCTGGAGCAGGTGCGAAAGCCTGCTCCAGGCGGGTCAGAACCCGCTCGGCCTGCTCAAGCAGCGCCGATAGTTGTCCTCCCCGATCCAAGACGGCGTGGGCATCATCGCGCTTGCCCATCGCTTCAGCTCCGGTAGTCGGCGTTGATCGAGACGTACTCGTGCGAGAGGTCGCACGTCCACACCGTGGCGTGCGCGTCGCCACGGCCGAGAACGATGCGTACGCCAATTTCCCGCTTCGCCATCACACGCTTGCCGTCAGCCTCCTGGTACTGTGGGTGGCGGCCACCTTGCGTGGCGACATGAACCTCGTCAAGATAAAGGTCGATCCCGCCCACCTCAAGATCCTCAATTCCCGCGTAACCGACCGCTGCCAGGATGCGTCCGAGATTCGGGTCACTCGCGAAGAAGGCCGTCTTCACCAAGGGTGAGTGTGCCACGGCGTACGCCACCAGGCGCGCCTCATCGCGCGTTTTTGCACCTTGTACCGCGATGGTGATGAACTTGGTTGCACCCTCGCCGTCACGCACGATGGCCTGCGCCAGTTCCAGCGCGACCGCCGTGAGCGCCTGGCGCAACAACTGCGCCTGGGGGCTGGCGACCGCGCGAATGACGGGAAGCGCTGCACGGCCCGTCGCGGCGACGATGAGCGAATCGTTCGTGGAGGTGTCGCCATCGACCGTGATGCAGTTGAACGACGCGTCGGCCACCTCACGCGCGAGCTGCGCCAAAACAGCAGCAGCCACAGGCGCATCGGTTGCAACGAAACCCAGCATCGTGGCCATGTTCGGGCGGATCATGCCCGCGCCTTTCGCAATGCCCGTGACCGTCACGGGCACCCCGTCAATCACGACGCGCGCGCTTGCCGCCTTGGGCACCGTGTCGGTTGTCATAATGGCCGCCGCCGCGTCTGCCCATGCATCCGCGCGGGCATCAGCCAGCGCCGCGGGCAGCCCGCCAACGAGTCTGTCCACCGCAAGCGGCTCCAGAATGACCCCCGTGGAAAACGGCAGAACTTCTTGCGCCTGCACGCCCACAAGCGCCGCCACGGCCGTGCAGCTTTGGCGTGCGGCAAGCAGGCCTGGAGCCCCGGTGCCTGCGTTGGCGCAGCCCGTATTGACAACCAGTGCGCGCATCGGCCCGCACTGCGCTTGCCCCAGATGTTCTCGACAAACCTGTACCGGCGCCGCACAGAACCGGTTGCGCGTGAATACGCCTGCAACCTGGGTGCCAGCGTCGAACAAAAATAAGGTCAGATCGGTACGGCCCGCCTTGCGAATGCCCGCTTGCGACACGCCCATGCGCACTCCCGCCACAACATGCAAGGCAACGGGGTCGGGAGGAAGAAGATTCACAGCCATGGCGCGCACTCCATCAGGGCCTAGGTCATTGGATCGTCAGGTGGGACGGGCTTGCACTGTCGCGCAAAACGCACTCCAGGTGGCAAGAGCCAAACCCCCGGGTACGCTCGTCGCAACCTAGTTCAGCTTACCGTGGCAATGCTTGTATTTCTTGCCACTGCCGCACGGGCAAGGATCGTTGCGGCCGACTTTAGGCAAGGCGTTGACGATCGGTTGCATCACTGCCGTGCCTGCGGCAGCTGCGGCCACCGCTGCATCCGCGCCTTCCGGCCCTCCATCGGCCAGCACGGCACTCCCCGCCTCGGGATGCTGGTACACGACATTGATCAAACTTTGCGCTCGCTGCTCAATCTGCTCTGCCGCAGCGTCCGCCTGTTCCTGAGTCTGCACCTGTACCGTCATGAGGGTGCGTGTGACATCGTTCTTCACCGCGTCGAGCATTTGCCCGAACAGTTCGAAAGCCTCTCTCTTGTATTCCTGCTTGGGCTGCTTTTGGGCATAGCCACGCAGGTGAATACCCTGACGCAAGTAATCAAGCGCTGAGAGATGCTCGCGCCAGTGCTGGTCAAGCGACTGCAGCAACACCATGCGCTCGAAGCCAGCAAAGTTGCCCACACCGACGCTGTCGACTTTCGCCTTGTAGTGGACGTTGACGGCTTCCAGGGCACGCTCCAGCACATCTTCATCCGTAATGGTCTGGTCCGCCTCGATCCAGTCCTTTAGGTTCAACTCGACCTGCATGTCGTCACGCAACGCACGCTCCATGCCAGCGACATCCCACTGCTCCTCCATGCTCTGCGGCGGCACATACAGATGCACCAGATCCGTGACGCCGCCTTCGCGCAAGTCGGCGATTTGCGCACTCACGTCCTGGTTGTCTAGGATCGTGTTGCGCTGCTCATAGAGAATCTTGCGCTGCTCATTGGCAACGTCGTCATATTCGAGGAGCTGCTTGCGCACGTCGAAATTGCGTGCCTCGACCTTGCGCTGGGCTGATTCGATCGACCGCGTGACCATGCCAGCCTCGATCGCCTCACCCTCGGGCATCTTGAGCCGATCCATGATCGCGCGCACGCGGTCACCGGCAAAAATGCGCATGAGTGAATCGTCCAGCGAGAGGTAAAACCGCGACGAGCCCGGATCCCCTTGGCGGCCCGACCGACCGCGCAACTGGTTGTCCACGCGACGCGACTCGCTGCGCTCGGTGCCGACGATGTGCAGACCTCCCTCGGCAATTACATGATCGTGCAGCGCCTGCCACTCCTCACGCAGTTGCTCGACGCGTTGGCGCTTGTCTTCATCGGCAAGATTGGCGTCGGCCTCGATGATCTCGCACTGCTTCTCCACGTTGCCGCCGAGCACAATGTCGGTGCCCCGACCGGCCATGTTGGTGGCAATGGTGATCATCTTCGGCCGTCCAGCCTGCGCAACGATCTCCGCCTCGCGCGCATGCTGCTTGGCGTTCAGCACCTGGTGCGGCAGCTTTTCCTTGTTCAGCAGCAGCGAGAGGTGCTCGCTGGCCTCAATGGAGGCGGTGCCCACGAGCACGGGCTGACCTCGTTCGTAGCACGCCTTGATATCGGCCACCACCGAAAGGTCACGCTCGCGCGCGGTCTTGTAGACCTTGTCCTGATAGTCCTTGCGCTGGCTGGGACGGTTCGTGGGGATCACCACGGTTTCCAGCTTGTAGATTTCCTGGAACTCGTAGGCCTCTGTGTCGGCCGTGCCCGTCATACCGGCGAGCTTGCCGTACATGCGGAAATAGTTCTGGAATGTGATCGACGCAAGCGTCTGGTTCTCGTTCTGAATCCTGACGCCTTCCTTGGCTTCGACGGCTTGGTGAAGTCCATCCGACCAACGGCGCCCGACCATGATGCGACCGGTGAACTCGTCGACGATGATCACCTCGCCGTTCTGGACCACGTAATGCTGGTCGCGGTAATAGAGGTGATGCGCGCGAAGTGCTGCATACAGGTGATGCATCAGCGCGATGTTGGATGCGTCATACAGCGAGCTGCCTTCGGGAATCAAGCCCATCTCGCCCAGAATGCGTTCGGCCTTCTCGTGGCCGGATTCGGTGAGGTAGACCTGATGACTCTTTTCGTCAACCGTGAAGTCACCGGGCTTTTCCACGCCCTTGCCCGTGATCGGATCTTCCTCGCCGATCTGGCGATCGAGAAGCGGCACCACCTTGTCAAGTTTGATATAGAGCTCAGTGTTGTCCTCGGCCTGGCCCGAGATGATGAGCGGTGTGCGTGCCTCGTCAATCAGAATCGAGTCGACCTCGTCAATCAACGCATAGTTCAGCCCGCGCTGCACCCGCTCACCGGGCTCGAAAACCATGTTGTCACGCAGATAATCAAAACCGTATTCGTTGTTCGTCCCGTAGGTCACATCGGATGCATACGCCGCCTGCTTTTCCTCCCGCGGCATATTGGGCAGGTTGATGCCCACGCTGAGTCCCAGAAAGTTGTAAAGCCGACTCATCCATTGCGCGTCGCGCTGGGCCAGGTAATCATTCACCGTGACCACATGCACACCCTTACCGGACAGCGCATTGAGATAGACCGGAAGCGTACCGACTAGCGTCTTGCCCTCACCGGTGCGCATTTCGGCAATCTTGCCGTCGTGCAGCGCCATACCGCCGATGAGTTGCACGTCGAAGTGGCGCATTTTGAGCGCTCGCTTGCCGCCTTCGCGTACCACGGCAAAGGCCTCCGGCAGGACATCGTCGAGCGATCGGCCGTTCGCAACCTGTTGCTTGAACTCAGCTGTCTTGGCGCGCAGCTCGGCGTCGGAGAGTCCTTCAAACTGCGACTCCAGCGCGTTAATGCGCTGCACAACGCGGCGATATTGGCGGAGCAGGCGCTCGTTGCGGCTGCCAAAGAGACGGGTCAGGAAGGTTGCAGGCATGGGTCGTTTTGGATGCGGCACGCCGGGCAAGCCAAAGCGGCCAAACCCTGGACGGTGGGACAAGCGGCGCATCACGCCCCGCTTGTCAGCGCAAGTCAAACCTGCATTCTACCCAGCGCTCCCAGAATATGATGCTGTCGGGCATTGCGGGACAATGGAGCCAAATTGCGACCATGTCCACCAACGCTCCTCCACTGCGCAAGCTCCGCAGATCTGCCACTCCTGCGCCAACGGGCCTCAGCATGGCTGCGCTGCCCTTGTGGATGCAGCGCACGCAAATCCTGGTTTCCCTCAAGGAACAAGCACTCGCGTCGAAACAGATGTGGGCGATGCTCCAGACAGCGCTGCCTGCCGAACTCGCCAGTGCCGTACAACCTGGCAAGTGGGTCGACGGGGTGTGGGCACTCACCGCGTCCTCACCTGCGGTTGCGGCCAAGCTCAAACTCTACGGGCCGTTATTGCTGCGCCAGTTGCAAAAGGCCGGTTGGCCGCTGGTGCGCATTGCAGTGCGGGTCAAGGAACCGGGGAGAGAGCTGGGAACCACAACTCCGGCCACCCGGACCGGTGCCAGTTCGCCGGCCCCGGCGGACGTGCGCGCTCGGCTGCGCGAATTGCGCATCCGCCACGCGAAGGCCGGAGGTTGATTGAGGGGCGTGGCGTGTTGACCGGCATGGAGTGCGCGGCGCGTCCGGCCTTACTCAGGCCGCCGCCTTGAACGTGCTGCGGTAGCCGATAGGGGCGTCCTCTGCGTGCGCAAAACTGACCACTTCGAAAGCATCTGGATCGGCCATGACGGCGCGCAGCAACGCGTTGTTGACTGCATGACCGCTGCGATACGCACTGTAGGCACCGATGATCGGATGCCCCGCGACGTAAAGGTCTCCAATGGCATCGAGCATCTTGTGCTTGACAAACTCGGCGTCAAAGCGAAGCCCCTCCTGGTTCAGGATCCGCGACTCGTCCATCACGATGGCATTTTCCATGCTGCCACCCTGCGCTAGGCCCCGCTCGCGCAGCGCATCCACATCGCGCATAAAACCGAATGTTCGGGCACGCGCGATTTCGCGCACGTACGCCGTCATGCTGAAGTCAAAAGCGTAATCCTGCGCGGTCTGGTCAATGGCGGGATGGTCGAACTCGATAGCGAAGTGCAGGCGAAAACCATCGTAAGGCTCTAGACGGGCCCATTTATCGCCATCACGATCGTGCGTGCGCACCTCGACCGGTTTACGCATTCGAATGAAACGCCTAGGCGCCGCTTGGTCCTGCAAGCCCGAGGATTGCAGCAGGTAGACGAAACTCGAGGCCGATCCATCCAGAATCGGAATTTCCTCCGCGTCCACATCCACCAGCAAATTGTCAATGCCAAGACCTGCGCAAGCAGACAACAGATGCTCAACCGTGTGAATCTTTGCATCACCCACGCCCAGCGTCGTGGCCATGCGCGTGTCCACGACCGCGTCTGGCCGCAAAGCGATGCTCACCGGCTTGGGCAGATCGACGCGCCGAAAGACGATACCCGTGTCGGCAGCAGCCGGGTGCAGCGTGAGCTCGACGCGCTCACTGCTGTGCAAACCCACACCAACGGCGCGGTTGGTCGAGCGAATGGTGCGCTGGGACAGCATGATTATCGGTTTTCCGATCAGACCTGTATCTTGTTCAATGCGAGGTGGCCATTTTAAAGAGGCCTCGATAAGCCTGCACGCCACCGCGCGCGGGAGGCAACACGCGCGGCGGGGTGTGGCGTACCGCGAGCTGGGCGAGCCGCGGAACGCACCAGTGGAACGGGGTCATCCACCGGTGCTATACCCACATCTCGACGGTGGAACCGTCGCCTTCAGTCGGCTTGCTTGCGCAGGAAAGCCGGGATCTCCATCTCGTCCATGCCGCTTTGCATCAGCGCGTTGACGTGGGCTGAGGGCGCGTTGCCGCGCGGGTTGCGCCAGATCGCGGGAATCTGGGTGGAATCAATGCCCGCTCCATGACCCATGCTCACCGGCCCGGCATCGGTGCCGTTGCGCAGGATGGTCAGGCTCGGCGCTGCCTTCAAGGCGGCCTTTGCACGAGACAGTCCGGTGGCGAGAACCGTCACGCGCAGCGAGTCACCCATGCTCGGATCGTTCACCGTGCCAAAAATGATGTGGGCATCGGCTGCCGCGTAGGCGCGGATCGCGTTCATGGCTTCACGGGTTTCACTCAATTTGAGCGAATCATCGGCGGTGATGTTCACCAGCACACCCTTTGCACCGGACAGATCCACCCCGTCCAGAAGCGGGCAGACCACAGCCTGCTCGGCTGCCAATCGTGCGCGATCGGCGCCACTGGCTACAGCGGTACCCATCATGGCCTTGCCGGGCTCGCCCATCACTGTTTTCACGTCCTCGAAGTCGGCGTTGATCATGCCTGGCACGTTGATGATCTCGGCGATGCCTCCAGTGGCGTTTTTCAACACGTCATTGGCCTTGGCGAAAGCTTCCTTCTGCGAGATGTCGTCGCCGTACACCTCGAGGAGCTTTTCGTTAAGCACAACGATGAGCGAATCGACATTCTTCTCCAACTCCTCCAAACCTATTTCGGCGTTGGACAGTCGCTTGGTTCCCTCAAACTCGAATGGCTTGGTCACCACGGCGACGGTCAGGATGCCCATTTCCCGGGCGATGCGCGCAACCACCGGAGCGGCGCCGGTGCCTGTACCCCCACCCATCCCGGCGGTAATGAACAGCATGTGCGCCCCAGTCAGGGCCTCCCGAATCTGGGCCTGTGCTTGCTCAGCTGCATCGCGCCCCACCTGCGGCTTGCCGCCAGCGCCGAGCCCCGTTTTGCCAAGCTGGATGAAACGATGTGCGCTTGGACGCTGCAGGGCCTGGGCGTCCGTGTTGGCGCAGATGAATTCCACACCCTTCACGCCACTGGCGATCATGTGCTCAACGGCGTTTCCACCGCCCCCGCCCATACCGATCACCTTGATGTTCGTCCCGCGGTCGAACGCGCTGTCGCCGATGTCCTCAATCATTTCAAAAGCCATGATGCACCTCCGTCGATAAAGTTGAAAAGCCCTGCCCTGCCAAACACTGCCTGCCGCCCTGAGGCCGCAGACCCCGTAAATCCGCTAAAAATTTCCCGCGAACCAATCCCGCACGCGCGTCATCAGAGTGCGGGCGCTGCCGCTTTTCTGCGCAATGCGTGCACCGCGCTGACGCTGCGTCTGCGCTTCCACGAGCAACCCCATGGCTGTCGCGTTGCGCGGGCTGCGCACCATGTCGGAAAGCGGACCGCTGTACTGCGGCAGACCCATGCGAACTGGCTTCAAGAAAATGTCCTCACCCAGTTCCACCATCCCCGGCATCAATGCCGCCCCTCCGGTGAGCACCACTCCGGACGACAACACTTCCTCGTAGCCGGAGTCACGCACCACCTGCTGCACCAGGGAGAAGATCTCCTCCACGCGCGGTTCGATCACGCCGGCAAGCGCCTGGCGCGAAAGCATGCGTGGCCCTCGATCACCCAAGCCTGGAACTTCAAGCCTCTCGTCAACGCCCGCCAGCAACTGCTTAGCGACGCCGTGTTCGATCTTGATGTCTTCGGCATCTTTGGTGGGCGTGCGCAGCGCCATCGCGATATCGCTCGTGATGAGCTCGCCAGCGATCGGAATGATCGCCGTATGGCGAATCGAACCACCGGTGTAGATCGCCACGTCGGTCACCCCTGCACCAACGTCCACCAGCACCACGCCGAGCTCCTTCTCGTCCTCGGTAAGCACTGCATGGCTCGATGCCAGCGGATGCAAAACGACGGCGTCGACCTCGAGCCCACAGCGACGCACGCATTTGATGACGTTCTCGGCGGCGGTTTGCGCGCCGGTGACGATATGCACCTTGGTTTCCAGGCGGATGCCGCTCATACCCACGGGCTCCTTGACTTCCTGCCCGTCGATGATGAACTCTTGCGGCTCCACCAGAAGGAGTCGCTGATCAGTGGGAATATTCACCGCCTTGGCCGTTTCGATCACGCGCGACACATCGTTCTGCGTGACCTCGCGATCCTTGATCGCCACCATCCCTTCGGAGTTTTGACCACGGATGTGGCTTCCGGTTATGCCTGTGATCACACGGGTAATCCGGCAATCGGCCATCAACTCGGCTTCCTTCAGCGCAGCCTGGATCGACTGCACGGTCGCCTCAATATCCACCACCACGCCACGGCGCATCCCCGCCGTGGCAGCTTGACCCATGCCCACGACTTTGAGCGTGGCTGCCGGGCTGTCCTGTTGCGGCAGGATTTCCGCCACCATCGCAAGCACCTTGGATGTGCCGATGTCCAGCCCCACCACCAAATCTTTATAGTCCTTGGCCATTACCGAGCTCCCGTCGCCATGCCTTGTTGTTTCTTCATCGTGGTGCCGGGCTGGACGCCCGGCGCATCGACCCCTTGCAGACGCACCGCAAACCCGTTGCTGTACCGCAAATCAGCGCTTTCGATCCTGCGCCCGTAATGCGTCTGCACACCCTGCGCCAGCGCCAAAAACCGTTGCAGCCGCTGCCGGAATGCTTGCGCATCGGCGCCGCTGCCCAAATCCAGACTGGGTCCGGCATCGATCTGCACCCGCCAGTTGCCTTCGGTGCCCAATTCCAGCGCGGAAATTTTCCATTTCATCGGGGCGAAATCCTGGGTGAGCGCGGCATACATCTGCGACACGCGCTGCTCGCTGCCGCTGGGTCCTGCAAAGCGAGGAAGGTCCATGTCCTGCACCTCGCCAAGATTGGCCTCAAATAACTCACCATCCGTGTTCACCAGGCCTGCAGTGGTCGTGCCGTCGCTCCAGGAAGCCAACGGCTTCTGCGACTCCAGTGTGACCAGCAGGGAAAGCGGCCATACCCGCTGCACCACAGCCCTGCGCACCCAAGGGACCTGGTCGAAGACCTTCTGGGCTGCGGCGAGGTTCACGGTGAACCAGTTGCCTTGCAGGCGCGGCAACACCTCGCCGCGCAGGGCGGTGGCACTGACGTGCTGCAAGCTGCCTTCGACCTGGACGCTGCGTATGGCCCACCACGGCTGTCGCAGGAACCAGTTGCCGGCTACCAGCAACGCACCGAGCAAAAACACCCACACCAAAGCGCCACTGGTGAAATTCATCAACCGGATGTCGCGCGGCAGGTCTGGGCGTGTGCTCACGAGCGTCCTCCAGATGCCGTGCCGGCGGCTGTGTCCAGGCGCGCCTCGGCCAGAATGCGAAGGCACAGGTCTTCATAGCTCAACCCTGCCACGCGAGCTGCCATCGGCACCAAGGAGTGACCGGTCATGCCTGGGCTCGTGTTCATTTCGAGGAGGAACGGCTTGCGATCGGCTGCACGGATCATGATGTCTGCACGACCCCAGCCGCGGCATCCCAGACTGCGATAGCTGGCGAGCACGAGTTGAGCGATCGACTCCTCCTCACCTGCAGGCAGGCCCGCTGGGCAGATGTAGCGAGTCTCATTGCTGTAGTACTTGTGCTCGAAGTCGTAATTACCCCCGGGGGCAACGATATGAATCAGCGGCAGCGCAACGGCCGCATCCCCCTCGCCCAAAACCCCACAGGTCACCTCGTCACCTGCGATGAACTGCTCTGCCAGCACGGCGCAGTCAAACCGTGCTGCTTCCCGGTACGCATCGTCCACCGCGCGCATATCATCCGCGCGCGCAAGCCCGAGCGTGGACCCTTCGTGCGCCGCCTTGAACATGAGCGGCAAACCCAACTCACGCGCCGCGGCCTGGGCTTGTTCGACACTTTCGACCATGCGCCACGCAGGAGTGCTCAGGCCCTCGCATTGCCACAGGCGCTTGGTCATGTGCTTGTCGATCGCAAGCGCCGAGGCCAGCACACCGGGTCCTGTATAGGCAAGCCTCAGCAGCTCTAGCGCGCCTTGCACCGTACCGTCCTCGCCATGGCGCCCATGCAAGGCGATGAACACGCGCGTAACGCCCAGTTCGCGTAGTGCACAAAGGGGCTTCTCCGCTGTATCGAAGGCGACCGCATCCACGCCGCGTGATTGAAGCGCGGCAAGCACCCCCTTGCCTGACATGAGCGAGACTTCACGCTCGCTGGAGCTGCCACCCATGAGCACGGCCACGCGGCCAAACGCCCGCGGATTCACGATTGGAGGCTGTAGATGCGTCATGCTGCAATCTCCGCTGCGCGCGCCAGTTCCACCACCTTGTTTGGTACCGCGCCGATCGACCCTGCACCCATGCACAGCACGACGTCACCATCGCGCGCGGCATCGAGGATCGCCTGCGGCATGGCGCGGATGTCGTCGACAAACACGGGCTCGGCCTTGCCCACCACGCGAAGGGCCCGCGCAAGGCTGCGCCCGTCGGCCGCCACCAGCGGCGGCTCGCCGGCTGCGTACACCTCCGCCAGCAGCACGGCGTCAGCCCGGCCGAGAACGGACACAAAATCCTCGAAAAGATCACGGGTACGGGTGTAGCGGTGCGGCTGGAACGCCAGCACGATGCGCCGCCCCGGATATGCGCCACGCGCCGCCTCCAGCGTGGCGGCCATCTCAACGGGGTGATGTCCGTAATCATCGATCAGCAGGAAGCTGCCGCCAGCGTTCAGCGTGATAGCCCCATAGGATTGAAAGCGCCGACCCACACCATGAAAATCAGCCAGCGCCTTGAGCACCGCGGCGTCATCCACCCCCAATTCTGCCGCCACCGCGATGGCCGCCAGCGCGTTGCGCACATTGTGCAGACCCGGCAGGTTAAGGGTCACAGCGAGAGGCGGAAGCACCACGCCGTTGCGCCGCAGCGCAGTGAAGTGCATGCGCTGGCCTTCGGCGCGCACGTCCACAGCGCGCACCTGCGCATCCTCGCTCAGGCCATAGGGCGTGATCGGCTTGGAGACAAAGGGCAGGATGGCGCGTACGCCCGGGTCGTCCACGCAAAGGATCGCAGCGCCATAGAAGGGCAGACGGCCAATGAACTCGACAAAGGCGTGGCGCAACCGAGCCATGTCGTGGCCATAGGTGTCCATGTGGTCGGCGTCGATATTGGTCACCACTGCCATGACCGGCAGCAGGTTGAGGAATGATGCGTCTGACTCGTCAGCTTCCACCACGATGTAGTCGCCCTGCCCGAGCTTGGCATTGGCCCCGGCGCTTGTAAGCTTGCCACCAATGACGAAGGTCGGATCCAACCCGCCTTCGGCCAACACGCTGGCGACCAAACTCGTTGTTGTGGTCTTGCCGTGCGTTCCGGCGATGGCAATTCCACGCTTGAGACGCATCAATTCAGCCAACATGACCGCGCGGGGAACGACGGGTATATGTCGCGCTCGCGCTGCGCGCACCTCCGGGTTCTCTGCCCCGACAGCAGTGGACACCACCACGGCGTCCGCGCCCGCGATATGCGCCGCGTCGTGGCCGATGGCCACACGGGCACTCAAGCCGCGCAGGCGCTGCACGGCTGCGCCTTCCGCAAGGTCGCTGCCCGTGATCTCGTAGCCGAGGTTGAGCAGCACCTCGGCGATACCGCTCATCCCGGCGCCGCCGATGCCCACGAAGTGAATCTGTCGAATCGCGTGTTTCATAGCGGGCTCTCCAGTGACTCGCAAGCGGCCACGATGCGCTCAACTGCATCGCGCCGAGCCAGCCGGTGCGCCTGTAGTGCCATCGCGAGCAGGCGGGGGCGGTCCAGCGTACGCAGTTGTGCGGCGAGAAACTCAGGTGTGAAGTCAGTTTGTTGGACAAGTAAGGCGGCGCCTGGCTCCGCCAGGAAGCGGGCGTTAGCTGTCTGGTGATCGTCCACCGCGTGCGGGAAGGGGACAAACAGCGCCGCGGCCCCAGCACAGGCGATCTCGCTGACGGTAGAAGCTCCAGCACGGCAGATCACAAGATCGGCCTCTGCGTAGGCTGCAGCCATGTCATCGATAAACTCACGGCACTCGGCGTGCACGCCAACCTGCGCGTAGCGATGTTGCAAGGACTGCAAGTGGCCACGACCGCTTTGATGCAGAACCCGTGGACGCTGCTGCGTTGGCAACAGCGCAAGCGCCTGAGGCACGCGCTCATTGAGCGCCGCTGCGCCTAGGCTGCCGCCCACCACCAGCACGCGCAACGGGCCGCTGCGCGTGCCATAGCGCTGCGCTGGCGGCAACAGCTCTCGAATGCTCCGGCGCACCGGGTTGCCGACCCAGTCGCCGGTGGGCAGTGTGTGAGGGAATGCCGTGAGCACGCGATCGGCCAACCGCGCCAGCAGGCGATTGCTCATGCCGGCCACCGCATTCTGTTCGTGCAGCACCAGCCGGGCGCCAGCCCAGTCGCTCATCAACCCACCGGGAACCGTGATGTAGCCCCCCATGCCCAGCACCACGCTGGGACGCACGCGACGCAAGGCACGCAGCGCCTGCCCGAAGGCACGGAAAAGCCTCACAGGCAACAGCAACTTGGTCATCAGCCCTTTGCCGCGCACGCCGCCAAAATTCACCCAAAGCATGGGATAGCCCTGCGCGGGAACGAGCCGCGCTTCCATGCTGCCTGGCGCGCCCATCCAATGCACCGTCCAGCCAGCAGAGCGCAGTCCCTCACCCACTGCGAGCCCAGGGAAAATATGCCCTCCGGTTCCGCCGGCCATGATGACTGCCGTTTTCTGCGCACTCATTGGCGTCTACCCGCCGGCATGATCAGACCCTGACGGCGCATGCGCTGCACTGCAGGCCACCAGCTGTGCTTGCGTGCGCTCATACGTGACCTCCGCGCATGAGGACACGATTTTCGAAATCCACCCGGAGCAAGATAGCCATGGAGAGCAGCGACACCAATGTCGCTGAGCCCCCATAGCTCAGTAACGGCAGGGTCAGCCCCTTGGTCGGCAAAAGCCCGAGGTTTACGCCGATGTTGATGAACGCTTGCCCACCAACGAGCACTCCCACACCCTGTGCCACGAGCGATGCGAACATGCGATCCGAGGCCAGCGCCTGGCGACCGATGTCAAACGCGCGCTTGGTAATCCAGGCGAACACCAAGGTGACGGTCAGCACGCCTGCAAAACCCAACTCCTCGCCGATGATTGCGAGAAGAAAGTCTGTCTGAGGCTCCGGCAGGTAATGCAGCTTTTCCACGCTCCCGCCCAGGCCCACGCCCAGCCAATGACCCCGCCCCATGGCAATGAGGGCATGCGCTAACTGGTAGGCGCTTCCCAGAGCCTGCCCCTCAGCCCAGGGATTGAGGTACGCGAAGATGCGGTCGCGCCGCCATGGCGACAGCACAATCATCAGCACGAAGGCACCGATCATCACCACGGTCAGGGCGGCAAACATCTTGCCGTTCACGCCACCAAGGTACACGATGACCATGGCCACCGATGCGATGACGAGGAATGCGCCCATGTCAGGTTCGGCCAATAGAAGCACGCCGATCAAGGCAAGCGCGGCAGCCATGGGCACGAAGGCTTTGCCGAACTTCTGCTTCACATCTTGCTTGCGCACGATGAAATCGGCGGCATACAGAATCGTGGTGAGCTTGACGAGTTCCGAAGGCTGAAAATTGAACACGCCCAGCGGAATCCAACGCCGCGAGCCGTTGACACCCTTGCCGAGGAATGGAACGAGTACTGCCACGAGCATGACCAACGAACCCACAAACAGGTAGGGAGCCCATCGCTCCCAAAATTTCATCGGAAACTGGAATACCACCCACCCGCCGATCAAGCCAAGGGCGATCGCGGCAAGATCGCGCCAGAAGAAATGAAACTGCGTCCAGCGTGCGAAGTGCGGGTCTTCCGGAATGGCCACCGTGGCGGAATACACCATCACCAAACCGAAGGCCAGGAGCAGCACGATGACCCAAAGCAAGTTTTGGTCAAAGTCCAGCATGCGGGAGGCAGCAGGGCCGACATAGGCGATGCGAACGGGCATTGGCGATGGCTTGTCGGCGCTACCCTTGCGGCGCCACATCGGAAAGAGCAGCTTCATTGCGCGCCCTCCAGCACCACGCCATGCTCCAGCGCCCATTCGGCCACGGCGCCTGCGAACACCTTGGCCCGGTGCGTGTAGTTCTGGAACATGTCCAAGCTGGCACACGCCGGGGACAGGAGCACGATGTCACCCTCGCGGGCCAAGGAGGCCGCGCGGCGCACGGCCTGCTCGAGGCTCGGGGCCTGGTCGATCGGGCACACGCCATTCAATGCCTGCGCCAGCCGTGGCGCATCGCGCCCAATCAGCACGGCTGCACGCAGACGGCCGGTTGAAGCGCGCAGCAGCGGGGAGAAATCCTGGCCTTTGCCATCGCCGCCGGCGATAAGCACGACGGTGCGATCCACGCCCATCAAAGCCGCCACGGTGGCCCCTACGTTGGTGCCCTTGCTGTCTTCAATCCACTCCACGCCAGCGATCACACCAAGCGACTGCATGCGGTGCGGCTCGCCGGCATAACTACGCAGGGCATGCAACATGGGGGCAAGGGGCGCGCCCGTGCTCGCCGCCAAACCCAGCGCTGCCAGCGCATTGGCCCAGTTGTGACGGCCGTGGATACGCAGTGCGTCGGCTGGCATCAGCAGCTGCATGCTCGGCGACCCGGATGGCTCAGCAACGGTACCCTTGCCCCGCCGCCGCGGATGATCCTCGCCCTGCTGCGCCTGGCCGCGGGCAAGCCAAGCCATGCCATGCTCGACCACGACCCCCCAGTCGCCGACGCGCCGCGGCGCGTCCAGTCCGAAGGTTTGCTCCTGCCGTCCGTCGCGCCGCATGGCCACAACCCGCGCATCATCGCGGTTTAACAGCATCAGACCAGGCGACTGCCATTCGCCCACCCAAGCGCCTGCACGGGTCATGAAGGTCTGATGACGCCCCGAGGGCGCTTCGGAACCGGGCCGCGCAGGCCAAGGCTGCGGGCCGAAGATGCGCGCCTTGTCCGCACCGTACGCCTCCATGCTGCCGTGCCAGTCCAAATGGTCTTGTGTGAGATTAAGAACCGTGGCAGCCGTGGCGGCGAGATCATCCACGCCATGCAACTGAAAGCTCGAGAGCTCCAACACCCAAGCCTGTGGCAGACTCCCGCCGCGCATGCGCTCGCCCAGCGTGTCGAGCAAAGCGGGGCCAATGTTCCCGGCGACCGCCGTGTCGACGCCCGCGCCATGCAAGAGGTGGGCAGTCAGCGCCGTCACGGTGGTCTTGCCATTGGTTCCGGTGATGGCTAGCAACGCAGGCGCGTAGCCCTGGGTTCGGTGCAGGTCGCGGAGGGCATCAGTAAACAAGCCGAGTTCAGTGGTTAACCTCACGCTCGAGGCGCGTGCTTTGTCGAGCAACCCGGCGAATGCTGGGTCAGCGGGCGCGATGCCGGGGCTCACGCATACACAATTCACACCGTCTGGAAGGTATGCCCCGGCGCTGCCCGTGCGAACCACAACTTGTGGCAATTCGGCGCGCAATGCGGCGAGTTGAGGCGGTTCGGATCGGCTGTCGGCCACGCACACGACGGCGCCCTGGCTGGAGCACCACCGCGCCATAGACAAGCCGGAGATGCCCAGCCCCAGAATCAGAACGCTATGGTCGCTTAGGCTCATCAGTGCTTCACCGCAGCTTTAGGCTGGCCAGACCAGCAAGACACAACATCATGGTGACGATCCAAAACCGGATCACCACTTGCGATTCCTTGACCCCGAGCTGTTCGAAGTGATGATGCAGCGGCGCCATTTTGAAAATGCGGCGTCCCTGGCCGTATTTGCGCTTGGAATACTTGAAGTAGCCGACTTGGATCATCACCGACAAGGTCTCGACCACGAACACCCCGCCCATGATGAAAAGCACGATTTCCTGACGGACGATCACGGCGATGGTTCCCAGCGCCGCCCCCAGCGCCAGCGCCCCCACATCGCCCATGAACACTTGAGCGGGGTAGGCGTTAAACCAGAGAAACGCCAGACCGGCGCCGACCATGGCGCCGATGAAGATGAGCAACTCGCCGGTGCCTGGAATGTAGGGGAAAAGAAGATATTTGGAGAACACCGCATTGCCGGTGACGTAAGCAAAGATGCCCAGCGACGCGCCGACCATGACCGTGGGCATGATTGCCAGCCCGTCGGCACCGTCAGTCAGATTCACTGCATTGCTGGCGCCGACAATGACAAAGTAGGTCAGAACAATGAAGCCCACGATCCCCAAGGGATAGCTCACCGTCTTGAAAAATGGCACGATCAGGTCCGCTGCAGGCGGCAGCGGCATCGAAAGCCCGCTGCGCAGCCACTCGACAAAAAGGTGCCAGACCTCGGCATTGCCCTTGCCCGATACGGCAAACGCCAGATAGAACGCTGCCAAAATGCCGATCAGTGACTGCCAAAAATATTTCTCGCGCGAACGCATGCCGTTGGGGTCGCGATGCACGACCTTGCGGTAGTCATCGACCCAGCCGATGGCGCCGAATCCGAGGGTGACCAGCAACACGAGCCAGACAAATCGATTGGAAAGATCCATCCACAACACAGTGGACGCTGTGATGGCGATGAGAATCAGCACGCCGCCCATCGTGGGCGTGCCAGTCTTGATCAAATGGGTTTGCGGACCATCCTGCCGCACCGCTTGGCCGACCTTCATGGCGGTGAGCTTTCGGATGACCCCGGGACCTGCAGCTAGCCCGATAAACAAGGCTGTCAACGTGCTCATCACCGCGCGAAAGGTGATGTAGTTGAAGACGCGGAAGAAACGCAGATCAGGCGAGGCGGTCATCAGCCACATGGCCAGGCTATGCAGCATGGGCGTCTTCCTTGATGATCTTCGGCTGCTGCCCGAATGCGCGCAGGGACTGCGCCACGCGCTCCATGCGCATGAATCGCGAACCCTTGACGAGCACAGCGTCAAAGGACCCGAGATCCTGCTGCGTAGGCGCCAAGCCCTCAAGAGTTTGAGCATGGCGCACCGCCACGGCCCCGCGGCCGGCAGCCTGGGCCGCGTGCAGCGCCAAATCACCCACGGCCCACAGCGCGTCAATACCACGCGCAACGGTGTAATTGCCTGCCTCGGCATGGAATGCCGGGCCTTCAATCCCCACCTCGCCCATATCCCCAAGGATGAGAAGGCGGCGCCCCGGCATTGCCGCGAGCGCGTCGATTGCGGCGCGCACCGAGTCCGGATTGGCGTTGTAGGAGTCATCGATCAGGGTGATGCGATGCCCATCGGAGAGGACGATTTCGCTGCGCTGCATGCGGCCTGCCACAGGTTCGAACGCCTCGAGTCCGGCGACGACCGCGTCCAGCGGGGCCCCACAAGCCAGCGCTGTAGCGGTCGCGGCCAATGCATTGTGAGCGTTGTGCGAGCCCATGACGCGCAGGCGCAGTTGGGCCTCGCCTGCGGGGGTACGCATGTGCAAGCGCATCGCTGATGTGGCGTCCTGCTGGTCAATCCAGCCGACGACCTCGCCCTGCGCTTGCGCTTGCCCCGGTTCGACCAACATAAACCGCATGCAGCGTCGCGTTCCCGCAAGGTCCGCCCAAATCGCCGTGAATGCATCGCCGACAGGAAACACGGCCACGCCGTCGGGCGGCAAGGCTGTCATCACGCTACCGTTTTCGCGTGCCACGGCGTCGACCGTATGCATGAATTCCTGATGCTCGCGCTGGGCGTTGTTGACTAACGCAATGGTGGGCTCGGCAATCGCAGCCAGTTGAGCCACCTCACCGGGATGGTTCATCCCCAGCTCCACGACGCCGGCCACATGCTGCGGACGCAACCGCAACAAGGTCAACGGCAACCCAACCGCGTTGTTGAAGTTGCCCGACGTGGCAAGCCTGCGATCTTCACCAAGCCAGGCAGCGAGGATGCTCGCGACCATCTGCGTAACCGTCGTCTTCCCGTTGCTGCCCGTGATGGCCGCAAGCGGCATGGCGGGCTGCTGGCGGCGCCACGCGCGTGCAAGCAGTCCGAGCGCCTGCAGGCTATCGTCCACCTCGACTGTGGGCAGGCCGCATGCCGCGCTGGCGCGCTCGGCGAGCACGGCAGCTGCGCCGGCAGCCTTCGCCTGTGGCAGGAAGGAATGCGCGTCAAAGTGGTCGCCCCGGAGCGCAACGAACAGGTCACCCGGGCGCAACTGACGCGTATCCGTGCAGACGCGGGCGATCGCGGTTGCGCCATCGCCATGCAGTTGACCGCCGACCCATGTTCGCAACTCGCGCAGCGCAAACAGGCCGCCTGCCCGCCCGGCAAGCGCCATGCGGGCATGGAAAACATCGGAAAACGGCGTTTTGCGCCCTTCTTCGTCGTGCATGGCCTCGTGGCCCTTGCCCGCGACCAGCACCACGTCTGCTGCACTTGCATGCGCGATGGTCTGTCCAATGGCCTGGGCGCGATCGACTACCACCAGCACCTGCGCTGGCGCCACGACGCCCAGCAGGAGATCGTCGATGATGGCCTGTGGTGCCTCGCTTCGTGGATTGTCGCTCGTCAGCACGACGCAATCAGCCATGCCCTCGGCAGCGGCAGCCATCGGTGCGCGCTTGCCGGGATCCCGATCGCCGCCTGCGCCAAAGACGCACCAGAGCTTGCCGCGGCGGCGCTGGGCGATGGGGCGCAGCGCCAGCAGTGCTTGTGCGATGGCGTCAGGCGTGTGCGCATAGTCGACTACGGCAAGCGGTGCCTCGTGTCCACCCAGGCTCTGCATGCGCCCTGGCGGTGCGTTGATCGCATCAAGCGCCGCGATCGTGGCGCCGAAATCCAGGCCACAAGCCTGCAGCAAGCCACAGACCACCAATACGTTGGACGCGTTAAAGCGTCCCAGCAGCGGGAGGTCCACGTCAGCTTGACGATTGGCGTGACCGATCCTCAGTTCCATGCCGCGATCGTGGTGTGCGATATGCGTGGTGTGCCAGTCCGCTTCGGCCTGGAGCGACACTGTTGCAACCTGCATTTCGCGCTGACGACAGTGCTTTGCCAGCTCCACGCCGATTGCATCGTCCACGTTCAGCACGGCTGCGGTCAGTTGCGGCCAATCGAACAGGCGGCGCTTGGCGGCGGCATAGGCCGCCATGCTTTCGTGGTAATCAAGGTGATCGTGAGTCAGGTTGGTGAACGCAGCACCATAAATTCGCAAACCCGCCAGGCGAGACTCCTCGATGCCGATTGATGAGGCCTCGATGGCACAGTATTTAAGGCCCTGTGCGCGCATTGCAGCGAGTTCGCGATGCAGGCGCACCGGATCTGGCGTGGTCAGGCCCGTGAGCGTCAACTGCTCCGGCAACCCAACGCCAAGCGTCCCGATCACGCCGCAGGGCCGGCCCGCCGCGGCCAACGCCTGGGCCGTCCACAGTGCGCATGACGTCTTCCCGTTGGTCCCGGTGACAGCCAGCACGGTCATGTGGCGCGAGGGGTGCCCATACCAAGCGTCAGCCAGCGGGCCCGACAACGCCTTGAGACCACGCACGCGCACGACCTGCACCGGCATTGCGAACGAGTCGGCACCTTCCTCCTCCACCAACGCACATGCGGCACCACGCGAATAGGCGTCAGCAACGAAACGCCGGCCGTCGGTGGCTGCTCCCGGCCAAGCAACGAACACATCGCCCGATCGCACATCACGCGAGTCACTGGTCCATGGCGCTGTGGCCGCCACCCCCGCTGCGCTGAGCGCATGCAGCACGGCCCCCACGGAATCCAGCCCGAGGCCACGCTGGATTCCGTGGGGGTCCTGATCAGGATGACCCTGTGAACTCATGCTCCGCCTCCACTTGTGGCCGCACCCTGTGCCTTCGTCATGATGGCCGGGGGCACTTCGGGCTTAACTGGAAGATCGGGGGGCACACCGAGAATGCGCAATGCCTGCGGCACCACCTCGGCGAACACGGGCGCCGACACGTCGCCGCCGAAGTGCTTGCCGCCGGTCGGCTGATCGACCGAGATGGCCATCACGATCTTCGGATGGCTGATCGGCGCCAATCCGACGAACTGGGCCCGAAAGAGGCGCTTGTCATAACCGTTGCCCTTCCAGATATAGGCAGTGCCCGTCTTACCGCCCGTCGAATAGCCGGGAACGGCGGCCGACGGCGCTGTCCCGCCCTTTTCCGTAACAAGCGCAAGCATGCCCCTCATCTCACGCGCCACTTGGGGGGACACCACCGGCACGCCATGCACGGGTGCATCAGTCTTGAGTAGGCTGGAAGGGATGATCTCGCCGTGATTGGCAAAGATGAGATACGCGTGGGCGAGTTGGAAGGTCGATACCGAGATGCCGTAGCCAAAGCCCTGGGTCACCGCGTCGATAGGGCGCCACTTTTCCCAGGGCCGCAAGATTCCACTTGCGGCGCCGGGGAATGGCACCTGGGGACGCTGACCGAGACCCACGGCGGTGTACATGTCCCACTGCATATGCGCACTCATGCGCATGACGATCTTGCTCGTGGCCACGTTGCTGGAATACTGGATCACCTGGGGCAGCGCAATGGTGCCGTTATCCGAGTCATCGCAAATGTTGTTGCCATACACGCGCAAGCAACCAGGCGCGGTGTGAAACACAGTCTGCGGCGTGACGAGCCCGGCCTGTAACGCTGCGCTGATCGTGATGGGCTTCATCACCGAGCCTGGCTCAAAACTGTCAGTCAGCGCGTAGTTGCGCATGTCCGCCTGCGTCATCCCGTGTCGGCTGTTTGGATTAAAGCTTGGATAATTGGCCATGGCCAGAACTTGGCCACTCGTGGCGTCGAGCATGACAGCGCTCCCGTTCTTGGCCTTGTTGTTCACCACGGCACTCTTCAGTGCTTGGTAGGTCAGGTATTGGATCTTGCTGTCGATCGACAACTGGACATCCTGGCCATTGACAGGCGGAACCCCACCGTCGACGTCTTCGATCACATTGCCCAAGCGGTCGCGCATCACCTTGCGCGTGCCCGGGTGTCCGGCGAGGTCTTTCTGAAAGGTGAGTTCGATGCCACTCTGCCCCAGATTCTCGATATCCGTGAAACCGACCAACTGAGCAGCGGCAGAACCTTCGGGGTAATAGCGCTTGTAGCTCGGCGAAAAGTAGATGCCCTTGATGCCTAAAGCCTGCACTTTGCGCGCAGTATCAATGTCCACCTGACGCATCACGTAGACGAACTGCCTGTCCAAGCTCAAACGGCGCTGCAGTTCGGCGGCGTTCAGGCCCAGAATCTTCGCCAAATCGGCAACTTTCTGCGGATCCGCCTCGAGCGTCTCGGGATCCGCCCAGATCGTCTTGACCGGAATGCTAGACGCCAAAATGTTGCCATGCCGGTCGAGGATGCGTCCGCGCATCGCAGGCAGTTCGATGGTTCGAATGAAGCGCAGGTCGCCCTGCTGCTGGTAGAAGTTCGTGGTGATCACCTGAACCCAAAGCGCCCGGGCGGTCAGCACGACAAACGCGAGATACAGGAGGCTCCTGACAAGCCAGGCGCGCCCCGGCGGCAGGCGCAGGCGCAGGAGATGACCCTCCTTACGATGTGAAGGCGTATACGTACCGAACGGACGCGAAGCAAGTTTCATGACTGCATGCTCATCGCGTGGGAATCGATGCCGGCAGACTCGGCAACTGGGCCGCGCTGATGTAGTCGGTGCGAGCAGGTGTGGCGGCCACAAATCCCAGTGTCTTGCGCGCCAACTCCTCGATTCGACCGGGCACCGACAATGCGCGCACCTCCACCTGCAAGCGGTCATGGTCAAGCTGCAATTGCACAGCGCGCTGTCGCGCCGCATCCAGCGTCGCGAAGGTACGGCGCGCCTCGTACTGTGCTCGCACCACGCTCATCGCGCTGGCCATTGCAATCACCAGGAGCAGGAGGTTGAGACGGGTCATGCGGCTGCACCCTGCGGGAGGCGCTCGGCGGCGCGCAGCACGGCCGAGCGCGACCGCGGGTTGGCCGCGACCTCGTCGGCTCCCGCGCGCAACCGGGCCAAGACTTTCAGACCGGGCTGAAACACGGCTGGGTTGACGGGAAGGCGGCGTTGCTCGCGGGTCAACTCGGGCGCGCGAGCGTGGCGCGCCATGAAATGCTTGACGACACGGTCTTCGAGGGAATGAAAGCTGATGACCACGAGCCGTCCTCCATCAGCCAGCCTGTCCATCACCTGCGCGAGTGCCGCCTCAAGTTCGGCGAGCTCGGCATTGACGTGAATCCGAAGAGCCTGAAAGGTGCGCGTGGCCGGGTCTTGCCCCGGTTCGCGACTGCGCACCGCTTGCGCCACAAGGGCGGCAAGCTCTGCAGTGCGGGTGACGGGCTCGCCGCGTTCGCGGCGAGCCACAAGCGCCTTTGCAATCGGGAAAGCAGCCCATTCGTCCCCATAGTCCCTCAGCACCTTGGTGATTTCATCGACGCTGGCCTGTGCCAGAAATTGCGCTGCAGTCATGCCGCGCGTGGTATCCATGCGCATATCCAGAGGGGCATCGCCACGGAAGCTGAAACCGCGCTGCGCATCGTCCAACTGCGGTGAGGACACCCCCAGATCGAAGAGCATGCCCTGCACTTGGCCCAATCCCAAGCGGTCCAGCACAGCGCCATAGTCGGAGAAGGCTGCATGCATGAGCGAGAGCCGCGCATCGGACTGCGCCAGATCTTGCCCAGCGGCGATTGCCTGTGGGTCGCGGTCCAGCGCCACCACTCGGGCTTGTGGCGCCAGACGCGAGAGCAACTCGCGCGTGTGGCCGCCACGACCGAACGTCGCGTCCAGATAGACACCCGCCGGGTCCGTGACCAGTAGGTTGACGGCCTCGTGCAGCAACACCGTGCGGTGCTGCAGCGCCTCTGCAACTTTGAATCGTGGAGTCGGCATCGTGGCTCACCTTCACACCACAATTTCGCGCACGGCGTCGGGCATACCGGCCTCGATCACCGCCGCTTCGCGCGACTGGTGGGTCGCACGGTCCCACACTTCAAAATGCGAACCCATCCCGATGAGATCAATTTCGCGTTCGATCCGCGCCGCCGCACGCAACTCGGGGGAGAGCAGGACGCGACCCGTCGCGTCGATCTCGGTTTCGGTTGCATGCCCCAGATAAATGCGCTTCCAGCCCTGCGCTGCCATGGGCAAAGCGGCGATCTTGGCACGAAATTCCTGCCACTGGGGATCAGCGAACAAAAGCAGACAACCCTCGGGACTCTTCGTCATCGTGAGGCGACCCGCCGCCTGCGCAAGCAGCATGTCGCGGTGGCGCGCGGGCACAGTCATACGACCCTTGCCGTCCAGCGTCAAAGCCGATATGCCGATGAACACGCGTTTCTCCGATTGCCGTCAGTCCAGGGATATCTCCCTGCACTTTTACCCACTTTTTTGCACTTGGCTGCACTGTATGAGGCAAAAAGGACAGCGTCAATAGGAAAAATGAAAAATTCGCTTTTCAAACAAGCACTTAGCGGCAGCATGAAAACTGTTTTTGTTTACAGCAAATAAGAAAAAAAATGCCACAAATGAAGCACTTGAAGCATCACTTGAAAGTTTTGGTTTGAGATCTGAGGTGCTCTAGCATGCAACCCGGTGGAGGCCGCACGCCCGCGCGGGCGTGTGATCGAGGCGTGAGCGCATGAGTCCGGATCGGTTTTAGGTTCGGATTTCCGATAACCTTCATGACAGCCGAATTGGAAAGATCGATAGATTTGCTGGTTCATGCGTCGTGGCCCGCCCCGCGCTCTGTGGCCGGCATTGCGGGACCGGATGGCGCGCCGCGTGGAGGCCCAATATGCCCCCGTTTATGGCGATTTGCGCGTGAAAGCGCAGCGCCAGGGTATGCGAGGGATCGCCGGCGCGGCATCGCTCACTGGTTTTGACGCCACGCACCTGCGACAGTCCGCGCCAAAGACATCTCGCCACGATGACCGTGCAATGCCTGGGAGTGGTTATCACCCTCGGCGATCTGCAGGCATCCCGCCTTCAGTGTTCTCGCCTGGCTCGCGCCCACGTTCGGGTCGGCCGATGCCCGCAGCAATGCAAAGACCGGGCACATATCCGCGGCAGCTTGCGCTTGGCGCGGTTGCACAGCGTCGCTGCACACTGGAACAGGGGCCATTCCGGCCAGCCCTTGTTAGACTTTCCGTCTTGCACCGCTTACAGCAGCATGCCCCGCAATCCAATCGGCTAGTGAGGCTGCAAGACGTGGGAAATCTTGACGGCAGTTTGCCGCGGCTGGGCGCTGAAGGGGCTTGGGGCAACAGCGATTCATCCGCCTGCACGATGCTTCGCGATCCAGAAATCCATTGGAGCGACCGCACAACGCACCACGCAACGCCGTCGTAGGAACCCCGCAATTCATGCGGGGAGGATGCCAATCTCTGACCCGCACTCGCCATGACCCTTCTCTACGTTGCCGTATTTGCGATTTTCGGGGCTTTTGCCCGATATGGGCAGTCCATAGCCGTCCAGACCCTGCTCGGCCGGTCATTTCCCTTCGCTACCTTGTCGATCAACGTGATCGGTTCGTTTCTCATGGGTTTTTTGTTTTTCGCGACCCTCGAGCGTGTGAACATCAGCCCAGAACTGCGCACCGGCTTACTGTCCGGGGGATTGGGAGCGTATACGACCTTTTCCACCTTCTCGCTCGAGTGCCTCAATCTGATCGAAGGCGGTGAACTCCTCAAGGCTGGACTGTATGTCGCCGGCTCAGTGATCCTTTCCATCGCGGCGGCGATTTTGGGCGCCTACCTGGCTCGTAACCTCGGAGTCTCGACATGAAGACCATCACCATGGTGCGCATTTACATCCGCGAGGGCGACAAGGTCGAAAAGCAGGATCTGATGCGCGCCCTGTTCAAGCATTTGCATGATCAGCACAAAGTGCGTGGATTGACCGTGTTCCGCGGCGTAGCCGGATTTGGCAGCAACGGCGAAGTGCACGCGGACGACCTGCTGCGGCTGACGGTCCATCTGCCGCTTGTCCTGGAGTTCTTTGACGCTCCAGAAGTCATCGAGGCGGTTCTACCCCAAGTGCAGTTGATGGTGCCAGCCGAGCACATCGTGTGCTGGCAAGCGCAGTGCGGGTTTGACTGATAAGGCCGTCGACACATCAGTATTTTTGGCGTGCTGGGATGACCCCGCGCACGCCGCCCAGCGGATTGTCCATGTCACCGCGGTAGCGTGGAATGAGATGCATGTGAACGTGAAAAATGGTTTGCCCGGCCACCTCCCCGCAGTTCACCCCGAAGTTGAAGCCCTCGGGCCGGCGCTCGCGTCGCAGAAGAGTGCGCGAAAGCTCAAGCAACGCGAGCATGGCGCTCTTTTCCTGTGGAGTTGTGTCGAACCAGTCAGCCACGTGGCGGCGCGGGATGAGGAGCATGTGGCCCGGCGTCACTGGCGCACGGTCGTAGATCGCAAAGGCAAGGTCATTGCGAAGGATCTCCTTGCTGGCCTTGCAAAACGGACAATTTGCCGTGGTGGACATCCTCGCTTCCTTCCAGGACCAAGCGGGCGCACCGGTGTAATTGGCGCTCGCGCATCGCCCCAAAGCCAAAAAAGTGCGAAGTGGGCCTATAGGCCGGATTCTGTGCGTCGGTTGCCCGACGTGGCAGCCATTCCTCTGGGCCGCGCGTTACCGCATCGGCTCGGTGCCACCTACCCGCAGACTCGCGCGAGCCGCGCTTTCACGAGGCCAAAAGTCCCGCATCGTCTGCCTATTTGGTGTTGCTCCGGGTGGAGGTTGCCGCGTTTCACGTCCGCGCAACTTGCGCTGCGCATACTCGTCTCTGTGGTCCTGTTCGTCGCGTCACCGCGCACGGCCGTTAGCCGTCACCCTGCCCTCTGGAGTCCGGACCTTCCTCACCGCGTGAGTTGCCCCACGCCGGCGCGGCTGCCCAGCCCACTTCGCAGCGTTCATTATGCGCTTTCAGCAGCGATGCCAGACCTGCGGCACGCACGTAGGGCCCGGCAGGCCCGCCGCCATGCGCCACGTCCTTCGCGTGCCAAGCACTGCAATGCGCCTGCTCGATCTTAGGCGCTGGCCGCGCGAGGCAAACCGCAGCGCACGCGATCAACTGGGACGTGAGCCACTCAGTTCCAGCCGCCAGTCCAGCCTTCGCCCCGCGTCCAGGGGCACGATGTCGCCATCGACATACGGCAGCCGCTCAGGCACCATACTCCCCGCTCGCACCAACATCACGCGTGAAGCGTTGCGCTTCAATCCATAGAAGTCCGCACCGTAAAAGCTCGCAAAGCCCTCCAGCCTGTGCAATGCGCCGCACTCCTCGAAGGCGTGCGCGTAAAGCTCCAGTGCGTGTGGAGCGGTGAGGCAACCTGCGCAGCCGCAGGCGGCCTCCTTGAACACCCGCGCATGCGGAGCCGAGTCGGTGCCGAGAAAGAAACGCGCATCGCCGCTGGTGGCTGCCTCAAGGAGCGCCTGCCGGTGCTGCTCGCGCTTGAGAATTGGCAGGCAGTAATAGTGAGGTCGCATGCCGCCGGCAAACATGGCGTTGCGGTTGTAGAGCAAATGGTGAGCGGTGATCGTGGCGGCAAGCAGCGGAGTGCCACGTACGTCCAGTTCAGTCTGGTCACGAACATAACGTACCGCATGCGCAGTGGTCACGTGCTCAAGGACGATCTTGAGCGCCGGGAAATCCCGCCTGATGCGCACCAAGTGGCGCTCGATAAACACGGCCTCGCGGTCGAACACGTCCACCTGCGGGTCTGTGACTTCGCCGTGGATCAGAAGCGGCATCCCCTCGGCCTGCATGACCTCGAAGACCGGATAGACCCGGTCCAGGTCAGTCACCCCGCTGTCTGAGTTCGTTGTCGCGCCGGCCGGATAGAGCTTGACGGCATACACCACGCCACTGGACCGTGCTCGGACGATTTCCGCCGGCGGCGTGGAGTCCGTCAGGTATAAGGTCATGAGCGGCTCAAACACTGAGCCGCTCGGCCGCGCGGAAAGGATGCGCGTGCGGTACTCGAGCGCCTGCGCAGTGCTGACCACTGCGGACCTGAGATTGGGCATCACAATGGCACGTGCGAACTGTGCGGCGGTCCACGGTACCGTGTAGGCCAGCGCTGCGTCGTCACGCAGGTGCAGATGCCAATCGTCGGGGCGGGTGATTGCAAAGGTTTGCGGCTGGGTCATGGATCGGTGCGGGAGGATCGCCAATGATGGTACGGCCACTGCAGGGCACGCTGGCGGCCCGCCCCGTGATCTTGGCGAGGACTGGATGAAAGCCAAGGCGCTGGTGCTGCCGCAGAATTCGCGCGTCGCCATGTATTCGGACGCATCGGTCACCTCCCCGTCAACTCAAGCCGCCTGCAAGATTCCAGGCGATTGTGGGAAATTCGCCTGCTCCTGCTGCAAGGCCCACATTCGCGCATAGACACCGCCGAGTTCCAGCAGCTGTGCATGCGTACCTCGCTCCTTGATGCGCCCGTCGTCGAGGACCAAGATCTGGTGGGCGTCCACAACTGTGGACAGACGGTGCGCGATGATCAAAGTCGTGCGATTGCGGGCCGCCAAGCGAATCTCACCCTGAATCGCCTTTTCATTGGCAGAGTCGAGCTGTGAAGTGGCTTCATCGAAGATCAGCACGGGTGGGTTCTTCAGCAACGCGCGCGCAATGGCCACCCGCTGCTTTTCACCACCCGACAGCTTCAGCCCGCGTTCGCCAACCTGGGTCTGGTAGCACAGGGGCTGCCGCACGATGAAGTCGTGAATCTGTGCAGCCCGCGCCACCGCCTCCACCTCCGCTTGGCTGGCGTCCGGCCTCCCATACGCGATGTTGTAGCCAATGGTGTCATTGAACAACACCGTGTCCTGAGGCACCACACCCAAGGCCGCGCGCAGGCTCGCCTGGCTGACCGTTGCGATGTCCTGGCCGTCAATGGTGATGCGCCCGGCATCCACGTCATAAAAGCGAAACAGCAGGCGCGAAAGTGTGGATTTTCCGGCCCCCGACGGGCCGACAATGGCGAGGGTCTCGCCCCCCGCCACCTCGAAACTCAGCCCTCGGAGTACCTGCCGGCCCGGTGCGTAGCCGAAATGCACCTCCTCGAATCGCAGCGTGCCACGGGAAACGATAAGTGACTTCGCGTCGGGCGCATCGGCGACGTCGCGGTTCTGCTCCAGGATGGTGAACATGCGCTCGATATCCGTGAGCGACTGGCGAATCTCACGGTAAATCACGCCAAGGAAGTTCAGTGGCGCGTAGAGCTGGATCATAAAAGCATTGACGAGCACCAGGTCGCCCAGATTCATCGTGCCGTTGACCACACCTGCGGTGGCGCGCCACACGAGCAACGTCACGGCCACGGCAATAATGAAACTCTGCCCCAAATTGAGCAGCGACAGGGAATTTTGCGATTTCACAGCAGCTGTCATCCACCGATGCAGGTTCTCGTCGTAGCGCCGCGCCTCATGCGCTTCGTTGCCGAAGATCTTCACCGTCTCATAGTTCAACAAGGCATCCACAGCGCGCTGGTTGGCGCGCGAGTCTTGCTCATTCATCGTGCGGCGAAGATTCGTGCGCCATTCGGTGACCACCACCGTGAATCCGATGTACAACGTGAGCGCGACCAGTGCGATGCCGGCGAACCACCAGTCGTACTTCACCATCAGGATCCCGATCACCAGCGTCATCTCCACCAGCGTGGGCAAAATGCTGTAAAGCGTGTAGGACACCAGGCTTGAAATCCCGCGGGTACCACGCTCGATGTCGCGCGACATGCCCCCCGTCTGACGCTCCAGGTGATAGCGCAATGGCAACGAGAACAGGTGATCGAACACCTCGAGTGCGATCTTGCGTACAGCGCCTTGCGTGACGCGCGAGAAAACCATTTCGCGCAACTCGGTGAAGAGCGACACGGAAAGGCGCAGCGCCCCGTACGCTACGAGTAGCGCCACCGGCACGATGAGCACGGCGCGCGCATCCCCAGGCTTGGCGTCGAGGGCATTCACGATATCCTTCAGCACCACTGGAACACCGACGTTGGCGACCTTCGCAGCGACCAGCATGAGCAGCGCAATCAGGACGCGCGCACGGTATTGCCACAGATAGGGAGCTAGATTGCGCAAGGCCGCCCGGCGCGAATGGCCCTGCGTGCTGGAAGTCGGAGGTGGGAGCTCGGTGGAACCGTGGTGTCGCATAGCGTGCAATGAGAATCAGCTGGATCTGTCCCGCAGACCACCGATCCCCGGCGGCGGGACAGCAAAGCAGAGCGGCACACGCATCGCGTGCCGCTCACCTGCAAAATCATGCATTATTCGGGGGAAACCGCAACCATTGCAGAAAGAGAGAAATTCCGTGAACCAACTTGATCGCCTTCCCGCGCACCGCGAACCTGTGCTCCGCATCCAACCCAAGCCTGCCGATGTGAATATGCACGGCGATATTTTTGGCGGCTGGATCATGGCCCAGGTCGACATGGCTGCGGGCATTGTTGCGGCACGTCGCGCCAAGGGGCGAGTCGCGACTGTGGCGGTCAACCAATTTGTCTTCAAGCACCCGGTATTCGTCGGTGATCTTCTGTCACTGTATGCCGATGTCATCCGGGTGGGACGCACGTCGGTCACCATCGAGGTCGCGGTATTTGCCGAGCGTGGCATACCCGACACTCAGGTGTTTCGCGTGACCGAGGCCACACTCACCTTCGTTGCCGTAGGCGAAGACCGTCGCCCACGGCCTGTCCCCGAACCTTGACGCACACGCGCTCCAAAGCGGAGCCCGCGCACAGGTTTGTGCGCAAGCAAAACGCCACCCTTCCATGGGTGGCGTTTTGCTGTACGACGGCCGAACGACGCCGCCCAAAAAACGGAGTGCAGACTCCGGCGTCGAGGCCTTTGATTACTTTTTCTCGGCTTCGGTGCAGCTGCGGTTTCCGCCGACGCTTCAGCTGAAGCCTCTGCTGCCTGCGTGAGCACAGTGACGATGACCGGATTTTCGGTGCCGTGAGTGACCACAGTGACCGAGCCGGGAAGCTTCAGGTCGTTGGCGTGCAACGAATGGCCCTTGTGCATGCCACTCAGGTCAACTGCGATGAACTCGGGCAAATCCCCCGGCAGGCAGCTGATTTCAAGTTCGCTCAGCACGTGGCTAATCATGCCTCCCTCAACCTTGACCGCTGGGGATTCCTCGGCGCCTACAAAGTGCAGGGGCACCTTCATCGTGATTTTGCGGTCGGCCGCCACGCGCATGAAATCCACGTGCAGGACAATCGCCTTGAAGGGATGGACTTGGTAATCCTTGAGCAAAACTTTGGTTTGCGCTTCACCCACGGTCAAGTCAAGGATGGACGAATGGAACTGTTCCTTCTTCAGTGCGTGATACAAAGCGTTGTGATCGAGCTCGATCATCTGCGCCTTTTGTTCACCACCGTAAATGATGCCGGGAACCTTACCAGCACGGCGCATGCGGCGGCTCGCACCAGTACCTTGCGCCTGACGTTCAAATGCGACGACTTTCATGTCGACTCCTCAAAGGGGGCCATAGGCCCCGGATTACAAATCGGGATGCTCGCGACCAGCATCCCGCAGGGTTCGCGTCAGCCCCTCGGGCTCACGCGAATGCGGAAAGGCGTGGAGCATCGTGCAACCACGCCGGATGATCAAAACAGGGTTTCCTGCTCGTTGAACAACTGCAGCACGGACCCACCCTGCGCAATGCGCAGCATGGTCTGCGCAATGAGCTGGGCAGCTGAGAGTTGACGGATCTTGGTGCACTTCAGTGCATTCTCGCGCAGCGGAATGGTATTGGTGACGACCACTTCATCCAGATCGCTGGCGTTGATGCGTTCAATGGCCGGCCCTGAAAACACGGGGTGGGTACAGTAAGCCACAACCCGTTTGGCGCCGCGATCCTTCAACACCTCTGCAGCCTTGGTCAAGGTGCCGGCCGTGTCCACCATGTCGTCCATGATGATGCAATTGCGGCCATCAATCTCGCCGATCACGTTCATCACCTCCGACACGTTTGGCTTGGGACGGCGCTTGTCGATGATGGCCAGATCGCAATCCATCAGCTTAGCCAGCGCACGCGCTCGCACCACACCGCCGATGTCGGGCGATACAACGATCAAATTGGCATAATTCTTTGCGCGCAGATCACCCAGCAGGATCGGCGAAGCGTAGATGTTGTCAACAGGGATGTCGAAAAAACCCTGGATCTGGTCGGCGTGCAGATCCATGGTGACCACACGCGCGATGCCCACCGCCTGCAGCATATTGGCCACGACCTTGGCGGTGATGGGAACGCGCGACGAACGCGGGCGACGATCCTGACGCGAATAGCCGAAATATGGGATCACTGCAGTGATGCGCTCCGCGGACGCGCGCTTGAGGGCGTCCGCCATCACAAGAAGCTCCATCAGGCTGTCATTGGTCGGGGCACAGGTCGACTGGATGATGAAGACTTCGCGTGCACGCACATTTTGCTGAATCTCAACCGTCACTTCACCGTCGGAGAACCGCCCGACGAAAGCATGCCCCAGACCAATGCCCAGTTGCTCAACCACCTGCTGCGCCAGCGCCGGATTGGCATTACCGGTGAAAACGACAAAGTCAGCCGCGTTCTGATTCATGGTTTGGATGGGGAACTGCAGTGGGCAGCCGTTGATGAGGGTTGTGGCACGCCACTGGAGAGCAATCAGACGGGTTTCCGCGCAACCTCGAAGTTTGCCAAGGGAAGCAGGGTGGCGCAAACACCCACGCGAGCACAGCCCACAACACACGCCGACCTGAGGTGGCTGGGGAGGAAGGATTCGAACCCTCGAATGCCGGAATCAAAATCCGGTGCCTTAACCAACTTGGCGACTCCCCAACGGCACAACGCTGACCACCTTGCCCGACGCACGTCAAACCGTCACGCAAGGCGGTCGAAAATTGAACTTCAAGACTGCTTCAACATGGATACTGCAAAACAGAATCCGAAATTGTACGAAATTTCCACGCCGCATCCACGATGCGCCCCACAAACAACCTCCGACTGCCCGCGTTGGCTTACTCCTGCTGCCGATCGCTTGCCCAGGCCAGCAACGGGTGACCCAGCAAGGCGCGGCACTTGCGCACCTTCCAGGCCGGCGCCATTGCAACGTGCCCAAACTCGACACTGGGGTCGCATGGCGCAAACATCGCCGAACCGGATCCGCTCATGGCGACGAAGCCACTGCCAGTACGCGCCTTGAGCCAGTCTGCGAGTGCGCCAATTTCAGGCAACGCTGCTATCGCCACAGGCTGCAGATCGTTATGACCATATTCAAGCCCCAGCCTACGCGCCAAACCTGCATCATCGCACTCGGCCGGTTCAACCGTGCCGGCGCGAGCGCCCTTCGCACTTTTGAGGCTTTCAGCAAAGCTCGAAATTGTCTCGGCAGGCGTATTTCTTGTCAAGAGATGCGAGCCAAACATCGCCGTCGTGGACAGCCCCGTACCCGGCCAGCCGACCAGTAGACTCCAAGCGGGCAGCTCGACGGCGGCAAGCTGCTCTCCGACACCCTGGGCAAAGGCATTGCGGCCAAACACGAAAACCGGCACGTCCGCGCCGAGTCCTAAGGCCAGATCCATCAGCTGTGCGCGCCGCAGGCCCAGGCCCCAAATCAAGTTCAGGGCCAGCAAGGTACTGGCCGCATCGGAGCTGCCGCCACCCAGGCCGGCCTCAGCGGGTATGGCCTTGCGGAGCCGAATGTGCACCCCGAAGCGGCATCCGCTATGCGTTTGCAGCAAGCGTGCCGCTTTGACGCTGAGGTCTTCGGCAGGCAGACCGTCGCCACCTTCACGCGATATGACTCCATCGTCCCGGCGCTCAAAATCCAGCCAGTCGCACCAATCGATGAACTGGAACACGGTTTGCAGGTCGTGATACCCATCGGCCCGCCGGCCGAGCACATGCACGAACCAATTCACCTTGGCAGGCGCTGGAACGTTGTAGAGCGCAGCGAAGCCAGCGCCTGAGGCCGTGCAGCAACCGTCTGCTCGACTCATGGGGCCGAAACCGCGGAGGCCGTTACGGCGGGCGAAGCGGAAGCCGCAGGCGCAGAAGCGGCCACCTCGGGCCGAGCACGATCCACCACCAAACTGAGTTCGGCGGGCGGACCCTGCACGCGGCTGGCGCGCAACAGGTAAAGCTGGCCATCGCGCAGGCGGGGCTGCACGCGCCAGCCCACTTGCTCAAAAGCCCCATGTCCCAACGTCTCGAATGGAAGGTCTGCCGCGGGCATGCCGCGCACCCAGTCCTGAAGTGCTGCGCGCGGCAAGGCAAGCCCCAGCGCCGCAAATGTCATGTCTTCGAAGGAGGTGAAGCTTCGAGTTTGCTTGCCATCGTCAAGCCTTGCCGACCGTGTGGACCACTGAGCTTGCGCCAGCATTTGGCCCAGTGGCGAGTACACGTCAAACTCCCCATCCCCGCCGGGAAAGAGTTCAAGCCTGAAACCCCCGTAGATGTTGTGCTGGGCTGGCGGGGTCCCCGTGACCACGGAAATGCGCCCGCGAATGTCCTGCGCTGCCGGCACGGCTTGTGCGGTCCGACCTCGCGCAGCAGGCGTGGCGCACCCCCCGAGCGTGAGCGCTCCAGCCAGCACGCAGGCCCACATGGCTCGTCCACAACTCTGGCCGGGAACGGGCGTCCACGGGTCCACTGTGCCCAGCAGCCTGCCTGGGCTTAGGCGCCACGCCCTCAAAACCGTACACCCATGCGCTGCATCGCCGCCTGGACACCCCCGTCCTGCGGCGCGCGTTCGAAGGCCTGCCGCAGAATGGCACGCGCCCGAGCCTTGTCCCCGCGTTGCCATAGCACCTCGGCCAGATGCGCGGCGATCTCGGGATCGGGTCGCGCAGCAAAAGCGGCCTCCAGGGTCGCCGCGGCCTTCTTCAGATCCCCCGTGCGGAACTGCGCCCAACCTAGGCTATCGAGCACGAAGGGGTTGCCAGGGGACAGTTTCAAAGCTCGGGCGATGAGCTTCATCGCCTCGGGCAGTTGTCGACCCTCATCGGCCAGCGTATAGCCCAGCGCGTTGTACGCTGGCTGGTATTGCGGGTGGTCCGCAATCAACTTGCGAAGCATCCGTTGCATTTTGTGGGGATGCCCGCTTTTCTCGGCCATCATCGCCGTTTCGTACGCATAGTCGGGTTCCGCTCCGAATTGCGGCATACCTGATGCGAGAACAGCATAGGCGTTGCCGTACTGCTTGGCCGTACGGTAGATCTGGGCACGTGCCAGAAGCTTCTCGCGTTGCTGCTGCGCCGTCGCCGCGGGCAACTTATCCAGCAGGCCCAAGCCCGACTCGAGCTTACCCTGCCGCACCAGAATGGTGGCCTGCTGCAAGATGGTGACGACCGTTCGTTGACCGGTCGGGATGTTTTCGAGCCATCGCTCGGCCTGCTGAAATTCACTCTGCTGCAGCGCCGCGTCGGACAAGGCCACATAGGCGCGTTCCAGGGCAGGCGGTGGCGCAGCATGCTTCGACGCTCCGATCAGGCTCAGGTACCGGAGGAGCGCGCTTTGAGCCTGAACAGCCTGGTCCTGTCTGAGTTGCAATGATCCAAGAACAAACCAGACGTCCGGGACGTCTGGTTTGACCTTGGACAGCGCCTCGGTCTGCGCCAGAGCAACGCCATCACGCTGCTGACCAAGTGCCGCTTGGATCCACGCCATACGCAAATCGGCGTCTTGCGGCTTCGCAGCGACATACTGAGCAAGCAACTGATCGGCCCGCCCAGGATCTGCCGTGTAGGTTTGCAGCACCAGCTCAGCTGCCTCGCGCATGCCCGGCTCCGCAACCAGTGCCCTCGAGGCATGGGCGAACGCAGCATTGGCGCTTCCCGCTCGCGCGTACAACTGCCCGATCACCACGCTCGATTGGGGGATGCCCCCATACGGCGTCAAGACTTTTTTTGCCAAATCGACCGCGATTTGCCCGTCACCCGCGCGTGCGAAAAGCCCTGCCAGGGAAAGGATGGTGTTGGGACGCTGCGGCTGGGGTGTCAGCGCGATCAGCCGTGAAATGGCTCCGACGGCCTCAGTATGGCGACCGAGCGCCACGAGAATCTGAGCCGTCCAACTCTGCGCTTTCAGGGAATCGGGTTGGTCTGCGCGCCAGGCGTTTACAGCGTCCAACGCCTGTTGCGGAGCCCCGGCAGTCAGCGCGATTTCAGCGGCACGCTGGAACAGCGCTTCGGAGTGCAAGTCACGCGCCGCCTTGAGCAATTCAGCATAGGCCGTGCCCGGGTGGCCCGTGTGAGCCGCAATTTCTCCAGCCAACACCGCATAGAACCAACGGGCCAGATCCTGCGCGTCCGGCCGCTCATCATTGACGGACGCTGAAGCCCGTTCGGCGATCTGACCGGGTTTGGCTGTGGCGCCTGGCGCTTCGGCATGCGCCTGGGAAGCCCAGGCTGTAAAAACGAACGCGGCGGCAAATACGGCTAGGCGCATGGGCGAATCCTGGTTATCAGCGCGATTTTAGGTGCCGCACCAAGCGCATCCATGACGTGGGGTCGCGCGGTACGCTAGACGCCACCACCTGCGGCCTGCAATCAGCAACGGCTTCTGCGTCTCAAGCACAATGCCGGCATGCCAGAACTTCCCGAAGTTGAGGTCACCCGCCTGGGTCTGCAAGCCGCGCTCATCGGCAGCGAGATCACGGGATTGAGCATGGGCAAGCCCCTGCGCTGGCCGCTGGGCTGCGGCCCGCAAACGCTGGTTGGGCAGCGCATTGAGCGTCTGGAGCGACGGGGCAAATACCTGTTGCTGCAATTGCAGCGCGGCCAACTCATCATCCATCTGGGCATGTCCGGCTCGCTGCGCTGGATTGCGGCGGGATGCCGAGATTTTCTGCCGCGAGCGCACGAGCACTGCACCGTGCACACCGATCGCGGCCAGTTGCGCCTGCGTGACCCGCGGCGCTTCGGTGCCGTCATGTGGCACGCCCCAAGCGCAGCTCCGCACCCCCTGCTTGCGCGGCTGGGACCGGAGCCGCTGAATGACGATTTTGACGGGCCGGCCCTGCACCGGCAACTGAAGGGCCGCTCGGCCGCAATCAAACTCCTTCTGCTTGATCAATCCATCGTTGCAGGAGTGGGCAACATTTACGCCAGCGAGGCCCTGTTTCGCGCAGGGATCAACCCACGCACCCCTGGCGGAAAGCTCTCACAGCCCCGTTGTACGCGCCTAGCAGCCGAAATCCGCGCGACCCTGCGCGAAGCTGTGGCTTCGGGCGGTACATCCCTGCGTGACTTCGCCCATGCAGACGGCGAGCTCGGCTATTTCCAGCACGCCACGCGCGTCTACGGGCGGACGGGTGAGCCGTGTCTCGTATGCGGCGCTTCCATTGCGCATATCACCCAAGGGCAACGCAGCACGTATTTCTGCCGGCATTGCCAGAAGCGCTGAAGGGCATCGGCCCGATTGACCAAGGCACCCGCTGTCAGGATACGCTATAGGTTCGCACATCCAACCGCGCTGCCTTGCTCGCATCCTATGAATGACCAGGCCTTACCCGTCGAATTGCAAGCCGAATGGACACGCTTCGGCCCTTGGCGCGAACAGCGCCTAGCTCGCCTGGCGCTGTTGTCGAATTGGCTGCGCCAGTCAGGATTTGACCCGTCGCTTTGGCAAGACTCGCTCAGTGGGATGGAACAGCGCTTGCGACAAGATCTGGTGCAGTTGGCATTTGTCGCGGAATTCTCGCGCGGCAAGTCCGAGCTGATTAACGCCATCTTCTTTTCGGGTCACGGGCAGCGCATCTTGCCCGCTGGCGCCGGGCGCACGACCATGTGTCCGATGGAGCTTGCGAGCGATCCGCGCCTTCCAACCGGACTGCGCCTGTTGCCCATTGAAACCCGGCTCGACGCAGCAACGCTCGCGCAGTGGAAGGCGCGCCACGACGCTTGGCAAGACCATCCGTTTGCCGCAAACGACGCCGCGGATATGAGCGCATCCCTGGCAAGACTGTCGGACACGCTGGCCGTGCCGATTCAGCGCGCACAGGAGCTGGGTTTTTACCTGGACGATGCCGCGCGTGCCACGATCTTGCGCACCGAAGACGGTTTGGTCGAAATTCCGCGCTGGCGACATGCCCTCCTCAATGTGGATCACCCTCTGCTTTCACAGGGGCTCACCATTCTGGATACGCCGGGGCTGAACGCACTCGGGGCTGAGCCAGAACTCACGCTCTCGTTGATCCCCGCCGCTCAAGCTGTTGTGTTTCTGCTCGGCGCCGATACTGGTGTGACACGCAGCGATCTTGAACTTTGGACCCAGCATGTGGGGGAGGCCGGAAGGCTGCGCAGCTTCGTTGTGCTCAATAAGGTCGACACGCTATGGGACCCGCTGCTGAACGCGGCACAAGTTCAGGCGCAGATCGAGCGCCAGCGCGAATCGGTCGCATCCATTTTGCAGATTCCCCTTCATCGGGTCTTTGCCCTCAGCGCGCGAAAGGCATTGCTCGCGCGCATCCAGCACGATCCCGAGTTGCTCGAGATCTCGGGTGTACCGGCCCTGGAGGCCGCTCTGAGCAAGGTGGCCGATCAGGAGCGGCGCGACCTCATCGACAGCGGCTGGCGCGCCACCTTGCTCGACACCCTGATGCTTCTGGAGCGGCAGTTCCAGCAGCAGATCCAGCAAACCGACGAGCAGCGCCTTGAACTCGCAGCGCTGGAAGGCAAGAACAAGCATGTGGTCCGCAACCTTGTCATGCGCATCGCCATGGAGCGCAAAGAGTTCGACACAGGCCTTGCCAAGGTAAGGGCACTGCATGCAGTCAACGCCAGACAGATCGAAGGCATCGCCCAACTGCTGGACGCCCAGGCAGTGCTCGCTCCATTGGCCGAATTGCGTCAGCGCGTCAAGACTGCGGTACTCAAGACCGGCGTGCGTGCCGCCTTGGAGGCCACGTTCGCCGAAGTGCGCGGACGCATCGAGGAGGCCGAGCGGCAGCTCGAGGAAAACCGTGCCATGCTTACTGGAGCTTGCGAGCAACTCAACATGGAGTTTGCCTTCTCCGTGCCGAGCCCGAAAGCCCTCAAACTCGAAGGCATACGGTTAGAGCTCGACAGCATGCAACAGGACTATCTGCGCTACCTGACCCCCGCGCGCTGGCTCAGGTTGCAAAACACCGCACACGCCGAACGTCTACTTCTGTCCGCGCTGGCGCGACTGCGCAGTGTGCTGGAGCGCGGCGTACGTGACACCCAACATTGGAACCGCGCGGCGCTTGCGCAGCTCGACGTGCAGGTTCGCGAGCGCAAGCGCAACATGAACCGCCGCATGCAAAGCCTGGAGTTGGTGGAGCATGCCGAAGGCGAACTGGGTCAGCGCATCGCACAGCTGCGCAAACAAGCCAGCGAGCTTCGCAATCAGCGCACCCAGTTGCGCGTGCACTTTGAGGGCGCGATGCGGTGACCAGCGCACAGGCTGCGGCGAGTGCCGTTCCCGGGCCACTGCGCTTCGCGCAGCGGCTCATCGCATGGCAGCGCGCGTATGGCCGCCATGACCTGCCCTGGCAGGCAAGCCGCGAGCCATACCGTGTATGGCTGTCGGAGATCATGCTGCAGCAAACGCAGGTGCGCGTCGTGCAAGCGTATTACGACCGTTTTCTGCAACGCTTCCCCACGGTGGGTGACCTGGCGGCCGCCAGCATCGACGATGTCCTCGCCCAATGGAGCGGCTTGGGCTATTACCGGCGCGCGCGCTACCTGCATCTGTGCGCGCAGCAAGTATGGACCCGACACGCTGGAGAGTTTCCCCGCACCCAACGCGAGCTGCAGCTCCTAGCTGGCATCGGCCGATCAACCGCCGCCGCCATCGCAGCGTTCTGTTTCGGTGAGCGGTCAGCCATCCTTGACGGCAATGTCAAACGGGTGCTCGGCCGCGCCTTCGCCCTGCCCGCCAGAGCCACGCAGGCGGCCCAACAGAGGGCACTTTGGGAACTTGCTGAGACCCTGCTTCCCGAAGAACACCTCGCCGCCTACACGCAGGGCCTGATGGACCTGGGTTCGACGGTGTGCAAGCCGCGCAATCCGCAATGTGCCGCCTGCCCTTTTGCGATCGACTGCCAGGCCCGCCTTGCACAGCACCGCGCAGCAGCACTTTCCGACGCGGGTGCATCGATCAAGCCCCACGCGCGCCCAGCAGGCACTCCCGTCCGCAAAGCCCAACACTGGGTGCTGTTGTGGGCCGAAGATGTGCAGGCCCCAGAGCCCCGGGTCTGGCTTGAGCGCCGCAATACTCAGGGCATCTGGCCAGGGCTATGGAGTCTGCCTCAGTTCCATTCCGTTACCGAAGCCCTGCGGCGGGCTGCGCTGCTCGGCATGGTCAGGGAACAAATCGAGCTTGCGTGCGCCACCCACGCGCTGACACATCTGGATCTGCAACTGCAGCCCTTGCTCGTTCGCCTCGACCGAGTATCAGCTGCGCAGGAACATGCAGGCCAGTGGTACACGCTTGGCGCGGCGCTTGACCTCGGGCTCCCGGCACCGATCCGCCGACTTCTTCAAAGCCGCTCGCGTAGCCAAGCGCCGGTGCAGCACGCCGACTTGAGCTGAGAGCTGGTAGGCTCACCAGAGCATTGCAATCCGCGCGCAACGTCGACACTCATTGCAGCGCATGCGCGCCGTCCAATATCCCGTGCTGGCGGAGATAGCGCTGCACCACATCCAGGCGCTGGGTTCCATCCGGCAGTTCCATCAGGCGCTGCCGGGCCAGTTGACCAATCGGCAGGACTTCGGCCCAGCGATTTGCCACCCAGCCCGGAAGGTCCAGCCGATAGGGTGGCAAAAAAGGTTTCTGACCCTGAGCGTCGAGCGCAGCGATCGCACGCCCCAAGGCCATCGCGGCTGCGACATGGCGTGCGTCGAGTACTGCGGGAAGGTCATCGACCGTCGCCTGAATTCGCCCCGTCTGTAGGCCCAGTGCCCCTTGTGCGTGGCTGTGCAGCATGAAGCGGCCACCGCCCTTGCACCGCACCTGCAGGAGGCCGGGCTGTTGCATGTCGACGTCCAAAACACGTGCGCGGCAACCCACGGCTGCCAGCCGGACGGTCGTGCCGGGCTCGTGCACCTCGTTGCCGTCGAGGATGAGCACGACCCCAAATTCTTCGCCGGTCTTCAAACAACGGGTGACGAGATCCATGTAGCGCGCCTCGAACACGCGCAGCGCAAGCAGGCCGCCCGGGAACAACACGGTGCGCAAAGGAAACAGGGGGAGCTCGTGCACATCCTCGATCATGCGAGCCTCCGGCACCCGCGCTGCTCGCGGCTTCCTCGCCTGCGTACCGGCACGCTGCAGTGAGGTCCGCTCATATTGCCTCGCCTGGCAGCTGGATTGTGCCGATGGTGGCAGCGGCATCGAGTTCACGGTGCCGCACCAGCACGCTGTAGCGACGGCCGAAGTAACGGCCGAGCTCCTGGGCCAGGAACACCGAGCGATGCTGGCCTCCAGTGCAGCCAATGGCCACGACCACATAGCTGCGCTGGTCTTCAGCCATCGCCGGAAGCCATGTATCGAGGAAGGTCGAAATGTCGCCGAGCATCCGCATAACCGATGGCTGCGTGCGCAAAAAAGCGGCCACCGGCTCGTCGCGCCCGGTCATGCCACGCAGCAACGGGTCATAGTGGGGGTTGGGGAGCATGCGTACATCAAACACAAAGTCCGCGTCCAGCGCGACGCCGCGTTTGAAGGCAAAGGATTCAAACAGGAGTGTCAATTGCGCAGCCTCGACGCCGACAGCCTGCCGGACCCACGCACGCAGCTGGGCAGGGCGAAGGCCGCTGGTGTCGATGTGCAGCCCCAGACGCGCCACGGGCGCGAGCAACTCGCGCTCAAGCTCGATCGCTTCGATCAAGGCTGGCGCCGAGACCGGGAGAGGTTGATCAGGCGCGATCGACTTCACACCGCGAGCCGTCAGGGGATGGGCGCGGAGGGTTTCGGAGAAACGCTGCACCAGCGTATCAGTACCACAATCGAGGTAAATGAAATGCAGGTCGCAGCGACTGCGCAAGCGTTGCGCCAGTTCGGGCAGAAGGCCCAGACTCTCGACGCTGCGCACATCCATCGCAATGGCCACGCGCGTGTGGCCAGCCTCCGTGGCAGCCGTGAGCAATTCGTCAACGAGCTGCGGCGGCAAATTGTCCACGCAGTAGTAACCCGCATCCTCCAAGGCATTGAGCGCTATGGATTTGCCGGACCCCGAGACCCCGGACAGGAGGACGACACGCAGATGCGCGGGCCAGTCTGGTGCGGGTGCCCGGTTCACGCCTGCACCTGCACGGTATCGCCGCGGCCAACAAGGCTGGAATGCAGAAGCTCGCGTGCGTGCGCCTGTGCCACCGCTGATTCGGCATCGCCACCGAGCATGCGGGCAATCTCGGCCACGCGCTGCTCAGTGCCCAGTTGCTCGATTTGGCTTTGCGTGCCGGTGCTGGTGCTGCATTTGCTGACCTGAAGGTGACAGGCGGCGCATGCCGCGACCTGAGCTAGATGCGTCACGGCCAGCACCTGTCCGCTTTGGCCCAGGCTCGCCAGCAGACGACCCACAGTATGCGCAACACTGCCACCAATGCCGGCATCCACCTCGTCAAAAATCAGCGTCCCGACGGGTTGCTGCGCGGCCGTGGTGGCAGCAACGGCCAAGGCAATGCGTGAAAGCTCCCCACCGGAAGCTACGCGTGCAACCGAGCGCAGCGCAGCACCGGGATGACCAGCCACCAAAAGCTCGACGCCTTCGGCTCCCGAGACCTGGATGTCGCCAAGCGGCTGCAACGCCACATCGAATCGTCCCCCCTTCATGCCGAGTTGCTGCATCAACGCCTGCACGCCTTGGGTCAGCGCGGGAGTCGCCGCGGCGCGCAGGGCGCTCAGGCGTGCGGCCGCTTCGCCCAAGGCCTCCTGCGCAGCCTGAACCTGTTTTTCAAGGGCAGGCAGGTCCGTCCCGAGCTCGATCTCCGCCCATCGGGACTGCAAGCCTTGCCAAAGCGCAGGCAGTTCAGAGGGCGACACACGATGGCGCCGCGCCACGCCCATCCAGGCCGAAAGGCGTGCGTCGACTTCGGCCATCCGATCCGGGTCAACGTCGGCTTGGCGCAGTTTGGCGCCAAGCTCATGCGCCAGGTCACGAGTAACGGATTGGGCCGATTCCAGTTGATCGGCCCACGCGACCAGTTGTGGATCAATCTGCGCCGCAGCCTGCAGCAACTGATGCGCGCGCGCCAATTGGCGGTTGGCGCCGACTTCCTCATCGTCCAATAATTGATCCACCGCCTGAAGCTGTTCGATCAGCTCGGCGGCATGTGCCAACCTGTGGTGCTCCACATTAAGCGGCTCCCACTCCTGTGCAAGCGGGGCGAGCCGGGCAAGTTCAGCGATCTGCGCTGAAAGTTGCTCACGCTCCTCAACCAGGCGCCCGGCATTCACCCGCGCAGCGTGCAGCCGCTCGCTGAGCAGCTTCCAGTGATGCCAGGCGCTGGCGCAGGCTTGCCGCGCATCCTTGGCTTGCGCGTACGCGTCGAGCAGGTCGCGCGCTGCATCGCTGCGCGCCAAGCTCTGCCAGGCATGCTGGCCATGAATATCCACAAGCATGGCGCCTGCCGCCCGCAACTGCGTGAGGGTGGCAGGGCTGCCGTTGATGAAACCCCTCGAGCGCCCCTGAGCGTCAATGACGCGTCGCAGCAAGATGGTGTCTTGTGCCTCGAAGCCCTGCTCATCGACCCAGCCGGCAAGCGCCAGCGGCACGTCGAATTCGGCGCTGATCTCGGCACGCATGCTGCCCGGGCGCAGCGCCGTGGCGTCCCCACGTTCCCCCAGGGCCAGTTTAAGCGCGTCGATGAGGATTGATTTGCCCGCTCCTGTCTCACCTGTAAGCACGGTGAAGCCCGCGCCGAGCTCGAGCTCCAGCGCATTGACCAGGACGAAGTCGCGGATATGCAGACGGCGCAACATGATGCGTTAGCCTTCCGCGCCCAGAATTTCATGCCAGTGCAGTTTCTTGCGCAAGGTGGCGTAATAGCTCCAGCCCGGCGGGTGAAGAAAAACGGCACGATGGGGAGACACGTGCAGGGTGATGCGATCGCCACCAAGAAGATCCGCGAAATGCTGCATATCAAAATTCACGCCCACGTCCTTTGGCGAGACCACCTCAATGTCGATGCGCACATGCTCGGGAAGCACGATGGGCCGGTTGGAGAGGGTGTGCGCCGCGATCGGCACCAATACGAGGCCGGGCACGCTGGGATGCAGGATGGGGCCGCCAGCTGACATGGCATACGCGGTGGAGCCCGTCGGCGTGGCCACGATCAGGCCGTCAGCTCGCTGCACGTACATGAAGCGCTCGTCAACATCCACGCGCAGCTCGACCAGCCCATAGGCACCGCTGCGGTTAACGACCACATCGTTGATGGCGATCCCCTCGAAAATACGTTGACCGCCGCGCACGACCTCGCCGGCCAACACCGCCCGCTGCTCGCGCTCAAAACGTCCGGCCAGCATCGCGCCAAGGGCCAAGCGCCAGTCAGCCTCGGTGATGTCGGTGATGAAGCCCAGACGCCCGGCGTTAATGCCCACCAGCGGGATCCCGAACGGCGCGAGTTGGCGCGACGCGCCGAGCATCGTGCCATCGCCTCCGACCACCACCGCCACCCAGCCGCCAGTGGCGGCACGCTGGCCAACCTCGGCCAAACTGAGATCGGCATGGCCCGGAACGTCACAATGGTGGGCGGTCTGGCGCTCCACAAATACCTCCACCCCGTTTTCCGCCAACCAGCCACCAATCTCGGCCAAGGTGTGGCTGACGCCCGCAGCTTGGTACTTGCCGATGAGAATCGCCTGCTGAAACACGGGGGTTGGCATGGGACTGGGCTGAGTAGCGTAGGGCCGTTGCGTTCGGGTTTTTCCGGGCGTGGTGCGGGGCGCCTGCCATGGATTACATCACAGCGCCGCTGTCCCTGGGATCTCCCACCAATTGCTCAGCGTCCCGCTTTGGCATCGTGGGCGGATCTCGCCGCAAGGCGCGTCGTGCTCGAGCGTGCGGCCACCGATGCATGCACATGCAGCCCCAAGTTCGACAGGCACCTAAAATTAGCCAATGGACGAACGTGCGCGCGTACTGCTCAAGACACTGATCGAACGGTATATCGCCGATGGTCAACCTATCGGGTCGCGCACTTTGTCGCGGGCTTCGGGCCTTGAGCTTTCTGCGGCGACCATCCGTAACGTCATGGCCGACCTGGAGGACTTGGGTCTTATTACGAGCCCGCATACCTCCGCGGGGCGGGTGCCCACCCCGCGCGGTTATCGGCTGTTCGTCGACACCATGCTCACTGTGCATCCTGTGACTGGCACAGATGACGTCGGGGAGAATTTCAGGTCGCAGCTTGCCACCGTCGAGCCACAAAAAGTCATTGTGCAGGCAGCGCAGTTGCTGTCGAATCTGTCCCATTTCGTCGGCGTGGTGATGAGCCCACGGCGCAATGCGGCGTTCCGGCACATTGAATTCCTGCGCCTTTCCGAGCAGCGCATTTTGGTCATCCTTGTCGATGCAGGCGGCGATGTGCAAAACCGCATCATTCTGACGGACCAACCCTACACGCAGAGCCAGTTGATAGAGGCAGCCAATTATCTCAATGCCAACTACAGCGGCTTGAGTTTCGAACAAGTCGCAGGGCATCTTCGCGGCGAGGTGGAACATTTGCGCAGCGAAATTGTCACGCTGATGCAAGCAGCCGTTGCTGTAGGCAGTCAAGCGCTGGCCGAACAACAGGAACAGGTTGTCATCTCCGGACAGCAGCAGTTGCTCAACGTGGAGGATCTTTCCAGTAACCTCGCCAGTCTGCGCCGCCTGTTCGACCTGTTTGAACAGAAATCGCACCTGCTCAAGTTACTCGACGTCTCGGCGCGTGCCGAGGGGGTGCGCATTTATATTGGTGGCGAAAATGATGTCGTGCCGTTCGAGGAACTCTCGGTGATCACGGCACCCTACGAGGTCGACGGCAAAGTGGTGGGCACGCTAGGTGTCATTGGCCCAACCCGCATGGCCTATGACCGAATGATCCAGATCGTCGACATTACCGCCAAGCTTGTGAGCAACGCGCTGAGCCAGCGCTGAGTTTGACGTTCCACTGGGTCTGGGCACGCTGCGAAAGAACGGAGATTTCTGCGGCGATCGACCGAATCCGGATTCAGGCAATGCGCAATGCGCAGGTCCTGGCACAGGGCGCCGACCCGATACGCTGGACGGTTCATCGCACAATCAGCACCGGTACGCGGCAAGAAGCCAACACCTTGGTAGCGACGGAACCAAGCGCCACACTGCCGAGAGCCGTGTGACCGTGCGAGCCCATGACAATCAGGTCAATCTCATGCTCGAGCGCGAACTGGGTGATGCGTCCCGCCGCATCGCCCACCAGATGGTGGGGCCGCACGTCCAAACCGGAAGCAGCAAAAGCGGATTGCGCTGGCGCCAGAACCGCCTCGCTCTGCTCGGCGTAATAGCCGTCGAGCACCTCGCGCGAAAGATAGGAGCGTGCCAGCGCCGTTCCCACAGGCGGTTCGACGTGAAGCAAATCCACCTGCGGCAATTCCCGCCACCACGCAAGCCGCTGCAGGAGAAAATCCACCGCGCGTTGTGTGAAAGGAGATCCATCAATCGGGAGAAGGCAGCGAATTGTCGGGCTCATTCTCTAATTATGTCAAAGCGACCGCCTTCACACAATACAAACCTACTGTTGGTCTCTCCTGCCTGCTACCACTCGCTTAGAATCGGCGCCTCGCTTACAGACACCCTGAGGGGCCGTTAGCTCAGCTGGTTAGAGCAGAGGACTCATAATCCTTTGGTCGTTGGTTCAAGTCCAACACGGCCTACCATTAAAATCAATAACTTAGGTGTTTTCAAGCAGCTATTGATCCGGCCCTCAAACAGTGTCATGCGGCGTATTTGACAAACGGATCTTG
>JABBOE010000077.1:0-4827 GCA_019351955.1 Pseudomonadota bacterium
CGTCTTCGGTCGCGAACCACTCTTCAAATTGCACCCATGTCTTCGGGTAATCGCGACCAGCTACGGGGCTGACATCAAACATCTGACCATTGTCCGCCTTGTGGAGCTAACTGGATAGCCCATGTTAATGCACAGCTTATGCGGCGCCACTTCAAGACAAACAAGGATGCCTGTGGCATCCACGCTGTCCTTCCTCCCCGTGAACGGGGAGGTTTGCCGCGCAGCTGATCAACAAACTTGGGCCATGTGGCGATGGTCATGCAATCTCGGCCGTATGAAGATTGGGGTCCGCATGGAGCAAGCGCCGAGGCGGGCTATTAAATAAGGGTATCCGGATTCGAGTGTGTATCAAGCCCTGGGGTAAGGCTAGTCACATCTCAGCAACATCGGATTATGCTGTTGACGCGAGGCGGACGCTCGCCTATGATGAAACCGGACTTCGTTGTGGAGAGCGTAATGACCGGAACCGCGCCCTACGGGCAATACTTCGAGGTGGATATGGAGGCAGTGCTGCGCGCGAAATTCGCGTCCCGGCAAGGCGTGCTTCAGCTCGCGTCCGGGGTCGAGGACGACGCGCTGGTGTCACTGCTCAAGTACGCCGTCACGGCCAGCGACGGCCAACCGTTCGCTGTGATCCCCTCAGAAGATTTCAGCTCGCAGTGGGCTGCGGAAGGTGGTCTCCCGTGCGTCTTTATCGACAGGGATGTCGATGAGAAAGCGGCCAAGGAGACGTTCGCGCAAGGTGGTGGCGCAGTCCCCCTGCTGGATGGCAAGATCGACCTCGGGCTCATCAAGTACGCCGCAAGCCTCTCGCGTGGCCACGGGTTTCGTGTCCGCGTCATCGCGGCGGTACGACCATGAGACCATCCACCGCCCTGGAGTCGAACCGCGTGGCGATCCGTCGGATCGTCGAGGCGCACCGTGCCCGTAACCCTCGCGTGTTCGGCTCGGTGCTGCACGGCAAGGACACGGAGCGTAGCGACCTGGACCTGCTGATCGACCCGACACCGGAGACCACGCTGTTCGACATTGGTGCGATCTGTCTTGATCTGGAGAGTCTTCTCGGCGTGCCGGTCGACGTACTCACACCGAATGCGCTACCGGACAAGTTCCGGTCCGCTGTGCTCTCGGAGGCTCGCCCAGTATGAGCAGCGACCAGCAGCGCTTGCCCGATTACCTGGAACACATCCTGGAAACGATCGACAGGATCAAGCGCTACACCGATGGCCAGGATCTTCAGGCGTTCAAGATCAACGAGATGGCCCAGGACGCCGTGATCCGCAATTTCGAGGTCATTGGCGAGGCCAGCAATAATATTGCCAAGCACTACCCCGAATTCGCTGCCGCACACCCCGAGTTGCCACTGGCGTTCGCCTACCGGATGCGCAATGCCGTCGCGCACGGCTACTTCAAGGTGGACGTCGATATCGTGTGGCAGACGATCCATCTCGACCTTCCCGGCCTGCATGCCAAGATTCAAGCCGTGCGCGCGCCGTTTGCAGACGACTAGGGCCATGCCTGAGCCTCGCCCCCTCAAGCTCGATGATGCTGGGCTTGCGCCCGCAAATATCCTCCACCTTCCCGCCTACAAGGTTCTACGAGTCGAGGAAACCGATCACGATTATCACATCCGCACCGAACTTGCGCGATCCCCCACGCACTGCACAGCCTGCGAGCATGCCCGCCTCCTGCGCTACGGGCGTAACGAGCAACTCATTCGCGATTTGCCGATGCACGGCAAGCGCGTCGGCATCTACGTCGACACGCAGCGGTGGCGGTGTCAAGCGTGCGGCAAGACGTTCATGGAGTCGTTGCCCGCCGTAAACGCCAAGCGCGAGATGACTGAGCGCCTGGTGGGCTGGATCGGCCAGCAGAGCCTGCGGCGCACCTTCACGAGCATCGCGGAGGACATCGGCCTCGACGAGAAGACTGTGCGCAACATCTTTCGGGACCACGTGAACGAGTTGGAGAAGACCGTTCGGTTCGAGACGCCGACCTGGATGGGCATCGACGAGATCCACCTGATCCGCCCGCGCTGTGTCATCTCCAACATCCGCAGCAACACGATCATCAACTTGCTGCCGAACCGCGACAAGAAGACGGTCATCAGCTATCTGGGTAATCTCGATGGCCGCCGCGAGGTTCAGACCGTTGCGATGGATATGTGGACACCGTACCGCGATGCGGTGCAGGCCGTCATGCCCGACGCTCGCATCGTCATCGACAAGTTTCACGTCGTCAGGATGGCGAACGACGCCGTGGAGAAGGTGCGCAAGTCGCGGCGCGAGTCCCTGACGCCGAAGCAGCGCCGGGGGTTGATGCACGACCGCTTCGTGCTGCTCAAGCGCGAGCGCGACCTGAACGACAAGGAGCGGTTGCTGCTCTCAGGCTGGACGGCCAACTATCCCGAACTGGGCGAGGCATACAGGCTCAAGGAGGCGTTCTACGCGATCTATGAGGCCATGGGCACTGCCGACCAGGCGTTGGCCCGCTACGCGGCCTGGCACCGCTCCGTGACCCCGGAGGTGCGCGACGCCTACTCCGACCTGATCCGCGCCTTCACGAACTGGCAACCGCAGATCCTCGCCTACTTCGACCACCCCGTCACCAACGCCTACACCGAGAGCCTGAACAGCCTGATCCGGGTGATGAACCGCCTGGGGCGCGGCTACAGCTTCGAGGCACTGCGTGCCAAGATCCTGTTCACCGAGGGCGTACACAACAAGGTCAAGCCGAAATTCCGCCGCCGTGAAGTGATGGCCGACGACATGGCCGGGCGCACGGCGATGTTCACCACGTTTCAACACGACGCGCCCGAAGCAGAAAGGAACTACGGGGTGGACATTTCAACACTGGCCCGGCTCATCGAGGAAGCCAAGCTCTGAGCTTTCTTACACACTCAAATCCGGATAGCCTTAAATAACAGCGATATTTGGTATCGTGGCTGTGGAGGTCAGGACGTGCTCCGGTTCGTCAACCCGGCGGTTGGACCGCAGACGAGCGCGGGCACCGCGAAGGGGGTGTTGTGGCCCGTGTCGGTTGCGGCAATCGCCAGCGTCAGGAATCTGCGGGCCAATGTTCACCCAGACCTCAGCGGCGGAACAGTCGGTCGTACTCGAACGACCGACTGTTGGTCGCTGAAAGGCGCTGAGCGTCGGCATGGGCCGGGTTGATCAACACAACAGACTCTTCGGGCACGATCACCGAGGGCACGAGCAGGATGAGACTTCGGGCAGAACGAATCCAGGCTGACCCGTGATCGACACTGGCCATACCGCACGGGATCGCTGCCCATGCCGGGTTGAGCGTGCTGGGGTTGGTGACCTCGCGAGCGTCCCATAGCGCATCGGCGACCTCGATCTCGACGAGCAACCTGTTCATGGGGAAGGCGCCGTCGTCCACATGCGCGGCGGTCTCCAGCACGGCAAGGGAGCGCGTTTGCGCCGCGTAGACAACAGCCTCACCGAAGGCGTTCCAACGTCCGGGATTGGTCGCTGCGCCCAAACCGCTGAGGTCGTTGGCTCGATACGTGCGTGTTTCGGCCGCGACGCGCCAGCAGATCAAAGCGACGCTCCGCTCTGGATCGCGCCGAGCACCCGCATCACGGCATCGATCCCGGTCGGGGTGTCAAGCAATTCCTCGGGTCGGCGCCCGCCGAGGGCTGGTTGCGGCTTCCGGATCCAAGCACCGAGCCATCGCGAGGTGTCCAATGACGCCGCATCTGGGTGGGTGGATTCTTCCGCCATCTCCTTGGCCTTCGCCAGCAGGCGCGTCACACCGAGCGCTGCCTGTCCGGCCACGCCGTCCATGCGCCCGCCTTGGCTCAGCTTTCGCAGCGCCGTAGAACGCGGTGCTCCCGTGAAACGAAGGACGTCCACCAGCGGAACCCCCATTCGTTCGGAGAGGAACACGAAGAGTTGAGCAGGGACTCCCTCCCGCTCGATGTTCACGAGGTCCATCGTCGTGGCGTCGCGCAGCGCCTCGACGAAGTCAGCTTTCTTGAGCAACGCATGCGAGGCGCCGGGCGAGAACACGCTGAAGAGAGTGCCGCTCCGCGTCTTGCCATTCACCTTCACGAGGACGTGCTTCTTCGCCGTCTTCGCAGGCGGACTTTTGGCCACTCCGCGTTGTGCCGTCCGCACGTCGCTGTCCGTCAAGATTGCCGCCACCATCGCCGTCTCCCTTGTGTCCAATCGAGACTAATAATAGTCCCGTATGGACAGGACTGTGCAGAACTGGACAGGACGGGCATGACCCATCACGTTAGGCCGATGCCCGCTCGCGCCTGCGCCAGACAACGTAGCCAAAAAGCGCCACCAGGGCGAGTTCCATCTCTGCGACGAACGCAGAGCCTCCGAGCGTTTGCATCACCGCGCCGCCGACAAGCGGGCCCAGTGCCGAACTCACCGTATATGTCATCGTGATGCGGCTGAAAGTAGCCGCCGGATTGTCGTGGGCCACATCGGTTGCGGCAATCATGGACAGCGTGAGGAACGCGGGAAGAAAGCCGCCCAGGATGAACAGAGCCAGGGCCAGCGGGCCAATCGCTGGAGGCAACGCAAGCACCGCCAGGGCAAGGGCCGCGCCCACGGTGCACAGCATCGCGGTGAGGCGCAGTCCCCGGTGATCGGCCAGCCAACCGAGCGGGTATTGGAACAGCAGGCCACCGGTGCCGAAGATGGAGAGTAGCCAGGCGATTTGCGGCGCACCCAATCCACGCGCAGTGCCAAACAGCGGGAACAAGCCCGTGAATGCGCCCTCGACAAGACTGCCGGCTATGGCGATGGCAAGGCCAAGCGCGAGCACGGCGCCGGGCAAGGGAGATCG
>JABBOE010000077.1:4837-14943 GCA_019351955.1 Pseudomonadota bacterium
CACGGTGATGAGCAGCAGCACGTTCTCGTCGGATCTGGCGGACGCCCTCGACAAGACCGCCGGCCATGGCGATGGCAAGGCCAAGCGCGAGCACGGCGCCGGGCAAGGGGGCAGGGCGTCCGGGAGGCAACGGGGTGGTGGTCGGAACTGCAGCGAGCGGCTGCCGCGCCTGGGGTCGCCGCGCAAGGGCCAACGGCAGCGCAGCCAGCGCCGTGAAGGCAAGCCCGATGGTGAACACCGCGCTTTCGCCGGCTCCAAACCAGCCAACGAGGGACGGTGCGATGATGGGCGCAAGCCCAATCAGCGTCTCATGCAAACCGACGACCCGGCCGCGGGCACCCGCCGGCACCAGCCCGTAGAGCCAGGGCTCGAGCGCGATCCAGCGCAGCCCGATGCCAAGGCCCGCCAGGGCTGAGGCAACCAGCCAAGCCGCCCCTGCGGAGCGCGGAATAACCACGAAAGCGATGAGCGTGCAGACCAGGCCCATGGAGACCACGCGCCGGGCACTGCTGCGCGCGATCCATCGCGGTCCCACCGCCAGTCCAGCCAGCATGCCCACCCACGGCAGTGCCGTGATGAGCCCGAGCCGTGAGGGGCCAAGGCCCTGTTGCGCGAACCACAGCGGCAGCACGATGAAGCCGATGCCGTACTGCCCGACTTGGGAAAGCGTGGATACGGCATTGAGCGCGAGGATCGAGCGGCGATCAACCGGCTGGCGTGTCGTCATGCGTCGCCTGTATTTGGGTGAGGTTATGGATGCCGGCGCCTTCCCGTTCAAGGATCTTAGCTGCGGCCGGGGGCGCCGATGGGCCGCAGCCCGGCATCCTAGGGCGGACTCAGTTGGACGCGGCGGTTGAGCTTGCCAAGCTCAGGCCTTGGGCGTGCGCAGCGGCGGCGCCATGAACTCGGGGCCAATCGGGTGGCGCACATGCTGCCCAAGCAGGGCATCGATGCGGTCCAAGTCGGCTGTGGAGATGGTCCACCCGAAGACCTCATCGATCGCAGCGAGTTGGTCGGGCCGGCGCGCACCCCACAGTGCAATCGTCGGGCCTTGCTGCAGAACCCAGCGCACGGCAAGGGCCAGCACCGATTTGCCATAGGTCTCACGGGCCAGTTCGGAAAGCGCATCCACAGCGGCCAGGTATTCGCCGAATCGCGGCTGCTGGAATTTCGGGTCGGCCTTGCGCAAGTCGTCGCCGCTGAATGTCGTTGTGCTGCGCATGCGTCCCGACAGCAGACCGCGGCACAACGCCCCATAGGCCAGCACGACAAGGCCCTTGTCGCGCGCGTAGGGCAGCACGTCGGCTTCGATGCCGCGCTCGAACAGGTTATACGGCGATTGCACGGCGACAAGGGGCGCCGCGCTGGCAAAAGCATCCATCTGCGCCGGCGTGTAATTGCTGACACCGATGGCGAGAATCTTGCCTTGGCGCCGCAACGTCTCCAGTGCGGCTGCGGTCTCCTCGAATGGAACGGTCGTGTCGGGCCAGTGGACCTGGTACAGATCGATGCGGTCGGTGCGCAGTCGGCGCAGCGAGTCCTCGACCTCCTGGCGGATCCGCGCCGCGCTGGAGTTGCGCGTGATGTTGCCACCGTCCCATTGCAACGCCATTTTTGTGGCGATGACCGTGCGGTCACGGATGCCTTCGAGCGCGCGCCCGACGATCTCCTCGGAGTGGCCAAAGCCGTAGACCGGTGCCGTGTCGATCAGGTTGATGCCGCGCTCGATGGTCCCTCGGATGGTGGCAATCGAGGCCTGATCGTCGGCGCCACCCCACATCCAGCCGCCTATCGCCCATGTTCCAAGCCCCACGCGCGAGACGGGGATGGGGATTCCTTTGATTTCTGCCGTTTGAATAGTCATGATGTCCGGATGCTTGGGTTTGGGTTGCGTTCGACATCGAACGCAACCAGGGTTCTGCGTGCCCGCATGGGCTTGCGGCACGCCCGCCAGCCTACCAATTCGACGCCGCTAGAGGGCGAGACCTGCATACACGTGGCAGATTTGCGACTCGGCTTGGGAGACGACCCTCGCAAGCAGGACCATGGCCGTGTCGCAGTCGCCCAGCGCTGCTGCCAAAAAGCGTGGATCGCGAAGTGCAGCCGCTTGGGTCTGCAGCTCAGGCTCGTGCCCATGCGATCGCTGCAGGAAATCGTTGCGCAACGCGCGTCCCGTGTATGGAGCTGGCCAATCGTACCGTTCATCCATACCTACGCAAAGCTACCCATAGGTAGCTTGCTGCTGGATTCCTGCTTCACCGAGGCTGGTTTCGTTCTGGTCTTACGACCAGAGCCAGAGCCTTCCTCTCCACAGGCTGACACGGTGGAACTCACCGCCAAATTTCTCAAGTTAATCGCCGCATTCACATCGCGGTCTTGAACCGAACCGCATTCCGGGCAAGTCCACTCACGCACCGACAGCGGCAAGGTTTCCAGCTTGTGACCGCAGCACGAACACGTCTTGCTGCTCGGATACCAGCGGTCAGCCACGACGATCATCCCGCCGCGCTTTGCCGCCTTGTAGTCCAGTTGCCGCCGGAACTCGAAGAAACCCATATCCGACACGGCACGCGACAAATGCCTGTTCTTGACCATGCCGCGCACGTTCAAATCTTCGATGCCGATGGTGTGAAACCGGCGCGTCAGATCAGTCGTGAGTTGGTGCAGGCTATCACTGCGGACGTTGCCGATCCTGGCGTGCAGCCGAGACAGTTTGACCTTCGCCTTTTTGCGGTTCTCCGAGCCTTTCACCTTGCGCGACAAGCCGCGTGACAGTCGTTGCAAGCGGCACAGCAAAGCCTTGTGCGCCTTCGGGCCTTCTACCTTTTCCCCCGTCGAGAGCGTTGCCAGTGCCGATACGCCCAAATCCACACCCACCGCGCCTTGGTTTTCGGCATGTGGCAGGGGCAGACTATCCGGGGCATCGACGGTGATGCTGACAAACCAGCGGTCAGCCACGCGGGAAACCGTGGCCGACATGATCGTGCCGTTGAAACGCAACGTCTCACGCATCCGCACCCAGCCAAGATTGGGGATACGGATGCGTGAACCATCGACACTGAACTGATCGTTGGTCAGACTGAATCGGTCGTGCAGACCTTTCTTTCTGAACTTCGGGAATTTGGCGCGACCGGCGAAGAAGTTCTTGAAGGCTGCGCCCAACTGGATGATCGCCATCTGCGGCGCGTTCTTGGTGACTCCCCTCATCCACGGGAACTGCTCGTCCTTGATGCTGTTGAGTTGGCGGCGCAGCGCCATTTGCGAAGGCTTCGGCAGCGACGCATCGGCTTTGCACGCCTCGTACTGGCGTTGCCATTCGGCAAGCGCCCAGTTGTAGGCAAAGCGCGCTGTCCCGGCGGCACGGGCAAAGTAAGTCGCCTGCACGTTGTTCGGGTCGAGCGCGATCTTGTGGGCGATCAGCATGAGGCGGCCTCCACGGCCTGCTTCACGCCGTCGAGCAGTTTCTGGTTCTTGCGGCTACGGCTGCCGTAGAGTCGCGCCGAGAATACCGTGATGATCTCCAGCACGTCTTTCGCCAGGTCTTCCTCGAAGGTCGTGTCCACGCCTTTGTTGATGATGAGCACCTCCACGTCTTTCGCTTCGCAAATCGCAAACACCAGTTCCGCGCCGAAGCGCAGCAGTCGGTCTTTGTGGGCGACCACCAGCCGCCCGACGCGGCCTTCGATGATTTCGTTCAGCAGCCGTTTCAAGCCTTTTTTGTTGGAGTTCATACCGGAACCGAGGTCGGCAATCACCTCAAATGTCCAGCCTTGCTTGGCGCAATACAACTCCAACACCTGTTTCTGCCGTTCCAGATCGTCTTTTTGATCGTGGCTGGAGACACGAGCGTAGGCGATGGTTTTACGGTCTTGCGGGGCGCCGAGAAACAACTCAGGCTTGAGCTTGGCAAGGTCATACCGCCGCTGCCGCCCCGCTGTGCGCTCCGGTATCAACTTGCCTTCAGCTTCCCAGCGCCGCAGCGTCGTAATCGACACGCCCAGCGCTACAGAGGCTTCGCCTATCGCTACATACCTATCCATAATGAACAGTATAAGTTAGTTATGGAGAGATTTTAAGTGAACTGTTCGAGCCCCCGCACAATGTCGAACACGCGGGTGCGCGCAGTCTCGTCGCCGTGGCCCGCTGCGATGCGGCGCTTGGCCTCATCGCTTCTAAGCTAAGCGCTTCGCGGCAGGCATAAAAGTGGGTGCCGATGCGCGCTGCCTGCGCGCCGAGCATGAGTGCTGCAGCCAAGCCGCGGCCGTCGGCAATGCCGCCGGCGGCGACACCAGGGATGGGCGCGACGGCGTCGACCACCGCGGGGACGAGTGGAAATGTGGAGCGTAGACCCCCATGCCCGCCCGCCTCGGTGCCTTGGGCGACGATGATCTCCGCGCCTGCGTCTCGCGCCATCAGGGCGCCGGCCAGATCCTGGACCTGGCAGATGAGCGTGCAGCCCGTGGCCTTGATCGCCTGCGCATAAGGCCTGGGGTCGCCAAACGACAACAGGAACGCAGCCGGCCCGTAGCTCACGCACGGGTCGACCAGTTGCCGGTTTGCCGTCCATGTGATCAATCCGACTCCCCAGGGAGCCTGCGCCGCCTTTGCAGCGATCGCCAGCTCTGGGTCGAGCCAGGCGGGGTCACCATACCCGCCGCCGACCAGGCCCAACCCACCCGCGTTGGAGACGGCTGCTGCCAATCGTCCTCCCGAAGCCCCGCCCATGGGTGCGAGGATCACCGGATGGCGAATGCCCAATCGTTGCGTCAATGTCGCGTTAACCACGCAAGCCTTTGCGTGGTTGGAGACAACTGATCCGCTCGGTGGCTCCGGGCGCATGTCGCGGAAGCAAGGAGGCAGAAAATGGTGCCACGGATTCGCACGGCTCAAGCGTGTAGGAGACACGCCTTTTGCAAGGCCAGCTCTTCGCGCAAGCTGTCGAGATCGCGGCCGACGCTGGCCACCGCGAGCACACGGCCTTGGCTGAGAAAGCGGCAGAGATAGTCGCCGCGCAAGGGGTCACCCGATTCCTCAATTGCGTCCCACACCTCAGCGTGGCCGACGTAGGACACGCTCATGTCGCCGTGCTGGCTCCAGAAAAATGGCACGTCCTGGTACGCCGCGTCGAAGCCAAGCATGTTGCGCGCGACGAGCCGCCCTTGTGCCTGCGCCACCGCCCAGTGCTCGATGCGGACCATGCCTGCCACTCCGAACGGATCGGGAAAGCGCGCGACGTCTCCCGCGGCGTACACGCCAGGCGCGCTGGTTTGCAAGCGCGCGTCGACGAGGATGCCGCGATCGACCGCAAGGCCTGCTGCGTGTGCGAGATCGTCGGCCGGCTGCACCCCCACACCCATCACCACCAGGTCCGCAGGCACTCGGGTGCCGTCGTCGAGTTCGACCGCGTCCGCCTGGATGGCCACCGGTTTGCGCCCGAGGTGCAAACGCGTGCCCATGGCGCGGTGGCGCGCGGCGATGGCAGCAGCCAGCCGCGGGCCAAACACCCGCGCAAGCGGCGCCTCCTCGGGGGCGATTACGTCCACCTCGGCTCCGCGCTCGCGCAAGGCCGCAGCAACTTCCAGCCCGATGAAACTCGCGCCAATCACCGCCACGCGCTGGGCGCCGGCTTGCACCGTTTCAATGATGCTCTGGCAGTGGTAGAGGGTGCGCAGCAGGTGCACGTGGGGGGCGCGCGCACCGGGAATATCCAGCCGCCGCGGCGTGCCACCGGTGGCCAGAAGTAGGGTGTCGAACGCGATGGTTTCCCCGTCGGTGCAGACCACATGGCGCTGTGTCAGGTCCAGGTTCAAGGCCCGGCGCTTGAGGCGCAGCTCGATGCGCTGCTGCGCCCAGTAGTCGTCCGTGCGCAGCCACAGCCAGCTCTCCTGCGCCTTGCCCGCAAGATAGTCCTTGGACAGATTGGGCCGGTCCACCGGCGGCGCCGAGTCCGCGGTGAGCAGGGTGACCGGCCCCTCATAACCGAATTCGCGCAAGGCGCTGGCTGCCGCATCCCCGGCTGCGCCGCCGCCGACAATGACCACGCTTTTCGGGCTGTACAGTGGCTTGGGCGGGGCCGGGCGCTCGCGCCGGGCGCCCACGCGCAGCACGCCGCGTTCTGCGCTGACCGCCCAGCAGTCGAGCGGGGCCAGCGCCGGTGGCGCGAGCACCGCACCGGTGGCGAGGTCAAAACAGGCGTGATGCCAGGGGCAGCGCACCGTGCCCGCGGCCACCAGGCCCTCGGCCAAAGGCCCGCCGTAGTGGGTGCAGGTGGCCGCGATGGCATGCACCGCAGCGCCTTGGCGCACCAGCATAACCGCCTGCTCACCAACGTGACCGAGCAGTGGCTGGCCTTCGGCGAGTTCGTCGGCAGCCACGCCTTGGGTCAGGTCGGGGCCCGGCACACGATCGTCGTTGTCCATAGCAGTGGTCTCCTGTATCCGATGGTGCGCAAGCCAGAGGAAAACTCCCGCCCCCTGCGCGTTCAGCGTAGCGCGTGATGAGGGCGCACGCGGCTTTTCACTACCCGTGGCATGGGTACTGGGCACGCCTGGTCGAAGCCCGCCGTAAGTGGTAAATTGCAAACCACAATAAGGCTGGCACCGAATGCCGCCCCATGTGATGCCCCATCCCCAATGCCAATTCACCCCCTTCAAATCAAGGACGCCATGACCACCATTGATTCCGCTCAAATCGAACGCGCTGCAGCCCATGATGCCCGCCTTGACCAAGCCTGTGAAGTCATGCACGCTGCCTATGCACGGGGCTGGATCACGCATCGCGACGGCAACGTCTCGGTGCGTGCCGAAGGCGGCGATGGTATGTGGATTTCGGAAAGCGGGGTGGTGAAGGCGCGCCTGCAGCCCCACCAGATGCTGCATGTCGGCGCGGCCCGCGTCGCTGAGGGGCCCGTGCCCGATGGGGCATCGGGCGAATATGCCCTGCATCGGCGGCTGCAGGCGATGCTCCACACCGGGCACGACACGGTGCTGCACCTGCATCCCACGCATATCGTCGCGGCCATGTACGCCGGTCATGACCTGCGCGAACTCTGCGAGGCGTTCCCTGAGGTCACGCGCTACAGCCGCGTCGGGGACAACGTGGGCGCGCTGCCAGCTACCAGCGAGGAGCTTGCCGTGGCGTGCGCCGAAGCCTTCAAACCGCGCTTGGGGCCCATGCCCCACATCGTCGGCCTGGACCGGCATGGCGTGGTCGCCATTGGTCGCTCGCCCTGGGATGCGTATGAGCATGTGGAGCGTCTGGAGCATGTGTGCCAGATGGTTCTGGCCTCGGGCGTGAGGCACGCGGCGACCGCCCGCACGCTGGCGCCAGGCGCCTTGGCAGCGCAAGCCGCCTGAGGACAACCCCAAGCCCTGCCAAGGAGAAATCCCGATGAGCAAGAGCAATCCATCCCTGGACACTTTTCTCGAACGCGATTACGCGGCAGGCTTCATCTCGCCCATTGAGTCCGACCTCGCACCCAAGGGGCTGAATGAGGGGATCATCCGGCTCATCTCGGTCAAAAAGAACGAGCCCGAATTCATGCTGGAGTGGCGCCTCAAGGCGTATCGCCACTGGCTGACCATGACCGAGCCGACCTGGGCCAAGATTCACCATCCGCCGATCGACTACCAGGCCATCCACTACTACGCAGCGCCCAAGCGCAGCACCGGGCCAAAGAGCATCGACGATGTCGACCCGGAGCTTCTTCGCGTCTACGAAAAACTCGGCATCCCCCTGCACGAGCGCGCAGCTCTGGCCGGGGTAGCGGTCGATGCGGTGTTCGACTCCGTGTCCGTGGCCACCACCTTCAAGGACAAGCTTGCGCAGCACGGCATCATCTTCTGCTCGTTTTCCGAGGCTGTGCAAAACCACCCGGAACTGGTGCGCCAGTACCTTGGCAGCGTGGTGCCTGCGGGCGACAACTTTTTCGCCGCGCTCAACGCCGCGGTGTTCACCGACGGCAGCTTTGTCTATATCCCCAAGGGCGTGCGATGCCCGATGGAGCTGTCCACGTATTTCCGCATCAACGCCAAGGACAGCGGCCAGTTCGAGCGCACCCTCATCATCGCTGACGTGGGCGCGCAGGTGTCGTACCTGGAAGGTTGCACCGCGCCGCGTCGCGACGAAAACCAGTTGCATGCTGCCGTGGTGGAGATCGTCGCCCTCGATGACGCACGGGTGAAATACTCAACCGTGCAGAACTGGTATCCCGGCGACAGGGACGGCAAGGGCGGCATCTACAACTTCGTCACCAAGCGTGGGGAGTGCCGCGGCGCGCGATCGCGCATCTCCTGGACCCAGGTCGAGACAGGCTCGGCCATCACCTGGAAGTATCCGAGCGTGCTGCTGCGAGGCGATGAGTCGGTGGGCGAGTTCTATTCGGTCGCGCTGACCAACCATTTCCAGCAGGCCGACACCGGAACCAAAATGATCCACATCGGCCGCAACACACGCAGCACGATCGTGTCCAAGGGCATTGCCGCAGGCCACGGCAGTAACACGTACCGCGGCCTGGTCAAAGTTTTGCCCAAGGCCGAAGGAGCGCGCAACTACACCCAGTGCGACTCACTGCTGATCGGCAGCCACTGTGGCGCGCACACCTTTCCCTACATCGAGGTGCGCCATCCCGGCGCTCAGGTCGAACACGAGGCCACGACTTCACGCGTGGGCGAAGACCAGCTTTTTTACTGCATGCAGCGCGGCCTGTCGGCCGAGGACGCGGTGGCGATGATCGTCAACGGCTTTTCGCGTGAGGTGGTCAAGCAGCTGCCGATGGAGTTCGCCGTGGAAGCGCAAAAACTTCTGGGCGTGAGCCTCGAAGGCAGCGTGGGCTGAACGCGGCCCCAAGAAACGCAAAGGACGATCATGGCAATCCCCATGCAAACCATGCCAGAGTCGCAAGTCGCGCAGCTGCTTTTGCGCGTTGAAGGCCTGCAGGCGGAAATCGATGGCAAGCCGGTGCTGAGCGGCGTTGATCTGGATATCGCCGAGGGCGAGGTCGTGGCCATCATGGGCCCCAACGGCTCGGGCAAGAGCACGCTTGCGCAAGTCCTTGCTGGGCGCGATCTCTACCACGTCAGCGCCGGCTCGGTGCGCTACGCCGGCATGGATCTGCTGGCCATGCCGCCACACGAGCGCGCGCGCGCCGGGCTGTTCCTGGCTTTCCAGTACCCGGTGGAGATTGCGGGCGTGTCCAATGTGTACCTGCTCAAGGCCGCGCTCAACGCGCAGCGCAGCCACCTGGGCCTGCCCGAGCTCGACGCCATCGAGTTCCTGCAAAAGATCAAGGCGCTGATGCGTGAGCTGGGCATGGACGAGACATTCCTCCAGCGCGGCGTCAACGAGGGTTTTTCAGGCGGCGAGAAAAAGCGCAACGAAATGCTGCAAATGGCTTTGCTGCAGCCGCGGCTGGCGATCCTGGACGAAACCGACTCCGGGCTCGACGTGGACGCGCTCAAGGCGGTTGCGCAAGGGGTCAACGCCATGCGTGCGCCGCAGCGCGCCATCGTGTTGATCACCCACTACCAGCGCCTGCTGGAATACATCGTTCCCGACCGCGTGCATGTGCTGTGGCGCGGGCGCATGGTCGCCTCGGGCGGGCCGGAGCTGGCCCAGCGCATCGAGCGCGAGGGCTACGCCTGGCTGCAAGGTAGCGAGGCCCTGTCCATTGCGTCGGAGGCCTGAGCATGGGAGCGCTCGAATCATTCGTCGAGGCCTTCGATGCCAGTGACGCCCACGCTGCGGCCGAACCGGTATGGCGCGCCCAGGCGCGCCGCCAGGCGCGGGAGTCCTTGCTGCGCAGCGGCTTGCCCACGCGCCACACCGAAGACTGGAAATACACCAGTCTGCGCCTGCTGGAGGCCGTCGATCTCGCCACCACTGCGCCCACCGCACGTTTGAGCCTGGAGGCGCTGCGCGATGCCGGTGCCTTGCTCGTGGGTAGCGGCCCGCGCCTGGTGTTTGTCGATGGCGCCTTTGACCCGGCACTGTCCCGTGTGAACGACCTGCCACCGGGTGTGGCACTGGCGCCGTGTTGATGAATTTGGCGGCGAGGTCCTTGTGGGTCGAGTTGGTCGGGATGACCAGCAGGTTGCCGGACGAGCCCG
>JABBOE010000078.1 GCA_019351955.1 Pseudomonadota bacterium
AGCGTTCAATTCCCTCGTCATCCATGATCGCGGGCAATTGGTTCACAGCTTCTCAGTCGACGTCGCGTGATCTATTTTCATACACCTCGGCGCACCCTGGTAGACGGTCGGCCCTACTGTGTTCGTAGGCCGTTGCCCGCGTATGATCGCCGCGCCCCGGTGTGCGCTCACTTGCAATGGCGAACTCTGGAACGGGTTGCCAGTCCTTGGGGTCCGACTTCACCCCGCCACGGGCGATCTTGCGGGACTTCCACTTCAATACCGCGGTGCGGGCGAATTCGCTGCGCCACAGGTGCAGCACGCGGCTGCAGCAGTTCAAGACATCTCGTTCAGCACAGGGCAAGTCGCTCTGGATACTCCTTTTGCATTACGGCCTAATGGCGCCTTGGACGAATTTAGCGATGCTGCGGCCACAGCGGATCGCAGGCGATTCGATGGTTATGTGGGCGAGGGTGGCGACCGCGATCAGGCTGGCGCCAGCCGCCGCGAGGACCAGCCAAAAGTGAAGCGGCGACTGCGCGGCAAATCCGGTCTGGCCGGCGTAGGTCGCGTGCAAAACCAACCCTTGCAGAATGTAGATGCCGTAGCTGATCTCGCCGAGACGGCGCGACGCCCGAAGCGAAAGCAGGCCGAATAGATCCGAGCCGGTGGCAATCAGATGGAACGCCACCCCGAGCATCATCAGCTGCCCCCACAGGGCCTTCGCTTCGCCCCCGAGCACGGCGACGAGCAAGGCGATGGCGATGAGGTCGCCGGCGACGCCAAGGCGGGTGCCGAGGCCGCGGCCTGATTCATGCAGTGCGGCGGTGATCATGCCTGCGGCGAAGAAGCCGATGCCGAAAACGACGGCGCTGGGCAAGCGGACCGCAAGCGCGAACATGGCGAGGGCGGCTGCCAAGGGGATACCCAAGGGCGCCCGCACGCGGCGCAGCAGCTGCGCCGCCAGTGGCAGAAGCACAAGGTAAAACACCCATTCATACCGCAGGGTCCAGGTCACTCCTGCCAGCAGGATCCATGGTTGGTGGTAGGTGTCGATGTCCGGCCCGGTGCCGTAGAAGCCGAACAGGACTAACGGGGCAAGCTCGGAGAACAGCTTTGGGACGCTCTCCAACATCGACCATCTGCGGTCGGCGAATACGATCATCAGCATGACTACGGTCGCCACGTAATATAGCGGTGCAATACGGAACACGCGGTTGACAACCAGCGCTCGCCAACGCATAGTCCCGCACGCGCGGACCGCCTTGCCCCAGAACAGAAAACCGGTGACCATGAAGAACATCGCGACCCCGACGGTGCCTAGCATTGCAAGGATCTGCGAAGGCGGATCGATCCAGTTGCCATTCAGCATGTACGAGTCGTAGATCGCGCCGTGGTGCAGGAACACGGCCATCGCCAAGTAGCCGCGCAGACCGTCGATTGTCGAGTTGCGCTGACTGACCTCGTGCCACGGTTTGTCAAGTGATACGAAGACGGGCGTCGCGATCAGTAGGACAGCGATCAGCAGCACGGCCAGATAACCTGCGGGGTCGTAGACGAACATGATCTAGGGCGACGAGGCCATCGTGGATTTGATCGCGATGATAGGGGGGCGCCCGGCGGGCCTGAACCTTGCGAAAGCGCCTAGCCGCTACAGCGCCCCGGCAACCTGCGACGCTTCGCGCGTGACTGCCACTGGGGGAGTTGACTGTGGGCATTTTCGAGCAGAATGACGGAGATCGGGGGCAAAGAAATTGCTTTGTGTACTAGGGAAAGCCGCTTGGTTGGGACATGACCGGTTCGGTAGGGCGTACGGCATTGGGCAAGTTGGGGATCACCGGCTTTTGCTGCCACGATTTGTGGCATGCCTGGGCCTCATGGCATCGTGAGGCGGGAACGTCCAGCGACGAGTCGAAGGACATATGGGGCGGGAATTCGCGGGTGATGGTTGACTGCAATGCCAAGTTCGCAATCGAGAATCGGGTGGCCACGGTGGCTCGTATTGAGGCATGTCGCAGGCGTAACGTGCCTAAGCGCGTCACGTTACGCCAATGAAAAAGGCCCTGGCAATTGCCAAGGCCTTGAAGTCGCTGGTGGGTCGTGCGCGACTCGAACGCGCGACCAACGGATTAAAAGTCCGCTGCTCTACCGACTGAGCTAACGACCCAAAACGCTCAATCATAGCAAACTCGATTGCTTGCCCTTTACTCGTGTGCGTCGGCGGGGATCGCATCCCGATGCGGGTGTTTGCGCGTCGGGCGATCTGCGTGAATCGACGCATCCAGCGCCAGACTGGCTGCGACCATGCCGAATGTCGCAGTGACCATGACGCTCGAGCCGTAGCCTGCGCAGTTCAGGCCCTGGTGTGCTTGCGCGATGTCGCAACTAACCTGCAGAGAGCTGCGCACGGCCTCGGCGGAGCACACGCAGGGCAGGTGCATGGTGCCGCTGCGGGGCGCGCCAAAGGCGCGGCGCAAGCGGTAGCGTACCTTCGCAAGGAGGGGGTCATGGCGCACCTCAGACAGATCCAGAACTTGAACCTGCTGCGGGTGGCGCTTGCCACCGGCGGCTCCAGCCAGCACGACGGGTACACCGGCGCGCTGCGCGTGCGCGGCAATGGCCGCCTTGGTGCGAGCCTGATCGCAACAGTCCAGAATCGTCTGCGCTGTGGCGGGGAGAAGGTCTGCGACGTTCTCAGGGCTGGCGAACTCTTCCACCTCATGCACCACGCACTGGGGATTGATATCGGCGATGCGCAGCGCCAGAGCGCGCACCTTGGCCATGCCGAGGGTCGAACCAAGCGCCTGGCTTTGGCGATTGATGTTGGACTCCGCTACCTGGTCGAGGTCGATGAGCGTGAGGTGCCCGACGCCGCTGCGCGCTAGCGCCTCGGCCGCCCAGGACCCGACACCGCCGACACCGACCACGACGACGTGCGCAGCAGTGATGCGCTCAGCAGCATCAGCCCCGTAAAGCCGCGTCACGCCACCGAAGCGACGCTCGAGGTCAGGCTGCGCCTCGCTGCTGAGCAGGGCAGACATGGCCAGGGCATCAGCCTGCACGATCAAGTCTCCAGGCCTGATATTTCACGCCGAGGACAGCGCCGGCGATGATTGATGCCAGTGCAATCCAGCTTGTGATGGACAGTGTCGAGACACCCGTGATCCCCTGGCCGATCGTGCACCCCATGGCAGTGACGCCCCCGATTCCCATGAAGAGGCCGCCCGTCATGTGGTTGGCCGTATCTTCCAACCCTGCCAGACCCTCCCAGCGAAAACGTCGGGTTGCAAGCGCGTGCAGCGCGGCGCCAGCGATAACGCCGAACACCGAGACAATGCCGATGTTGAGCACATTGCTGGCGTCGCTGTACATCAGGAACCAGTACAGCGTGTAGGCCACTGGTGCAACGAAGGTGAACGACTCCATGGTGTTGCCGACGCTGCCGACGTAGGCGTGCTGCAGGGTCTGCGGGTCTTCAGCGACAAAGCCGACGTGTCCGGATACCCACCAAAGCGCAACCACCATCGCGCCAATGCCGAAGCCGCCCAGCAGGTGGCGCGGGGTCCTCGCTTCGCGGGGCCACAATGCCCATGCGCCAATCGCCAGCGAAGCGCCGATGCCCAACACCAGAAGCCATGTGGGGCGGGTGATGGCCGTGTGACGCGCCAACAGCGAGGGCAGATCCTGCGGACCGGAAAGTGGCACGGCTACGCGGTCAAGAAAGTACACACGCGGCTCGGCGGTAATGCCACGCAGCGTGGCGTAGGCGCCAATGCCCAGCATCACGAACACCACCAAAGCCTTGAGGCTGCCAGCGCCAAGGCGCACCAGGGTCTTGCTGCCGCAGCCCGAAGCAAGGACCATGCCGAAGCCAAACATGGCGCCACCCACGAGAGCGGACAGCCACAACACGCGGTTGCTGGTGTAAATAGTCTGGTCGGTGTTGATCAGGCCGAGCGCCGCGAAGATGCTGGTCCCGAGCAGGGCAGTCGCGATGGCAAGGGCCCACATGCGCATGCGAGTCCAGTCGCCGAAATTGATGATGTCGGCGACGGATCCCATGGTGCAGAACTGGGTGCGGTGCATCACGGCACCGAACACAGTGCTCAGCGCGAAGGTCCACCACAGCACCGTGGTGTTGAGGGCGGAAACAGAAATATCCTGCAAGATGGTAAAGAGCGCTGAAGGTTACGAGAGTGGGTGGTGCGCACCATCGTCCGATGGCGCGCGCCATGTGCCGTGAATAAGACATTGTCCCACGCGCACGGCGCTGTGGGACGTCCAGGCAACGTTCGGGGATAAACGAATCCCGAACGAAGGACTTCGGGGTGTGCATGTGCCAGGCCCCGAGCTGTCTCAGGCGCCTGGCTGGTAACGCGTCGGATCCGCCAAACTGGCCTCGGCGAAGCCCGCAGCACGGATGCGGCAGGAATCGCAGCGGCCGCAGGCGCGGCCTTGGTGGTCGGCCTGGTAACAACTCACCGTGAGGGCAAAATCCACGCCAAGGCGCAGCCCCTCCCGAATGATCTCGGCCTTGCTCATGTGGATGATGGGCGCGTGAACGCTGATGTTGCCGTGTTCCACGCCGGCCTTGGTCGCGAGATTGGCCAGGCGTTCGAACGCGGCCACGAACGCGGGGCGGCAGTCTGGGTAGCCCGAGTAGTCCACCGCGTTGGCGCCGTAGAACAAATCGCGCGCGTCGAGCGCTTCCGCCCATGAAAGCGCCAGCGCCAGCATCACGGTATTGCGCGCGGGAACGTAAGTGATCGGGATGCCGGCCTGCTCGCCAGCGGTGGGGACAGGCAGCGCAGTGTCGGTCAGGGCCGACCCACCGAAGCGCGCCAAGTCCAGGTCGATGATCTCGTGCCGCACGGCGCCTAGCGCTTGGGCGATGCGGCGCGCTGCGTCAAGTTCTGTGCTGTGTCGCTGGCCGTAGTTCAGCGACAGCGCATGGCAGGCAAAGCCCATCTCACGCGCTTGCGCCAAAACCGTAGCGGAGTCGAGTCCACCGGAAAGCAGAACAACAGCTGCGGGAGCCGCAGCCGCCTTGGCAAGTCCCTGCGCCATCAGACCGTCAACGCAGCTTGGCCAGCCTGTCCTTGGCGGCCTGCGCGGCCTCGGACTGCGGGTAATCGTGCATCAGCTTGCGCAGGGTGACTTTGGCCGCCTGCACCTCGCGCATCTCCACCTCGCAATTGGCCAAGCCGAGCAGGGACTCGGGAATGCGGGTGCTATTGGGGTAGCCGTTGATCAGTGCCTTGAATTCGGCGATGGCATCCTTGTACTGTTTTTGCGCGTACAAGGCGTTGGCCAACCAGTATTGCGCCTCTGGCGCATAGGCGCTGGATGGGTATTGGCCCAGGAAGGCCTTGAACTGGGTACTCGCACCGGCAAAATCCGAATTGCGGAATGCGCCGAGTGCCTGATCGTAAGCTGCCTTTTCAGGCGGCTGCACGGTGTAGGTCTTGCCGCCGATTTGCACCGTGACCGGCTCCAACGGGGCCATGCGCTGGGTCAGGTCCTTCTGGCTTGCCGCAACCTTGGCAATCGTATCGTTGAGCTGCCGCGTGGTCGTATCTTGCTGCCCGCGCAACTGAGCAATCTCGGTCTTGAGTTGCTCGATCTGGTTGGACAGGTCGAGCAAGGAGCTGCGAATCTGCTGGATTTGCTGCCCCTGCTGGGTCAACTGAGTTTGGTTGCTCTGCTGGTTTTGCGCGATCTGGCCGCGCAGGTCGAGAATGGCCCGGCGCGCTTCGTTGTCCGGGAACATGTCGGCCCGGGCCTGCGACGCCCAACCCAAGCCCAGCCCGAGGCTGAGCACGAGGGCCGGGGCCGCGCAGCGCAGCCTGGAAAGCCCTGCAAGGCAGGGCGTGTCAGTGGCGGTTTGCTGCATCATTTCTGGTAAACGATGTCCACACGGCGGTTTTCAGCGTAATCGGCCTCGGTCGTGCCCGGAGCCTTGGGCTTTTCCTTGCCAAAGCTGATGGCCTCCATCTGGCTGGGTTTGGCGCCCAGCAGTTCCATGCCCTTCATCACAGCGTCAGCGCGCTTTTGGCCAAGCGCCAGGTTGTACTCGCGGCTACCGCGAGCATCCGTGTTGCCCTGAAGCTGCACATGCGCGGCCGGGTGCGTGCTCAGATACTGCGCGTTGTTCTCAAGCACGGGGCGGTATTTGCCGTCCACGACGTAGCTGTTGAAGGCAAAGTACACACTCTTGGGCACATCGGGGCCGGGACCTGCGTTGGTTTCCGCTGGAGCCTGCACTGCGGCGACCTGGCTCTGGCCGGCGCCTTGCGCGTTCGCGCCGTTGGCATTGGCATTGGCCGGTTCGGCCGTCTTGGATTCGACCGGGGCCTTGTTCATCTTGACGCCCGAGGCGCAGCCGCCCAGGGTCAGCGCCGCGGCGAGTGCGGTCAGCAAAAGGGCAGAGCGGTGGTTCATCGTGGTTCTCCGAAAGTCAGGGGTTGGATGTGAAGGATTGAAGGAAAGGGGTGTGACTAATTCAAAACAAGCAAAAGCTCAAACATGAATGATGCAGGCGGATGATGACATTGCGAAGCCCCCGCGTGTAACAACTTGCGTTTGTGCACGCCGTTAGTTGCCTGGCGTCCAAGGGCCCCAGGAGGGCTCGCGCACCTGCAGCCCAGCTGCAGCTAGCGTGGTGCGCACGCTTCCGTCAAGCGACACGGTTTTCAGGACCTCGGAGCCGCCTTCGCGTGCCGAATACAGCAGGATCTGCCCGTTTGGCGCAAAGCTCGGATGCCCATCGTCGGTGCCGCTTCCCAGCACGCGTGTGTTGCCGGATTGCAAATCCTGCAGCCAGAGCTGAAAGTTGTTGCCCTGCTGTGAGATGTAGGCGAGATTCTTGCCGTCGGCGCTGATGGCAGGACTGACGTTGTAGCTGCCCGAAAAGGTCAGGCGTCGCACGCCACCGCCGTTGATGCCCACAACGTAGATTTGCGGGGAGCCGTCGCGGTCACTGACAAAATAAAGGCTCTTGCCATCGGGCGCGAACACGGGCTCGGTGTCGATGGAGCCGCTGTGCATGAGCTGGCGCGGTTGGCCACCCGTGCGCGGCAGCACATAGATTTGCGAGCGCCCCGTAAGTGTGAGCACGACGGCCATGGTGCGGCCATCGGGCGAGAAGGCCGGGGCGCTATTGCTGCCTCGGAAGTTGGCGACGGCACGGCGCGCGCCATTGCGAATGTCCTGGATGAACACGACAGGTTTGCCGGTTTCGAAGGACACGTAGGCTAGGCTCCCGCCGTCGGGCGCCCAAACCGGCGACAGCAGGGGCTCGCGGCTGCGCAGCGCGGCGCGGGCGTTCTCGCCGTCGCTATCGGCCACCACGAGGCCAAAGTTGTGCTGGCCTGCCTTGCTGATGTAAGCAATGCGCGTGGCAAACACCCCTCGTTGACCCGTGAGCTTCTGGTAGATGAAGTCCGCAATGCGGTGCGCTGCCAGGCGCAAGTCACCGGTGACGACCTGGTAGACCTCACCGCCCATGTCGGCTTGCTTGACGGCGTCCCACAGTCGGAAACGGATCATCCACCGGCCAGGCCCTTGCGACGCCACGCTTCCGCCGGCAACCGCCTCCAGCGCCTGGGCGCGCCACGCCGCGTAATTGGGCGGCCCCTGCTCGGTGAGCGCAGCGCCACCCAGGTTAGACGTGCGAAACTGGCCACTGCGCGTGAGGTCGGCCCGGATGATGTCGGCGATCGGCTGACCACATGCTTCCTGTCCCTTGAACGGGGCAATGGCCACCGGAATTTGTGTGGCGCCAATGCCCGAGACGTCGATCTTGAACTGGGCACGGGCCAAGGCGGGAATGGCGAACGAGGCCGCAGCAGCGCCAACAGGACGCAGCCAGGGACTGGCAAGGCTATTGAGCAGAAAGTGGCGTCGTTTCATGAGAGAGACTCAAAGAGGCGCAGGCCTCGGGGCCATGAAGCTGGCATGGACAATGCGATCGGCACATACCCCGACTTGGTCGATCAATAATCAAAAATTCTACGCAGGGGCATGAGCCGGACCGGTTAAGGAATGCTACGCGACAAGCAAGAGGCGCGGGTCGGAGGGCACCCTCCATCCGGCTTTGAGCCGCAGCGCACGCCGAGGTTACTCCAATCGTTATCACGCGCATGGGATGGGTGAACCGTGGCGCCTTGACGGTGTTCAGCGGCGTTCGGTCCGAGGTGCTGCGGCATCCAGTGTGTCCTTCAACAGGTTTTCGTGGGGTCGGTGCCAGAGCTTGATGTAACGATACCAAGTCTCGTGCGCAATGGAGCAGGCGAGCACGTACCCGAGGCGGCCATCCAAAAAACCCAGACGCAGAATGTAGGCGCGGATGAAGGCCCAGCGGCTGTGCAGCCACGCCGAGAGCAGATTGCTCGAGCGGCCGCGCGCGGCGGCCTTGCTCGCGCCGGCCGTGGAATAGTGGTTCATCTTGTCCAGCACATCTTCGAAGCTGCGGTAGCTGATGTGCAGAAGGTCTTCCCGAAGTCGGCCAACACGCCCATGGGTCTGGACCGATTCATGGACGATGTCATCAGAAAATCGTGCCGTGCCCCGCTTGAAAAGCCGCACGACGCGGTCTGGATACCAGCCGCCATGACGCATGAACTGTCCGCAATAGTTTGACAGACGCGCAATGGCGTAGGCGTTGCATGGGTCTGTACCGGAGATGGTCGTGCGAATTTCTGCGGCAAGCTCTGGGGTCACGCGCTCGTCGGCATCGATGGACAGCACCCAGTCGCAGCGAGCGAGTTCCAGCACGCGGTTTTTTTGCGGGCCGAAACCTGGCCAGTCGCTGCTTGTCTGGACCTGAGCACCGGCGCGGCGGGCGATCTCGACGGTTTCGTCCGTGCTGCCGCTGTCGAGCACCACGATCTCGTCGCACCACGCCAGACCCGCGAGGCAAGCGGGCAGGTTATGGGCTTCATTGCGCGTGATGAGAATTGCGGAAACCGCGGTCGCAGTGTTGGTGCTCACGACGTTTCCGGCTGCGTGCTGCGCAGGAGTTCCTCAATCATGCTCTTTGGAGAAGTGCAATCCAGGTGCCGCATCCCAGGCGCGAATGTCACCCAGCGGAAAGTCGCCACTCAGGCCATAGACCGCGCGCTTAAATCGGCCAAGTCTCGTGCTCTGTGGAAACGCCACCGCATTTCCAGATGGATTTCCTGACTGCTCGAGAAAAGTCTTCTTAAACTCGCCTTGTGTAATGCCCCACTTGGTGACGAAAGTTCGGGCTCCTTTATTCCTCCGAACACGTCCGGTGCTTCGGCAGGAAAAATGGTAAACCCGACTTTTGCCCAGAACCTTGAATGTGCGACATCCAGCAACCCAGAATTTCATCAATAAATCGTCATCGGAACTCATGCCGGGGCTAAACTCAAGACTGTATCCGCCGACCATATGCCACCAACGCGTGCTGACCAAGGTCGGTTGTGAACCCCGTCCCAATAAATCGGGCCTGTCCGACTTCATGTAATCCTTCAAAAGTCGCTCTTCGTCGAAATTGTCTGGTGAGGTTCCAAAATCATCCACGATTACAACCGGGTTCCTTGTATCCCTCGGTTCAATGAGCGTCGACGACAGGAAGATCAAATCCGTGTCGGACGCACGGATGGCATTGGTAAATGCCGTATCCCAGCCTGGGCAGCAAATCATGTCATCGTTCATATAAACGAGCCATGGTTGTGTCGCAATGCCCGCGAGGCCATTCACGGTCAGGCAGATGCCCGCATTATGCGTGGAGTGGGTATGCCGGATACCTTCGTTCTTGACCCACTCCAATGTTCCGTCGCTTCCATCATTGACGTGCACCAGGATCTCGTGCGGCAATGCCGAGTTCTTTCGTATGCTGGCCACACATAACTGAAGAAACTCCAGATTGTTCCAAGTCGGAATGAGGATGCTAAACATATTGATATTCACCGCGAATCGTTTTCATTGTAAGTTGACGCGAGCAAAATCGCTGTCGTGAGCGCATAAAAAGCAGCCGTCATGGTTAAGTCAAAGGTCTCAACACTTAAACCATACACGAAAAACACGCCAATCAAGACCATTCCCATCTGGGCGCTTCGAATCCGGGAGGCGGCGCCGTTCAATGGGCGCCGCGCGAACATCAGGGCCGGCACCGCATACACGCTGACAATGGCAATCAACCCCAGAATGCCGAGCTGGCATAGCTTGGACAGCATTTCGCTATGGACCTCTCCTTCCCCAAGTGCGGCGGCGAGTGGAGTGACAACGCCAATCTTTTGCATCGACGGCATGAGCGCCTTGAAGCCACCCATTCCAACGCCCAGCCATGGGTTCTGCTCGAAAATCAAGAGTGCCGCCCGCCACAGTTGAAAGCGGATTCCGAGTGAGGTGTTGTCCTGGCCGCTCTGATAAGCAGCGAGGTTTGCCTCAATCATGTCGATTCGATGGTGCACTTCAGGAAGCAACAGATAGCTGGCGATGGCCAGCGCGCATGCAACGGCTGCATACCAGGCCAGCCTGGATGGCGGCAGGTTCCTTCTCTGAAACCAAAGCCATAGCGCCACGAAGAGGGGGATGGCCGCCCAACCGCCGCGTGCCCCGGTTTTCATGGACGCATACAGACCGGCCAAAAGCGCGCAAATCTTCAATGCCTGCATCCAATGGGGGTTGCGGGTTCCCCAGTCGATGCTAAAGGCTGCCAGCATGCCAAGGGTCAAGGCAAGATCGCCAAAGTGGATCGGATTGACAAAACTGGTGCCCAAACGCCCATTGCCCCAGTCCCGTGGTATGTACGTGATGGCGAAGGCCGCGACAAGCGCGCCGGCGATCAACCCGTATTGGAGCGGGCGAAGGTATTTGGGAGCGATTCGGCGAAGCGCAAAGAAGATCGGAACGGAGAACAGGAAACGTGATGCCGCATCGTAATAGGGCCACCCCCACCGCTGATTCGCAACCTGGCTGAGAAAAATCGAAACCGGCAATGCAAGCATGGCCAAGCTGAACGCCCAGCCCCAAGTCGCTGGGAGTGAGGCGCGCCTCGCCTCGGCGGAGGCCCCTCTGCCACTGTCGTGGCGCCACCCCGAAGCCAAGATCCCAAGGCTTAGCAGCAGAAGCAGCGCAAAGGCTGTATTAATCGCGCCGGGCACAACCAGCATAAGGGCTGGATAAGCCATTAAAAGAGCCGCGATGGTCCACCCAAGCCAACGCGGTGTGTCGGGCTCGCTCAGCGGGGTCCCGTTAGGGGCTAGGATGCGCGCGGTGGCCCCACCCGTTGCGCCGTGAGGCGCACGGATGGGCGAATGGGCTTCAGCGTTTTCGGTCTCAGTCAATTGACAACTTCCCCAAATCAGTCGGACACCGCGGGATCGCGCCAGCTTTTGTGGCAACTTTTCCTGGCCAACCCCCGCAATCGCGCGGCTGCGCTGCTCATCGTGCTTTTCGCGGCTATTGTGGCCGCCACCGAACCCGTGCTTCCAGCGCTGATGAAGCACGTGCTGGATGTCGGATTCACGCCCAAGCGCGACTTCCCGCTATGGGCGGTCCCTGCCGTCCTGCTTGGCCTGTTCACGGCACGCGGGCTGGCTTGGCTGGGGTCACAGTTTCTCACACAATGGCTCACGCAAAACGTGTTGGCGAGGGTGCGCTCTCTGGTCTATGGGCAGATTGTGCATGCGCAGCTCGCTGCGCTGCAGCGCGAGAGCGCCAGCAGCCTCATCGGTGCAGCCGTGTACGAGGCGCAACTGGCTTTGGGGATGATCTTCCCCGGGCTGCTCACCCTGGTGCGCGACAGCCTCACACTCGTGGCCTTGTTTGGCTACCTGCTGTGGCTGAACTGGAGTCTCACGCTGCTGACCTTGGCCATTCTGATGCCCCTGCTCTTCACCATGCGGCTCATCAGTCGGCGAGCGAAGCGGCTGAATGCGCAGATGCAAAAGGCTGCTGAGGAGACCGCCTATGCGCTGGAAGAAGGGATGCTCGCCGCACCGGTAATCCGCGTCCACAACGCGCAAAGCGGATTTGCCGCCCGATTCGATGCCATCAATCAGTATCTGCGCCGCACCACGGTGAAGACGCTGGTGTCGGGATCCTCCACCACGCCGGTTTCGCAGTGGCTTTCAGCCTTGGCCGTGTCGGTGGTGATGGTCTACGCCCTGCACCAGAGCGATCTTTCCGGCCATCACAGCGTGGGCGGTTTCGTGTCATTCATCACCGCCATGCTGATGACGCTGTCGCCTCTGCGCCGCGTATCGGACATCGTGCAGCCGATGATGCGTGCGCTCAGTTCCCTGGAGCGCTTGCGCGGCATCGTGGATTCGCCCGAGGAGCTCGACACCGGGACCTTCGAGACCCAACGCGTGCGCGGTGACCTGGTTTTCGACAACGTGACGGTTCGCATTGGCGTGCTTGATCGCCCGGTGCTCGACAGCGTGAGCCTGCACGTGTGCGCCGGCGAGAGCCTGGCTCTGGTGGGCCCCTCGGGCGCCGGCAAGACGACGTTGATGCGTCTGGTGCCGCGCCTTCTCGAGCCCACGTCCGGTCGCCTGTTGCTTGACGGGACGCCTCTGCGTGACTGGCGTCTGCATAGCCTGCGTCAGCAGATCGCCTACGTTGGGCAGGACGTGATGCTGCTCAACGACAGCGTTGGCGCCAACGTGAGCTTCGGGGAGCCGGTCGACGAAGCCCGTGCCTGGGCGGCGCTGGAGGCGGCAGCTCTGGCCAATTTCGTGCGCGGCCTGCCCGGAGGGATGAACGCCGAGGTTGGCCACAATGGCTCGAAACTCTCCGGTGGGCAACGGCAACGCCTGTCCATCGCCCGGGCGCTGTATCGGGATGCACCGCTCCTCATCCTCGACGAGGCCACCAGTGCGCTCGATGCCGAGAGCGAGCGGCTGGTGCAGCAGGCGGTCGATCGGCTGATGCGGGGCCGCACGACCATCGTGATCGCGCATCGTCTGGCGACCATCGCCCACTGCGATCGCATTGCGGTGCTCGATCAGGGACGCCTGGTGGAGTTGGGCTCACAATCGGAGTTGCTGGCGCAAGGCGGTCTGTACGCGCAACTGCACCGCATGCAGTTCGCCGGCCAGCAAGCGCGCGAGTGGGTCGGCGGGAACTGAGCGCGCCGTTCATGCGCAGCATACGGTTGCGGCTCAGCGCAGACTTTCCATCCACCGTCCGCACTGCTGCCTGACGACTTCCGGCAAGTGTTTTTCGCGCGCGAACGTCTCGCGGATCCACTGCGCGTCATTGCCACGCGCGCTCACATCGGCCAGGAGTTCGCGCAAGGCCGTGTCGGACTTGAGCGCCATGGCGTGAGTTTCGAGCTTGACCAGCGTGCGCACCAAATCTTCGCGAAGGGTGCGGTGCTCGCGCGTGGCCGGGTCGACAAACGTGCCATCGAAGCCGAAGCGGCAGGCCTGGAAACGGTTGAAGGTGTAGACAAGGTAATCGTCATCCTGTGGCGTGTAGGGACGCTCGGTCTGGATGAAGCGGCCCAGCGTCTGGATATAGGCCGCAATGCGCGCCGCCTTGGTGATCGTCAGCGGCGTGTCCATTACACGGACCTCAATCGTGCCGTACTCGGGCTTGGGGCGGATGTCCCAGTAGAAATCCTTCATGCTTTTGACCACGCCGGTGGCGGTCATTTTTTCGAAGTAGCGCTCAAAGTCATCCCACGTCAGCACGAAGGGCGCCCGACCCGACAGGGGAAAGGCAAAGACTGAGTTCAGCCGGGCCGAGTGAAAACCGGTGTCCTCACCCTGCACATAGGGTGAGGACGCCGATAGCGCAATGAAATGCGGAATGAAGCGCGACAGGCAGTGAAGCGTGTAGAGCGCCTCATCCGCGCTCGGGCAGCCCAGGTGAACGTGCTGGCCGAATACGGTGAACTGTTTGCTCAAATATCCGTACAGCTCCGAGAGCTGCAAAAAGCGCGGCTTGTCAAAGATGCGTTGCTGCGCCCAGTGCTGGAAGGGGTGCGTGCCGCCACCAGCCAGGCCCACATCGAGCCGGTTGGCCGCTTCCACGAGGGCGCCTTGAATCTCTCCCAGTTGGGCCAGCGCATTCTCATAGCCGGTGCAGATGCCGGTGGAGAGTTCGATCATGCTTTCGGTCATCTCCGGGGTCACGAGCCCAGGAAGCTTGCGACCCTCAAGCAAGCGAAGCAGGTCGGGCGCGCAAGGCATGAGGTCGTAGTTGTGGCGGCTGACGATCTGCAGCTCCAACTCAATTCCGATGGACAGTGCGTCCGACTGCGAAAACGGTCCCAGACTCATTGTGTCCTCCTCACGGTGCCTTGCGCACCGCAGCAATATCGCCCGAGCGGCCCAGCGCCCAGCGCGCCAGCAACGTGCCCCCGAGCTCCAGGACGACGATGGCGGCAAAAGCCGAGGCGATCAGGGCATGCGGAAAATGCGGCACGGCCTGCGCCAAATTCAGCAGCAGCACGAAACTCACGCCGGCTGCGGGGTTCAGCGCCAACCCCAGTGCGGTGGATTGCCTCCAGCTCAAGCCCGATGGGCGGCCGAGCAGGAGGGGCACCGCGAGCTTGGCGAGCGCGCGCACGGCGGCCAGCAGCAAGCCCACGGCCATGCCGCTGGCGAGCGCTGCCCAGTTCAGGCTCAGGCCCAGGATCAGGAACAGCAGTACCACCAGCACCCCGCCTGCAGTGCCGAAGTGCCGGGGCCACACGCGTGGACGCTGACTGCGCGCGCGCAGCAGCAGGCCGGCCAGAACAGGCGTGAGCAGCGTGGACCACTGCATCATGCGGGTGATGGACAGCACCAGCAGGATCAGTCCTACCAGCAGCAGCGCAGCGCCTTCGTCGGCAAAATCGAAATGGCGCTCCACCCAGTGCACGGCCCAGGCCAGCACGCCAGCTGC
>JABBOE010000007.1:0-43172 GCA_019351955.1 Pseudomonadota bacterium
ACAGCGCCCTGTGGTACCAAAACTTCCTCAGCTCACAACCCGACAAATCCGTCGCCTCGGACCGGCTGCGGGCAGCGGCTTGAACCGTCCTTTGCCGATCGATTCCCCTCCCCTTTTCGCAACGAGCGCAAAAGCTGCCCGTCCCGCTCAATGCGCCTGGACTCACCGCCGTGGAAGCACGCTGCCTACCGCCCGTTAGGACCCTTTGCGGCAATGCCACGCAGCACTGCGCAGCGCAGGTGCCACAGTCATTCGGTCTTACGCCAGCACCCAAAGCGGAAACGGCAAGCACTACGGCTTCGATATCTGCCCTTGGCCAAGGCTCCCAATTGGCGTGCGCGGCATGAAGAAAATTATCACATCGCGTAATTTCAAACCCACGGACGATTCCGAATGGACTCTGGTTTGGAGCGATGAGTTCGATGGTGATCAGGTGAATCCCCAAAAATGGGATTTCGATTTGGGCAACGGCTTTTTCGCTGGAAAGGACAAAACCTGGGTTTCGGGTTGGGGCAATGACGAACTCCAGTATTACACGCGCGACCCTTCCAATATCTTCGTCCGAGACAGCGTGCTCCATATCCGAGCGCTACAGAAAGCACTGCACGGCTGTGCGTATACGTCGGCGCGCATAAAAACGCGGCGCCGCGACGGCGCGCCCCTGTTCGTCAAGCAGTATGGTCGATTTGAATTTCGTGCCAAGGTGCCGTGTGGCAAAGGACTCTGGCCCGCGCTTTGGTTGTTGCCGCATGAAGATCACTATGGCAGTTGGGCTGCCTCAGGCGAGATCGACGTCATGGAGATCCTCGGGGAACACCCCGAAAACGTCTTGGGAAGCATTCACTTCGGCTCCACGTTTCCCGAGCGGAAACTTGTGACACACACGCATACCGTGCCCGATGGAGGCAACGTCGGAGATTGGCATATTTATGCAGTTGAATGGGACCCAGGTGAGATTCGTTGGCTGTTTGACGGGGTGACGTGGGCACGGCAGAACTTCTGGTGGAGCTGCAGCTCGACCCACGATGGTCACGGCACAGCTCCCCTGGGCCCATCCGAATTAAATGCTTGGCCTGCGCCGTTCGATAGGCCCTTTTATATCGTGGTGAACGTAGCCGTGGGCGGGAATTTTCCCGGCGCGCCAAATGGGCAGACCCGTTTCCCCGCCGATCTTTTAGTGGATTACGTTCGCGTCTACGACCGTGCGAAAGGGTATGGAGCACCCCAGCCGCGAGGTGAAGGCCCGCTTCCATGGACCACGCCACGATACGAGCCGCGTTCATGACGTTCATGCACGCCAGCTACCGGAGCCACGATGTCCAAAACCCTGTACCACCACGACGGCAATGATCTCTATCAAGGGCGTTCCGGCGGCGACACGGTAACGCCGTGGACTGCTTCGGCGCCTCCGATACGTCAATCCCTTGAGGAGCCGCGTAGCCTGAAAGAGGCCTTCCGCACGACGCTTGAAAAAGGCCTCCACGGGCTATGCTTCAGTCCCTATCTTGACGGTCAGGGCCCGGGGTCATCCATCGCCGCGCTCCAAATCCGCTCGCGCCTGGAAATTGTCCGCTCGCACGTGCGCTGGATTCGAAGCTTCTCATGTACTGAAGGCCACGAGGCCACGCCACGCATCGCGCATGAACTCGGCTTGAATACGCTCGCCGGCATGTGGCTTGGGGCGGACTCTGCCACCAACGAGCGTGAGTTTGAATCCGCCGTCGCGATTGCACGCGCTGGATATGTGGACATCCTTGCAGTCGGCAATGAAGTTCTCTTACGCGAGGATCTTTCCGAAGACGAGTTGCTCGGTTACTTGAGGCGAGCGAAGCAGGCGCTTCCCGGCATCCCAATTGGCTATGTCGATGCGTACTTCCTTTTTGAAAAACACCCTCGTGTCACCCAGGCGTGCGACGTTGTTCTGGCCAACTGCTACCCATTCTGGGAGGGCTGCCCCCTCGATGAAGCCGTCCCTTACATGCAGACGATGTATGCCCGCGCTCTAGCTACCGCGCCCGGCAAGCCAGTGATCATTAGCGAAACCGGTTGGCCGCATCGCGGCACAGCCTTCCACAGCGCTACACCTTCTGTCGACGGCGCGATGCGTTACTTCATCGAGTCCCAGCAATGGGCGCGCGACCATCACGTCCCCATTTTCTATTTCGCGGCTTTTGACGAAGCATGGAAAGTCGCCGCCGAGGGGGACGTCGGCGCTTTTTGGGGTCTTTGGAATCAGAACGGCCAGCACAAGTTCATCTAATCGACCAAACGACACCAATGATCAAGCTCCCAACGGGCCTCGCGATCTGTTATTCCGGCTACCGCGAAGGCCAAAGCCCTGTCGAGAAACAGTATCCATCACACGGTGAGATCGCCGAGGATCTAACCCTTTTGCGGGACCGCTGGTCGCTCCTGCGCCTTTATGACTGCAGTGCACATGCACAGCGGGTTCTGGAGGTCATTCGACGGGACCGCCTTCCCTTTCGGGTCCTGCTTGGCGCCCATTTGGCCGCAGAAGTCAACAACCCCGCCTGCCCTTGGGGTGGCATGTACGCGGATCGACAACTTGAAGCGAACAGGGCCGAAAATGATGCCGAGACGCAGCGTCTCATCGCGTTAGCCAGACGCTATCCGGATATTGTCTTTGCTGTTGCTGTTGGCAATGAGGCCATGGTCGATTGGACCGACCACCTTGTGCCCATGGAACGGATGATTGCCCTTGTGCGTCGCGTCAGAGCACATTTACCTCAACCTGTCACCTTTTGTGAAAACTATATTCCATGGCGACACCAACTTTGGGATCTTGCCGCTGAACTGGATTTCATCTCGCTGCACACCTACCCGGTTTGGGAATACAAAAACGCTCATGAAGCGATTGACTATACGCGGGACAATTACTACAGCGTGGCAAGCCTATATCACAATAAACCGGTTATTATCACCGAAGCAGGATGGACAACCCGCTCCAATGGCCGTGGCATTGAACCGCACCATGCATCCCAGGCATTTCAAGCCATCTATCTCGAGAATCTGCTGACCTGGACACGCAACGCAAATATCCTCACATTCATCTTTGAAGCCTTTGACGAGCCATGGAAGGGCTCAAACGACCCCCTTGAACCTGAGAAGCACTGGGGACTGTACAGCGTGGACCGGCAACCTAAGGCGTTTATCACGGGTTGGGACAGCGCGACGACCTTCGTCGCGCTTATGCCACCGGAGTTGCAGCCGATGGCGCCCAGCACCAACATCGGATAGGTGGCGCGGCAAGCGCTGACGCGCCACGTCGGAACGCGGCGTGTTCCTCTCTCTTTAGGGCGTCATATACCTCACGTAGGCCACATCCATCGTTTGACTATAATTCGCTGGAAGCGCTGAATTGTTTCCGTTTGGGGCGCCCAGGTTGCCTCCCACGGCCAAATTCATGATCAGGTAGTAGGTTTGATAAATCCCCCCGTATGGCCAAAAGGCAGATGCCGGCAGCAGAGGAGAACTTGGATCGGCAGGGGTACAAACAAGGGTACTCTTCGAGCACGTCGTCAACACCGTATTATCGACAGCAAACTGGATCTGGGTCGCCGTCCAGGCAAGCTGATATAAATGAAAGCTCGTATCAATGGGCGTTGAAAGCGTCGCCTTCACATACTGGTAGGCGTCCGTGTAGGCTGGGCTCGATACCCCCGATGGCAAATGAAAGGTGCTTTGAATCACAGAATTCTGCGTTCCAAAATACCTACTCAGCCATTCCACCATATCAATCTCGCCCCCCGCCGGCCATGTTGGCTGCGTTGCAAGCTGCGCGGTGGTTGGTGGGAAACTCTGCCCTGGCGATTGGCCAGGAAGAAGCCAAATTGCAGGCCAAGATCCGGTTCCCGTGGGAAGCTTCGCCTTCACTTCAAGAAAACCGGGCTGACTTAAATCAATGGCTTTCCGAGACGTGACCTTCGCTGACGTGAAGCTGTAGCCCGTCTGCGAATTGTCTGCCTTCCCCGTGATTACCAAATCTCCGTTCCCAACTGCGGCATTCGAGGGCAGGTAATATTCGGCCTCGTTGTTGCCCCATCCCGGGTTTCCGTACTCTGCTCCGTTTCCAGTTTCCATGGCCCATAGACTTGTATTGGGCGTGCCGGACGGGTCCTGTGAAAAATCATCAAACCACACTGTCTTCGCATAACTCGCTGCGAGCCCGGTGCTCGGTAGTGAACCGGAACTACTGGTCGGTGTCGTCGTGGTGGTGCTGCTTCCACCCGTCGTTGTAGTATTCGTCCCTACGCTCGTGCTTGTCGGATTGGTGCTTGCGGTCGTGGTTCCCCCACCGCCTCCTCCGCACGCACTCACGACGACCGTACCAATTGCAATGGCCATTGCTGCTTTACGCATCATCTCTCCTTTTTGCCTCGCTCGACGGCATATTCAAAACGCTGAACTATTGCCGCATTTATCGACTTTCGCATTGGGCAACGCTCGCCATGGAATATCAACGCTTTCTCCAGCCGATCCATTTGAAATCCTAAGACCGCGCACACACTGATGGCCGACCTAGTTTAGTTTGCTTTCGCTTATTTTCGGTGTCGCTCCGGGCGCGCTCACAACCATGCTCGTCAATGCGTGACGCGTTGCAACAAGCTTTGCCCCATCGCTGTATTTGACCGGGATTGAACTATCACTTGGATTAAAGGCAAGATACGTTTCTGCGCCATCCGATTTTTTGAACACCGCGTACAATGGTGTATCCGCCGTGACTCCAAAGTCTGGCTCCCCCATGTATTGCAGACTTTTAATCCAATAATAAGCATGGGTGCGACTGTCTCCCGATTCGGAAGATCCCTGCGATTTCCAATCACCTCGCGCCACCTTTGGGAAGGCCAATGCCTTGTATTCCGCAAAGACGTCTTGCCAGATATCCGATGGCGTGCCATCCGACATGCCACTGCTTGCGTACTGGGCCTCCTCTTTCTTTAAGCCGTCGAAGAAAAGTCTGATGTATTTTGGATCGCGGCCAAGATAAGTGGAGGCTGGAGTGATTGGCAAGAGATTAATGCCTTGGACTTCACGCGGATTCTGTGTCCACCACGTGTTGTACGCGTATTTATCACCAAACACCTGAGCTGCCAATACCCGGTTGTAATTTGGCGCAAATACAATGTGATGAATATCAAACCAGTAATCGTCAACTGCCTGAACCTCTGTTGTATACAGATAGATTCCGAGATTCCTGAGCTTGTCGTCGCCAGTTGCCGCCCCCCAGAAAATAAGACCGGCCCACGCATTGATCGCCTCTGACGATGATTCCTGATTATTACCGTCATTCATCATCTCATCGCCACTGGCCCAGGAATGGCCCTCATAGGGGTCAAAATTTCGAAGATAAGGATCCCTCTTCAGGCCACGCCTGTCGGTCGCAATGTCGTGGACCAATTGATCGACCATCCCGCCCCAATGATCTTTCGCTGCCCATGTCGGGTCCCGCAGTGCCACTTGCGCGGCAGCGTTAATCCAGTAGCCGTAATGAAAATGATGGTCATTCATGTGGCTCACACTTCCATATTCCTGCGGGTAGCCGATAGTTGTTCCAATCGATCGATCCACCACAAAATATGTTGAGGAGTTCTTGCCCGAAAAAAAGTCCTCCATGTGCTGGGTCAACATGTTCTCTAGTTTCTGCGCCTCGCCCGCTTTGCCTTGCACTGCAGCGATATCCATAAGTTGCGCGGCGCGGCCGAGCCCCTTGCCAATCCAATAGGTTCCGGGGCCTTGGACACCAAATGCGCCATACATCTTCGCCACGTCGCCACCGAGCAGGGAGTCCACTCGGCTTCCGCCAACCGCAGCAGGAAGCTTCGGCCAGAACGGGATGATTCCGTGGTACGTCATCTGCGTAGTGAACTCATCCGCGGCGAGGAGTTTGATCGTGCCCCGGACACTTGGAAAAACATCGGGAAGCAGACCCGGAATGCTTTGATCAAACCATTGATGCGGATATAGCCCAAGAATTGGAGTCGTTTCGCCGCCCTGCATGGCGTGCGTTGTCACGACGAAGTGCGTAATGACTCGACTGGTCTTAGCGTCATAAGTCCACTCCGCCCGGGTGTTCGTAACAAATGCATAGGCATGCTGCTTAAACAGCTTGATCGTTTGCATCGAATCGTTGGGCAATGCCGCAACGGAGAAATAGCCGGAGTCAGCGGGAAGGTGCAAGATCATTTCCCGCGGCGAAACCCAGGTGAAGCTGCACCCGGAAGGGCCAAAAACTGCATATGGGTGGCCATCAACCACAAAGCTCGCCACCCCCGATGGCACCCCATGCTCAGCGATTACGGCGTCAGAGTCGAATCTCAGGCGCACGTCTCCGCGTGTGATTTTGTAATAGCTGAAGGGACTGCCATGAAGGATCGTGGCATCAAATTTGTCACTCCCGTTGGCCATTTCGACCTTGACATTCCAGTCCCCATGCCCGGCCAGGCGAGCGTCGACGGGCTTGAATGCAGTCGGGTTGATCGTCAGTTCTGCACGGTGTGGCCAGATCACCTCCTTGTATCCACTCTTTGCCTGGCTCACAGTGGGGGTCGGCACGCCGACCTCGAAGCCGTTTGGCCCGGCGCGATAGCTAACTGGGGTCGCGAACAGCGGATAGGACCAGCGCTCAAACATTAAGGATGAATACCACTGGTTCGTAGGCGCCGCCATTTTCATCATCGCGGCCGTACGGTAATTGGCTTCTGGCGGCGACGGATCCGATGGCCCAAAAAAACCACCGGGATGCGGCGCTAAAAAATAGGCCCCAAGCCCATCCTTAATAGGGCTATTGGAGGTCGCGTTGGCTTGGGCCGGTCCAGTAAATGCAAACAGTGCCGCTACCGCAAAAACTTCCAGGTATCTCATCAAGACCTCCGCTCGAGGCGCCTTCTCAACGCCGATATGTGATGTTTTCGCTTAGAACGTCACTAAAACACCGAGTGTCACCGACTCGCCAGATCGCGTCGTGCGAGGATCGATGCCGGCGAAGGCAGTATTGCTCGGCATGCTCAGAGGGGCGGGTCCCAAACGGCCAAAATGGACGTAACCAAGACCACCGTAGATGCTTAGATTACGGTAAAGCTCAGGAACCTTTCTGTAAATACCAAGATTGGTGAAGATTGCCGAATTGCTCTGCCCCCACTCCGTTGGGTTGTCGGTTTTTGCCTTGCCGAGATAAACCATCCCTGCGGTGTAGGTCCAGAGACCATGGTAATGTGATATGCCAAGCAGAAAATCATTCACATTCGCAGCGTAGCCGGGGTTTATCCCACTGAGGCCCGAATAATTAAAGCCCGCGTTATAAACGCACCCCGAGTATTGAACCGCATAGTCACACGTCAAGGCGGCACCTGACCAATAGCTATGCCTTACGCCCCAGGTCAGCATCCATTGCGGATTAAACCAATGGTCGCCCTCCAGAATTGCGACGCTTTGGCGAGGAATGGAGCTGTAGCGTCCAGTTGTCGTTCCGGGTAGCGTCTGAGGGTCGCCAGGGGCACCGACAAACGGTGATTTTCCCCACGACGACTGAGCACCGCCATGGCTGAGTTCCAAGGTCAGCTCAATCAAATTTTTCTGATTGGAAAATTGCGCGAACAACTCAAGCATTTGAGGCGTCGGCGTATCGACGGGTACGGGCGGGTTTTTGTTGAAATACGTGTCGTACGCGGTTTCCGTGGCGTAGGTCGCCTCGAGAGTTAGTTTGCCAAGCGAAAAATTTATTTGCGGCGTTGTATAGCGAATGGATTGAGGGAACAGACCAAACCCAGCGCCGGATTCGCTCCATGGACTTGAAAGGCCGATGGGATAACTGAACGCGTCCTGTCGTGACCACGCGCGCGCAAGTTGCGTGCCCACGCGGATCGTGCCAAACGTCGGATATGAGACCCCAATGTTTTTGTCGAACCAGTACTGTCCCACAATGTCATTCGATCCATTGCGGATGCGTTTGGTCAGTCTTCCATCGACGGTCCAGCCCGAGTCAAACTCGTGCTGGGTGGACGCCGTCACCTGAATCATCGGCGTGGGCGTGGACACTGTCCCGGTGGTGGTGGGCGCGCCACACCCGGGGAAGGCCGTTCCCAACACACCACGCGTGTCGCCGAAGCAGTTGGTCGCAGGGGGTGCGACGTTGTTGGCAACGCTCACCTCATCTTTGGCAAAGCCGGACAGATTGATCAGGCCAATTTGGGCGCCAAATGCAGAGGCCGAAGCAAGGCACGTGACTGCACCGAGCGCAAGTTTAATTTTCAATCTGATCTCCTTTCGTCTTCTCGCTACACTTCCCGACTGAAAGCGCTTTCATTGAGGTTAGGTGAAGCCCCCCCTGCATGTCAATAGCAGAAATACCGAGTCGCGTAGAGCGTCATTCCTGGAATCGGTAGGGCCGACTCCTCGGCGCAACGATGCGGGCGCCGACACCCTCAGTGCGGCACCGCCGCGGCAAGGGACACAATTGCATGCCCGGGTATCTGCGTGAGGAATCGGCTTCCATCCAGTCGAAGCATGAACGATACAGGGGCATCCGTTCGGTTCATCACAATCAGCACGGGCGAGCCGTCGGGGTTGCGAAATGCCGTGCACTCGAGCGCTGCGACCGATGAGGCGCACAGGACACGACGTGCCCCGGGAACCACAAAGCGGCAGAAGTGCCCGATGTAATAAAAGGAACTCTGCTGGTACAGCGCATCATGGGCTGTGTCGATCAAAATGGGGGCGCTGCAGAAATTTCCGACGTGATTGGGCCCACCCTGCAGGTCGAGAACGAGATTCCAGTCAATCCACCCTACCGTCCACCGGTTGAGATCGTTGATCATCGAATGCGCATAACGCTCGCCGAGCGCCCAGCTGCCCATATGTGCGCCCCCTTCCTGACAGCCTTCGGTAAACAGCAACCGCTTTTCAGGCCAGGCATCGTGGACACGCTGAACATGATCGAAGTGATCCTCTCCATACCAATGGAAGCCGAGCCCCCATGCATATTTCGAGGCCTCGGGGTCGCCGTAGATGACGCTCGCCCGATCAACCATCAAATCACGGTTGTGGTCCCAAACGACAATCTTGATATCAGCAAGTCCTGCCCGCACAAGCTCGGGTCCCAAATAGTCACGGATGAAATCTCGCTCCTCCTCGGCGGAGTAAACGCATGAATCCCAACGCTGTGTTGCCATTGGCTCGTTTTGCACCGTGACGCCCCAGATCGGAACCCCCTCTTGTGCGTAGGCTTCGATGAACCGCACAAAACACCGCGCCCAAGCGAGTCGATATTCGGGTCGCAGCTTGCCGCCATGGTTCATGCTGCCATTGGTTTTCATCCAAGCCGGCGGACTCCATGCCGACGCCAGCAGCTTGATGGGATGCCTTGTGACCCGCTGGGCCGCCTTGATGAACGGCAACAGGGCTTGCTGATCGCGGCTGATGTTGAAGCTGCGCAAATCCACGTCCCCGGTGGTCTGCACATGCGCATAATTATCAAGGGCGAAATCGCAACTATTCATGTGCACACGGCAAAGGGCATAGCCGTGCCCGTCTTCAGCTGGCGTAGCGAAGTATGCCCTCAACGCAGCGTCGCGCTGGTTTGGACTCAGTGCCATCCAAGATACTGCCCCTGCCTCTGTGAACGCCCCACCAAAGCCCTCGATGATTTGGAATTGATGCGTCGTGTCAACCGTCAGTACCGGCAATCCCGGTGTTTCAACACTAGACGGCTCAAGGGCGGGCTGCTCCGAAAGCCGCGCCTCCGAGTCACGTGCCGTCAACACATAGCGAAGCAACATGTCATCATCCTGTAGATCCGTAAATTCCCTACACGATTGCCGACGTTTGGGAGGAGTTGCAGGGCTTGGCATCCGCTTGTGATGCGAAGCCGGAGCCATTCGATGAATTGGGGTCCGCGCGGAACCACATACCACCAGCCACGATCACCATGCTCATCACATGACGATTCGCCTTGCCGTTGCATCGAAGGCCAGAGCCCACGCAGGGTCTGGCACCAGCCCCACGGTCTGGCCCGCATCGCACGGCACAGCGCAGTCGCTGCGGATCGTGGCCGCCCAAACAGATTCAACACCTTCTACACGGAGGTAAATAATCGACGAGTCGCCCAGATGCTCAGCCAACTCGACCGTTGCGGGGATTCCCTGACTGGCTGGAACCACGGCGAGGTGCTCCGGGCGCACGCCCGCGCGCTGCGCGCTGTCAGCTCTTCGTCCAATTAGCGCCTGCCAAAGCTGACGCTGCGCCGCGGAGGCGCCCGAGCCAGGCTTGTCGATCAGATTTATGCGCGGGGTCCCGAGAAACGTCGCAACGAACTCATTTGCCGGGCTATTGAAAAGCGCCATGGGTGCACCAAGCTGCTCGATCACGCCTTTGTTGAACACAGCGATTCGATCGCCCATCGTCATGGCCTCGACCTGATCATGCGTTACATAGATCATGGTCGTCCCCAACTCCTTGTGTAAACGCGTCAATTCGATGCGCATATTGACCCGCAAGGCCGCGTCGAGGTTTGATAGCGGTTCGTCAAACAGGAATACCTTGGGCTTACGCACAATGGCTCGCCCAATCGCAACACGCTGGCGTTCACCACCCGAGAGTTGCTTCGGATAAAAGTCCAGCTGATGACTAATGCGGAGAATCTCAGCAGCACGAGCCACACGCTCCTTTCGAATGGGTTTCGCTATACCTGCCATCTTCAGCGAAAAACCCATGTTCTCCGCGACCGTCATATGCGGGTAAAGAGCGTAGCTTTGAAAGACCATTGCCGCGCCCCGCTCGGCCGGACGCACGTCGTTGGCTCTTGCGCCGTCAATCTCCAAGTCGCCTTCAGTGATGCTCTCCAAACCCGCAATCATTCGCAGCGTGGTCGTCTTGCCGCACCCGGATGGGCCAACAAAAACCAGGAACTCTCCGTCGTGCACCTCGAGGTCGACCCCTTTGATGACATCGACACTGCCGTAACGCTTGCGCACGCCTCTTAAAGTCACCCGACACATATCACGCTCCAATCGATTCAGCCAACTGCGACGGATTTGTCGGGTTGTGAGCTGAGGAAGTTTTGGTACCACAGGGCGCTGTCTTTGAGGGTTCGGCGCTGGGTTTGGTAGTCGACATGCACGATGCCAAAGCGCTTGGCATAGCCGCTTGCCCACTCGAAGTTGTCGAGCAGGCTCCACACCATGAAACCGCGCAGGGGCACGCCTTGGTGCAGGGCCTTGCCCACGGCGGCGATGTGGTTGGCGATATAGCGCATGCGTGCGATATCGTGGACCCGTCCATTGACGAGTTGGTCCTTGAAGGCGGCCCCGTTTTCCGTCACGTACAGGGCCGGAGTGGCGTAATCGCGGTGCAAACGCACCAGCAACTCGGTGAGGCCCTCGGGGTAGACTTCCCAGCCCATGTCGGTGATCTCGGCACCGCTGTCGTGCGGATCTCGGGGGCCGGAGGCGCTGAAGACGGCGCGCGAGTAGTAATTCACGCCGAGGAAATCCATCGGGGTCGCGATGATGGCCATGTCGCCGTGTTCAATGCGCGGGGCATCCCCGCCCAGGAAAGCCAGCACATCCTCGGGATAGGCCGCCTTGAAGAGGGGGTCCATATACCAGCGCACCAAGCGGCCATCCTCCAGATGGGCGCGTGCCAGATCCTCCGCAGCACTGGAGGCGGCTTGGATGGGAGCGAGATTGAGCACGATGCCCAGATCACTCTGGATGCCCAGCGTGCGCAACGCTTGCACGGCCATGCCGTGGCTGAGCAACAGGTGGTGTGCCGCTTGCATGGCCACGCCCCTGTCGCGCACCCCCGGGGCGAAGATGCCCGTTTCATGCCCGAGGATGGACTGCACAAAGGGTTCGTTATGCGTCGTGATCGACACCACACGGTCGCCAAGTCGCTGGGCCACGCCGCAGGCGTACTCGACAAAGCGGTGCACGGTGTCGCGACTCGCCCACCCGCCCTTGTCCTGCAGTGCCTGGGGCAGATCCCAATGATTGAGGGTCAGATGCGCGCCAATGCCGCGCTCGAGCAGTCCATCAACCAGACGGTCATAAAACGCCATGCCCTTGGCGTTCCATGCGCCTTCGCCCAAGGGCTGCACGCGTGGCCACGCCACCGAGAAACGGTACGCATTGACCCCGAGACTGGCGATCAACTCCAGATCCGTGGCCCACCGACGATAGTGCTCACAGGCCACATCCCCGCTGCTGTTATCGGCAATCGCACCGGGCAGTCGGCAAAACGTATCCCAGATCGACGCGCCCCGCCCGTCCTCCGCCACCGCCCCCTCAATCTGGTACGCGCTCGTCGCCACCCCCCAGATGAAACCGTCCGGAAACGCTGTCGAGTGTGCAAACCCGTCAACCGCACCGTTGCTGTACATCGTTGCTATTGCATCCTCATGGTAGAAATGCGCAGTGTCTGATCGCCATCTGATCGCACGAAAAGCAGGAATACGGCCACTCCATTGCCCTACTTGACCGCGCCCGCCGTCAGTCCCGATATCAACTGGCGCGACGAAAACACAAAGAGCACGATGAGTGGCAGTGTTGCAATGGCAGACCCGGCCATGAGTGCACCCCATTGAGTATCCACTGGACTTTGCAGACTGCGCAGGGCAAGTGGCACCGTATACATGTCAGGTGACCGCATCACAATCAATGGCATGATGAAATTGTTCCAGGACGCGATAAATGTGATGAGGCCAAGCGTGCCAATGGCAGGCCCCAATAGAGGAAGCACAATGCGCACGTAAATGCCGATTTCCCCACAACCATCCATGCGGGCTGCCTCCACAAGCTCACGTGGAACCGACGATCCGATGAATTGGCGCATTAGAAAAATGCCAAACGCGCTTGCTGCACCCGGCACATAAAGCGCACGTGGCTCGTTGATCCAGCCCAATGCATCCATAATCATGAATGTGGGAATCATGTTCATGAACTGAGGCAAAAGCATTGTCCCCATGACAAGAACGAAAAGAATATTTTTAAGGCGAAACTCAAACATTGCAAACGCATAACCAGCCATCGAGCAAAATAGCAGCGTCAACGCCGTTGATGCGAGTGCAACGTAGAGACTCCAGCCTAAGTTCTGCCAAAATGGAATCGTCGACACTAAAATATCAATATTGCGTACGAGATATCCACTAAAATATACCGGTGGCGGAACGCTAAAAATTGACGTACGCGAATGCGTGGCAAAAACAAACATGAAATAAAATGGCGCCAGCATAATTAATGCACCGATCCCAACGATACCGTAAGCAAACCACTTTCCGGCATTTCCCTTGTTTGGATTCATTGCGGGCCTCATGCTGACCGATTACGTGGGCGAAACGCTAGATTCGTCAACCAAGTCAACAAAGCGACGAACGCAAACAAGACCCACGACATTGCACTCGCTCCGCCGAAGTCATCAAAATCAAACGCTTCCCGGTAAAGATAAAGCGCAGTCGTTAATCCAGCCTGATCGGGGCCGCCGTGACCTCCTGTCAGAATAAAAGCTTCATCGAAGAGCTGCAGCCCGCCAATAACGCTCAACGTCACCGCGAAATACATCATTGGGCGGATGCTCGGAAGCGTTATATTCCAGAACTGCTGCAAACTACTGGCGCCATCCATCGTGGCCGCTTCATAAATATCCTTCGGGATGGTCTGCAGTGCTGCGAGATACAAAACGACGTTGAATCCGACATAGCGCCAAAACACGATCACCGCAATCGCCGGCTTTACATATTGCGGCCGCCCCAACCAATCAATAGGACCGACAGGAAGCAGGAGTCGCAGCACCGGAATGTGGCTGAGCCCATGGAGCGCCTGGTTGATCAATCCATAATCTGTCGAAAATAAGGAGCTAAAAAGAATAGCGATCGCCACCGTCGATGTGATGTAGGGCATAAAATAAACGCCAACAACTACATTACGAAAACGTTTGAACCCGGCCTGAATAAAAACGGCTAAAGGGATAGCGATCAAATGCTGAGGCACTCCTGCGGCAAGCGCCAACCAGGTTGTGTTACCCATCGATTTCCAGAACCAGGGATCGCGAAGTGCAAATTCAAAGTTTCTCAAGCCCACAAAACTCATGGAAGCCAGGCCGCTTGCGGGCTCCCATGAATGAAAGGCGAGATACAAGGAAAATCCAAGCGGAAACAATCCAAAAATGATGAAAAGCGTGACGAACGGGCTGAGAAGGACATACGGAGCCCAAGCGGGCGAGAGTCGTAGGCTCTTCGGGATCTTCATGGACATGTCATGTGTTCTTCGGAAGCCGCAGCGGAGCTCTTTAATTCAACGCCCAACACGCCGTTCAAGTAGGCTCTGAGCCTGAGCAAGCGATGCTTTGATCGATTTCCCCTCGTGCAGAACCTTGAACAATGCAGTGTTAACAACCTCTGCGGCAAACGCGTCTTGGCTGTGAACCTGAACAGCTCTGATGTTGAGTGCTGCTTCGCGCCACAATTGGCGTGCTCTTTGGCCGCCTAAAAACGGAATTGGATCGTCAAAAAATGGCGCATGGTAGGTGTTGACCAATACGGGAAAGGCATCTTCAGATTCAAAAGCCGCTAGCTGGCGCTTCGCGTTCAGAGAGAGGAGCTTGAGGAAGTCCCAGGCGTAGCGTTTCTTTGAGGCCGTTATGTTCTTGGGGAGAGCGAGGAATGACCCCCCGTACGCTGCCCAAGTTTTTTGGGGCAACTGGGCGGCGCGCCAGAGACCTTTTGTTTGAGGGGCTAACCAATTGCTCATGTGTCCGACAAGCCAGGCGCCCGACATCAGGGTCGCAATTTTTCCGTTTCGGATGCCTTGTGCCCAGTCAGTTGACCAGGCCTGGACCTGCGCATCCAGGCTGGCCTTTCGTATTTGAGCGGCCAACGTGAAACCCTCAACAAACCGGCTTGTTGTTATTAGCGGTTGGCCGTTCTCATCGAAATACAGCCCTTGATTAGACTGCACGCCCGTGCGAATCAAAATGTTGACTACGTCCGAGGCGTTGGCGACGAGATAAGCGCCTGAAGCTCGCTTGAGCTTGATGCCAACAGCGACGAAGTTTTCCCAGGAATTTTGCAAATCCTCGATCGTAGAGCCAGCCTCTTGCAATATATCGTGACGGTACAGGAGTGTTCCCGGCCCAACGTCGCTAGGCGCGGCGACGACCGAATCGGTCTTGGTCGTCGCCTCGTCAAAGGCATATGGCACAAATTCTGGCTTGAATGCTTCAATGCCAAACGGCGGCTGAGCCAAATTCTCGAGTCCACCGCCTCGGGAAAATCGACCCAGATAGCCCACCTCTATCGCCATTACGTCCGGCAGATAGGAGTCCGTGGCCAAGGCGGTCATCATGGCCGTATGGTGGTCGGTGATCTGCCGGCTGATCACTTCGATGTTGAGGTCTGGATGGATTCGCTTCCATGCGGGTATTGCCGCTCGGGCAATCGCGTCGACTGAGGGGTAGGCGGCCACGACGAGCGTTTGATCAGACGTTGAGGCGGTGCGGCCGCAACCCACCAAGCCGCCACTAACGCCAACGGCCCCTACGGCCTTAAGAAATTCCCGACGTCGATACATACTGCGAATCTGGAGCCAGTTGATGGGTGGGCAGCGAAATGAAGCGCGAAAAACAAGAGAAGGCGCCGAACGTCAGCCGCCAATCCAGGTCGATCATCGGCAAGGAGCGTTCAGCCCCACCACTGTGATCCAACGACTGGCGTCACGGCTTGCTTGAAGGGCAAGCCCATCGTCTGAAAGCGCTTTCATTTACTGTAGGGGCGAGTCACCTGAGTGTCAACGCAGGGAAATCCCGAATGGTCAGCCCTGACACGCACGAACGCGGCAAATCGCTTGCGAGGCTTGGATAGGAGGGGGACCCCCATCAATCGCAAACGCCAAGGCTACACGACATCCCGGCAACGGCGTAGGGCCCAATGCTCGGGCTTGCCGTCAGCGCGATGGAGCGGCAGTGGACTCGCGCACGATCAGGCGGGGGCTCGGCATGCTGAGCACCGGCCTTTCGCCATGAAGCAGTTGCAGCATGGCTGTGGCCGCAAGGGTGCCCATTTCGTGACTCGGCTGGTGGACTGTGGTGAGCGGAGGGATGGCGTAAACCGAGGGCTGCAAGTCGTCGAAACCAATTAGCGAGATGTCATCAGGAATGTGCAGTGCATGTCGGTAAAGTGCGAGGGCGGCCCCAAATGCCATCTGGTCATTGGCGGCGAAAATCGCAGAAAATTTCTTTCCTTCCCTCAACAGCCCTTCAACGGCGCGAAGACCACTCTCTTCGGAAAAGTTGCCAGGAACAACCAACTCTTCGTCGATTGCGACACCCCGAGCCCGCAAAGCTGCCCGATAGCCGTGTTGTCGCTCCAGGGCATCCTGATGTGCCGGATCACCGGCTATAAACACAATGCGCCGATGACCAAGCTCAATGAGGTATTGAGTGGCCTGCTCGGCTCCTTCAAAATTGCTGAAATGCAACGAGACGACATTCGGCGCCTGTAGCGAACGTCCGGTGATCACCACTGGCAGGTTTCTCGCCAATGAACACACATCCGCATCGTCGACGCGCCCATCAAGAATGATGATCCCGTCGACACGGCGCGCACGCAGCAAATCAAGACACCGCGCCTCCTCCAGTTGGTTCCACTGACCACTGATGAACAGGGGCGTATAGCCAACCTTCTGGAACTCAATTTCGATGCCACGCAGCGCAGCGCCATAAAACGGACTGTCGAGCGACTGGGTGACAACCCCAATACTCAGTGTACGTCCTCCAGCAAGCCCGCGAGCCACAGGATTTGGGATGAATCCTAATTGATCTATCGCGCTATTTACCGCTTGCCTCTTAACATCCGCAACACCCGCAGTGCCGTTAAGAATTCTTGAAACCGTGCTTGGCGAGACTCCTGCGGTCTTCGCCACCATCTCAATCGTGACAGGCAACCGCCTCTGCGAATCAATTTCTAGCTTGCCACTGATGGATTGACTTTTACCGGGCCTGGATTTCATTTCGATTTACCTTTATCTTCGACCATTGCACCCAAAGGTTTGCTTACTTTGAGAAAAGCCGCCGAGCCGATGTATTGGTGGCTGCCTCTCGCGTTGACGCACCATGCTCAACTGAATCAGCCTGGTCCGACCCCGCCGCCGGCGACACTATAACGTCAGTGCGCGCATGTTTTGATTTTTCCCGGTTGCCTCTGGCTCTTGATGACAGGTCGTGCGCGTTACCCGCCTTTCGCAGCCGCCAGGTTCGGCGATCGAAGCCCAGTCTTTGGATAAATTGATCGAAAGCTGGATGCCACGCTCCCGGGTTGCGGTTGAAGATGAAGTGCCCATTGTTTTTATCGGCGGGTAACGTCACAAACTCGCCGCGGCCACCCGAGTCGGTGAAATCACGAAACCATATTTTCGGATAGATGGGGCCCCATAATCGATCATTGGCGCTGTACATCCACAGCGTGGGCAAGCGATTGGAACGCCCATAGGCGGCGAGCGTCTCGCTCATCTGATCCGGACGGCAGGGATGGTCCACATGACGAACCGAATCCCCACCGTCGCCTCCCGAAATATTGATTGCGGCAACGACCCCTGGAATGCCTGCGGAGGCAATCGCGATCGCTGCAACACCACCGAATGAATCCCCGACCACCAACCCTCGACCCCGATCGACATCGGGCAAACGACTCGCGAAATCCAGGACTTGGCGGGTTTCCTCAACGATGGCTGCCATGCCTTGGCTGAAGTTCTTATCAAAACAGGTCCCTGTGTATTCGAGATCGGGGCCGCCTGTCACCCCATACCCTACCCTCGTCGGAATCAAAACGACGAAGCCCAGCCCCGCAAAGTAGCTTGCATTGCCGGGGAAAGTGACTTGGCCTAATCGAATGCGCGCGTCCACGCTAGCGGGCCGCCCATGCAAAAGAACCAGGAAAGGCCTGCGGCGGCCTCCTTCGCGATCTCGTACAACAGTCAAGACGAGATCCTGCTTCACAATTTGACCGAACCCATTTCGCAGGCTCACCGGCACCCTGAACGAGCTTTGCCTTATCGGCGAGCTTGGGAACGCAAAACCCGTAGCCGGAAGAATCCAAAGAAGAAACACTTGGACAGTTCGCATGACGAGGTGCTTCGCGCTCCCTCGCCATCGCTCCGGCTTGACCATTCGGGGCGATCCCTCTCTATGTCTGGTCGTGTTGGACCCGATTGCATGGCTGAACGGGCCCCGGTTGTTCGGCATGCCAAAGCTCCTGCGTTGATCCACATGCAACAAGCCTAAGCCGCACGTGCGGGTAAATCCGGATTGGCGGCCACCGCTTTGAAAACTAAAAAGATCGGTATGAAAGCGGTTTCAGCATGAGACTTCGGCAACTATCGTACTCGTGCTTGTCCGGCAGCCCTCGGATCGGGCTTTACAAAATCTGAACATCCAAGGAGAAAGAATGAAAGTCACATCGACGCTCGCTCGCGGGGCGCTCACAGTGTCTGTCCTCACCGCTGCGACCGCCATCCTGGCGGCCTGCGGCGGCGGCAGCACTGTACCGCTCGCGTCCATCACCGGCACAACCAGCAGCACGACAGGTACGACAGGTACGACAACCGGCACAACGTCGACCAGCGGTGGCGGCGGAACCACAGTCGCCCAATCGCCTTACCTTCTCTTTGCAAATGACTACATCACTTACGCCAGCCAAGCTCCGGACAGTGCATTCCTGCATTCGATCCAAGGCGGTGACGTGATCACCGGATTCGGTGGTAATTACACCTACGGGAATTACTCGTCTCCACAGACAGATATGAACCGTACCGGTTTCTACAACTTGCAAGCCCAGGCCAAGGCAACCGCTCCTACGACGGCTGGTGACTATGAATATGTCGCCGTATTGGCGCCCGGTAATTCGATCTTCGATATTAGCCAATCCAATAGCTTGCTAATCACGATGGGCAATACGGTTGCCCCTTCATCTACCGGTTCGACAATTGGCGGCCACGTTAACGTGCTGACAGTCGATATCAACAACGCTGTAGGAACCAAGGCAGCGACCGGTGACTGCTCGTACGACCAGACGCTCAGTGCAGTAGGGCCCGGCCAATTATCTGCGACTGGTGTGCGCAATTACGCTATTCCTTTGTCATCGTTTACATGCACGGTGGGAAGCATGACGACTCTGCAATCGACAGGTATTACCGCCGTTGTCGTCAAAATTGTCGGCAATAAAAACCCGAATGTCCTCCCGAACGAATTTGACACCGTTGCGGTGGGAACGATCGGATTCAGCAATTGGTCGGCGTCGGCAAGTGATCAGGCTGCTCTTGCCCAGTGAGGCGATTGAAACATACAAATTTGGTGCGGGCGACAGTCATGTACGACCGCAACCAATAAGGACCCCGAGCAGTCCATCTTCAAGTTCGCGACGGCCTCACCGTGCGATTCAACATGAGGAGAAAATAGCCATTCAACATTCTCAAACTCAGTCCATGCACATCCTAGGTTAATCGTTCATATTTTTTTTATCCTTACTGAAAGCGCTTTCATTTTACTACAATAAGCCACCTGGAGATTCTTAGTCGTGATAGACGTTGAGAATATCAATTAAATACGCGTCACTCTTTAATGTAGCAATTTTGTGATTTTCTGACCCCATCCTATATACCGATATCAAAATCGGACGCAACTGAAAATAGTATTTTTTGAAGCGCGGCTATGCCGCCATAGCCACGATCGATTTCATCGTGTTCAAGAACATTATTCCGCTTTTAATTACATAGGAAGAGACGAAATGATTTCCATTCGAAGGTCTTTACCCAGGCTAGCCACTGGGCTTGCCGTCGCGGCGTTGCTCAGTGCCTGCGGCGGCGGCGGAGGGGGAGGGGGAGGCACGACGACGCCATCCACGACCTCGTCGTCCTATCTGATTTCCGGCTCGGTCAAGGGGCTCGCCAGCGGGACCAAGGTCACGCTGCTCGACAATAACGGCAACCCCGACAGCGTCAGCGCGAACGGGTCGTTCGCCTTTAGCACCGACATTCCATCGAATGGGAGTTTTGCCGTCACCGTTGGCACTCAACCGACCGGAGAGACCTGCACGGTTTCAAACGGTACCGGCGCTGGCGTAACCGCAAATGTCACCAACGTGACCGTGACTTGCTCAACGAACACCTACACCCTTGGTGGTTCCGTATCCGGGCTTCCGAGTGCAGAACAGGTCGTTTTGCTGGATAACGGAGGTGACGCCGCAACCGTCTCGGCCAATGGCACATTCAACTTCAATACGCCCGTCGCCTACAACGGCAGTTACGCGGTAACAGTTGGAACACAGCCGACCGGCGCCACGTGCACGGTCGCACACGGAACAGGGGCGGGAGTGACCGCGAACGTCAACGGCGTCGCAGTTACCTGCGCGACAACTGCAACGAGCACCTATACGATTGGCGGCTCGGTCAGCGGGTTGACGGGGACGAACCAAGTCACTCTTGCCAATAACGGGGCAGACCTGACGACGGTCACCAGCAATGGCAGCTTCGCCTTCGCCACGCCTATCGCATCCGGCACGGGGTACTCGATCACTGTGGGAACACAGCCCAACGGGGAGACTTGCACAGTCACCAGCGGGACGGGATCGAATGTGACGGCTAACGTCACCAATGTTGCCGTTACCTGCGCGACGACGAGCACGGGGACCTATACGATTGGCGGGACAGTCACTGGCTTGACCGGCACCAATCAGGTCACGCTCGACAACAATGGTGCGGATCCGACGATCGTCAGTGCCAGCGGCAACGCAGCCTTCACGTTCGCGACACCCATTGCCTCTGGCACCGGTTACGCCGTCACTGTCGGAACCCAACCGACGGGGGAGACCTGCACCGTCACCAACGGCACGGGGTCCAATGTGACCGCCAACGTCACCAACGTCAGCATCACTTGCAGCAGCACCACGTCGACTCTGGTGTATTCCACTGGTTTTGCCGCGTCATCATTGACAGCCGAAGGCGGTACGTACGGCGGATACAGCGGTAGCAATCTTGATAGCTACTACTGCCCGCCCGGAACGCCAGCAGATTGTGGCACGGGTAGCACCACGATTTCTTCCACCGTTACGGCCGCCAATAGCAGCTTCTACAGCTACTACCAGTCGACCACGCCCACTTCAGGGGAATACGTGGGTGCCTTTGTCCTGGCACCTGGGGTGACCCAGCTTAGTGGAGCCGCGGATACGAACGGTGTTCAGGTCACCAACCAGACGCATGTCAACTTTACGTTCAATGAAAACCCCGAGTGGGCAAGCAGCCCCGACAACAACTTCATGGTGGAGTTGACTCTTGGGAAATTCTTCAGTGTCGGCGGAGGCTGCCATGTGCAATTGCAAGCGGTCGTTCAGCCTGCCTCGGCAGCCAGCGCACAGACGGCAACGGTCTACAGCATTCCGCTGAGTTCGTTCACCGTGGCACAAAACTGCGGCCAAGGAGCTCTGACGCCAACGAGTCCGATCCAGGCTCTGACGCTGTATCCGGTCTCGCAATTTGATGTTCAAGGCGATAGCGGTGCTGCTGCAATTACGCGAAGTGGCCTGACAACGGGAGCCAACACCTCCAACATTACTTCCGCGGGCGTGTATCCGACGACTGTCGCGCTCCAAGGAGGCATCACGTTTACACCTTGATTTGCCTTGCCTTCGTTCCGCATCCTGAATGATCGGAGCGAAGCCAGGTTCATCCGAAGAGAATTGGCAGTACGGGGCTCACTGATGCGTCGAAGGCGTACCAGTGGGCCTCTTGTCTTTTGGGGCGGGACCGTGTTGAGCTGAGGAAGAAAGAGCGACATGCGGGTCTAAATCACGCATCCCGGAATCGGCCATTGCTTCCTGTCACGGCTGACGATGCGCGCATCAGGCCGTGCGCGCGATATCCATACCCCCAAGCCAAGGATGTAAGAGGCTGTAAGGGGTTGGACGAGAAAGCGCGGGCCAGCAGCAGCGGCGTCATCATCGATGAAAACCCCAACTACGCAATGCGAATAGGCGACCCTTACATGCTCACTTTTTTTGGCGAGCACGAGGCGATCATGTCCAGGTTGCGTTGAAATCGTACAGATGGCTGCGCCACCCCGACCCGGGAACCACCGGTGACGCGTCGCGGCTCGCTTACTTGGGTGTTCGTCGCCATCCTGGTCGTCGCCGCGAAGTGGCCAATGCCTCTGCCATGCGATCCTTTGGCCATCAAGGACTGCCGGGGCCGGGCCGGAGTTACAACAGCACTTGGGGAATACCCTCTCTAAGGCATTGAATCCTTGCGATACATTCAAAATGAAAGCGCTTTCATTTTGTGCTGCGTCGGCGCCCTTCCCTGCGAAAACTACCCGCGCAGCTAGCTGCAATCCATTCTGGCCCTCGGTACGCGTTGATGCGCACAGTTTGCAAGCCTCTGCACTACGCCTTACGTTCGCAAGCCGCTCTGTGCGCTCGCGCGCGGCGCAGCGCCGAAGCCAACCATCATGAAGAACCGGGCATGAAGGCCATAAACCCGACCCACAATCGCTGCACACGGTACCTGGCAGAGTTAAACCTCGGTACCGTCCCTGCCCAGATTGCAATCAGCATGCTACCGCCCCAAGGCAGTGCTGCCAGCACGTCAAGCTGCCTGGCACCACGGTGGTCCGTCCATTGCGCATCCAGTCGCCTTAGCCTTGGAGCTTCCTTTGGCCTCTGAATCGTCCCGCTTATCAATCGCCGAAAAGATTGGATACGGTTCGGGGGACTTTGCGTCGAACTTGTTTTGGCAAATGTTTTCGATTTTCATTGCCAAGTACTACACGGACGTCTTTCTGCTCAGCGCTGCGACGATGGGAACCATGATGTTTGTGACGCGACTCGCAGACGCATTCATCGACCCGATGATCGGCGCCCTTGCTGACCGCACGCACACCCGTTGGGGCCACTTCCGCCCTTACCTGCTATGGATGGCCGTTCCGATGGCGGCCACAGCCGTCCTGACGTTCACCGTGCCCAGCTTTGGCGGCACAGCCAAGCTCGTCTACGCCTATGTGACCCTGAGCCTGATGATGGTCGCCTACTCGGCAATCAATATCCCCTATTCCGGGCTGCTCGGCGTGCTGACACCGAGCTCCGCTGAGCGCACCAGCGTCTGCTCCTACCGCTTCGTGATGGCATTATTGCCCGTGTTCATCATTGTCAATACGGCTCTGCCTTTAGCAACGCACTTTGGCGGCTCCGAGAATTCCCCGGCCGGTTGGCAGATGACGATGCTCATTTATTCGATCATCGCCATTGCCTTTTATTTCACGACATTCGCCATGACGCGGGAACGGGTCAAGCCTGAGAGGAGGAGCAAGGGATCCTTCCGCAGCGACATCAAGGATCTTGGGCACAATCGGCCGTGGATGATCCTTTGTATTGTTGGCGTTTCTGCGCTGGCCTACGCGAACATCCGTGGCACAGTCAGTATCTATTATTTTCAGGATGTCGTTCCAAACGGAAACGCCTATTTCGGCAGGGTCATGACAACGGGCGCCATCGCCTTCATCTTGGGCGTCATGGTGACCTCTCCTTTGTCCCGAGTGTTCGGCAAGCGGAACTTCTATATGGTGTCGATGGCGCTATCCGCCGTCTTGACCTGTGGCTTCTATTTTGTCCCGCCGCAGAATATCGCCCTCGTGTGGGCTTCGCACGCCTTGATCAGCTTTTGCGCAGCTCCGACTGCACCCCTTGTATGGGCGATGTATGCGGATACCGCCGACTATTCCGAGTGGAAGCACGGTCGACGGGCAACGGGCCTTGTGTTTTCCGCCGCCTCGTTCGCTCAGAAATTTGGCTGGGCCATTGGCGGCGCTGGAACCGGCTGGCTGCTGGCGTACTTCGGCTACCTGCCCAATGTTGCACAGAATCCGACAACCATCGTCGGTATCAAGCTGATGATGAGTTTCATCCCGGCGGTGGGTGCGGTCATTGCGGTCATTGCTCTGTGGTTTTATGAACTTGATGAAGAGATGGTCACGCGCGTGAGCAAGGACCTCAGCGATCGGCGTGCACAAGACCGGCAGTCCACTTCTGAACCGGATCGTCCCGCCGCGCAGCACCAAGCAGCGTTCCGCGAGAAGGCGCGACGTGTCCCGCAGCCTCACAGCGCCTTCGGATCTTCATCGGGTTCCCGGCCGGTTATGCAATCGCTGAATCCCGCGCTGGGGATGGATACGCCGTTGATATCGCCGCAAAAGCGTGCAGTGCTGCTTAAACAGTGTGACGAGATCCTCAGGACCGGCATTCACGGCTGGTGCTTCAGTCCCTACCTCCAGGGCCAAGGACCCGGCGCACCGGTCACCGAGCAGCAGATCCGCGCACGCCTCCAGCTCATCAGGCCGCACGCCGATTGGATACGCACGTTCTCATGTACGAATGGAAATGAACACACGCCGCGCATCGCCCATGAACTCGGGCTGAAGACTCTGGCAGGCGCATGGCTTGGGTCCGATCATCGGGCCAACGTGTGCGAAATCGAAAACCTCATTCGAATCGCGCGCCTGGGTCATGTCGATCTTGCCGCCGTCGGTAACGAGGTACTGTTGCGCGATGATTTGCCGGAGCACGCGCTGCTGAGCTACATCCATGACGTCAAAGCGGCATTGCGCGACATTCCGGTGGGATATGTTGACGCCTATTACATGTTTGAAAAGTACCCACAAGTGACTGCTGCTTGTGACGTCGTTCTGGCGAACTGCTACCCGTTCTGGGAGGGCTGCTCGAATGCTCAGGCAGGCACTTGTCTACAAACCATGTTCAAGCGTGCAAAGGCCGCTGCCATGGGCAAGCCTGTGATCATCAGCGAGACGGGTTGGCCTGACAAAGGAAGTCCGTTTCAGCATGCCACGCCATCGGCCGACGGAGCGCTGTCCAATTTCGTCGAAACAGTCCGCTGGGCCAAGCAGGCGGAGGTCAAAATTTTTTATTTCGAAGCCTTCGATGAACCATGGAAAGCTGGCACCGAGGGTGACGTCGGAGGGCATTGGGGATTGTGGGATACAAATGGATTGCCCAAGTATTCCGGAACGCCCTGACACACAGGCAACAGCCTTAGCTGCCTTCCACTCTGCGCCACCGTCTGCCGTTGCCAACCGACCACTCTTCACGGCCGTGTGCGGCGCGCAACGGCACATCCTGACCACAATTACGCGGGACATCCATGAACATCGCCTTAATTGCCCACGATGCAAGGAAGGACGCAATCGTCACGTTGGCCAAAACCTTCGCACCACAGTTGCGCAAGCATTTGCTGCTCGCGACCGGAACCACTGGATGCAGGCTACATGAAGAGGTCGGACTCGATGTCGAATGCTTGCTCAGCGGGCCGTTCGGCGGCGACTTGCAGATTGGGGCTCGGCTCGCCCAAGGAATGGTCGACTTGGTTGTCTTCCTACGCGACCCGATGACGGCACAGCCCCATGAACCCGATATCAATGCCCTTCTGCGCGCTTGCGATGTTCACAACGTTCCCTGCGCGACCAACAATGCGACGGCGAGTTTGCTACTGAGTCACCTCGCTTAGCTCACCGCGTTTTCATGTGTGGCGCGAACCGCTGAGCCGATAATCGCCAACGGCTAAATTTTGCGACCCCAATAATGGACGTCCCGACGCGGCTCGCTGCTGTGCCGCGCGGGCCCAAGCGCCGGATGCGCCCGCGCCGGACCCAGCCAGCGTCGGAACGATCCGAAGTCACGCCCCCGCAGACCACGGGCAGTCCGGATGGCAGCAATGCCGTTCAGCTCGGGGCGCTGACGTGGGAAACGCCGCCTCAACACATCGTGTTTGGCGGTGGGAGCGTTTATCCGCTCACCATGCGACGGCGTAAGCGGTTACATGCGCCGGCCTATGCTGGGCACAGCGCAATAGCCAAGACACAGACGCATATGCGGTGATCCGGTTGGGCCGTTCTGGTGATCAGGCGCCAGCCCACGCCTGCCTTCGCGTCGGCACTCAGGTGGTGCTAACTATAGGGTGGGAGCCGTCCGCATCGCCGCCGCAGCTTGGGCCAAGCGCGTGATCCGCAACCAATCGCGATTTTCAACTGCATCGTCCGGAACCAGCCATGACCCGCCGACGCAAACAACGTTCGGCAATGCGAGATAGTCCAACGCATTTTCCGGATTGATTCCGCCCGTCGGACAAAACCGAAGATCGGGAAAGGGTCCATAAAGCGCCTTCAACAATGAGCGTCCCCCAATTGCTTCCGCAGGAAAGAGCTTCTGCACTGAAAATCCCTCGTCGTGTGCACGCAACGCTTCGGTAGCGGTGCCGACTCCAGGAAGAAAGGGCAAGTTCGCACTTCGCGCCGCTGAAGCAACTTCAGACGTCAAACCCGGACTCACGCCAAATTGGGCGCCGGCGTCAACGGCTCGTTCCCACTGTGCACGATTGAGGACTGTGCCCGCCCCAACGATGGCATCCGGAACCGCGTCGCGTATGAACCGAATGGCCGCAAAGGCGGCGGATGTTCGAAGCGTAACTTCCAGGGTTCGGATGCCTCCCGAGGTGAGTGCCATGGCTAGATCCACCGCGTACGCGGCGTCTCGCACCACGATGACAGGCATCACTGGTCCTTCAAGCAGAAGTTCGAGGGCGTTCATGATTTAGGAAGAACTCCATTGCGGATGTTGGAAACACGCGGCACCCTGCTCGGCGCCATCGGCGTTGGCGCGAAAGACCGAGAACAATTCGCGGCCTACACCGTATTGATTCGAGGACAGGTCAACCGACTCGGGTTGACGAGCATCCCAATCATCCGGCGCCACCAGTGCCTGAAGGATGCCACGCTCGGCATCGACCATGATCAGATCGCCTGTACGAACCTTGGCCAGGGCTCCTCCGCTGGCGGCTTCAGGCGTGACATGAATCGCCGCAGGAACTTTGCCTGACGCACCGGACATGCGCCCGTCGGTCACCAGCGCAACCTTGAACCCTCGTTCCTGCAAAACGGCTAACGTGGGCGTGAGCTTATGAAGCTCAGGCATGCCGTTGGCCCTTGGCCCCTGAAAGCGAATCACGGCCACCATATCTCGCTCCAGCTCGCCGCGCTTGAAAGCGTCCAAAAGATCGTTCTGGTGATCGAACACACGAGCCAATGCCATGACCACACGATGCTCGGGCTTAACCGCGGAGACCTTGATGATCGCGCGGCCAAGGTTTCCCGTCATCAATCGCAGCCCACCATCCGGAGCAAACGGATCCTGGTAACTGCGCACCACATCGGCGTCCATCGATGTTGCAGGCGCATCGCGCCACCGAATCTGCTCGCCATCAAGGTACGGTTCCTGGGTGTAGCGATCGATGCCCGGACCAACGACTGTATTGACCTCCGCATGCAGCAGTCCACCCTGCAGCAACTGCCGGATGACGAAGCCCATCCCACCTGCAGCCTGAAAATGATTGATGTCTGCCTGACCATTCGGGTATACACGTGTGAGTGTCGGCACCACCTTCGAGAGATCATCAAAGTCAGTCCAATTGATTTCGATGCCCGCGGCACGTGCAATCGCGACGAGATGAATGGTGTGATTCGTCGATCCCCCCGTTGCCAGCAGGCCGACGATACCGTTGACGATTGAGCGCTCGTCAAGCATTTCGCCAATTGGAGTGAAAGACTCGCCTTCAGCCGAGATCGCTACGGCACGCCGCGCGGCAGCTTCTGTCAGTGCGCCACGCAAAGCCGTGTCGGGGTTCACGAAAGCCGATCCGGGTAGATGCAATCCCATGATCTCCATGAGCATCTGATTGGAGTTGGCGGTGCCGTAAAAGGTACAGGTCCCGGGCCCGTGGTAAGACTTGGATTCGGCCTCCAGCAGCTCTTCTCGCCCGACCTTGCCCTCCGCGTAGAGCTGCCGAATTCGCGCTTTATCGCTGTTGGGCATGCCGGTCGTCATGGGTCCGGCGGGGAGAAAAATGGCAGGCAGATGACCAAACGTCAATGCGCCGATCAAAAGACCCGGAACAATCTTGTCGCAGACTCCCAGATAGAGTGCAGCGTCGAACATCTGGTGGCTCAGGGCCACGGCCGTTGCCATCGCAATGACATCACGTGAGAACAGCGACAACTCCATTCCCGCTTGCCCTTGAGTCACGCCATCGCACATCGCGGGCACACCGCCCGCAAACTGCGCCGTCGCACCCACCGCATTTGCTGCCTGCTTGATCAGCGATGGAAATCCGCCGAGAGGCTGGTGGGCTGAGAGCATGTCGTTGTAAGCCGAAACAATGGCAAGATTTGGACGTGCTGCAGTCTTAACTTCCTTCAGCATGATTTTGTCCCCTGCCGGCATAGCCGCCATCGCGTGCGCCAAGTTCGTGCAGGACAGAAGGCTGCGCTCGACCTTGGTGCCAATCGCCGTTTTGACTCCTTCGAGATAAGCGGCTCGACGATTGCGGCTGCGCTCCGTGATGCGCGCCGTGACCTGGCTGAGAACGGGATGCATAGGGTGTCCTGAACGATGGTTTGGCGATCTCATAAATGAAAGATCATTACTTTTTGCATTCTATCAGTGTGCGCGCCGACGGTCGATCGAGATCAACTATTTTTGAAATCTTATTTTTTGTTTATTTTTCATTATGTTAGAAACGCTCTCCGAACATCTATCTGTCGACGCCTTTGCCAAGCACCCTAGGAAACCTTAAACCCGCCATGTTGACTAGATGTAGCTTTACTACATACACTATGCGCTAACCTTCTTGTCGACAACCCCCTTATGAGCTCCCCATGACGACGACGCCTCCCTTTGACATGATTCTGTTCGGCGGCACGGGAGATCTGGTCATGCGCAAGCTTCTGCCGGCGCTGTATCAGGCGCATAAGGCAGGGGCGCTCCACCCCGAGGGGCGCATTCTGGCTCTTGGGCGCAAAGACTTCGAGCGAGAAGCCTACGTTGCTCAAGTCGAATCGCAATCGCGCCCACACGTCGGGACGGATTGGGTTGCTGATGCGTGGAACACCTTCATCGATCGCATCAGCTATCTGAAACTTGACGCGGAGCATCCGCAGGACTTCGCGGCCTTAGCCCAATTCCCGGTCCACGACCCACACCGCGTGACGGTGTGCTACCTCGCCACCGCCCCACAACTGTTTGCGGGAATTTGCGAGCAACTTGCCCGTGTTGGGCTGAATCACCCTGGGGTCCGAGTCGTTCTGGAGAAGCCATTGGGCCATGATTTGGCCTCATCGAATGCCATCAACGCTGCTGTGGCCCAATACTTTGACGAAAATCAGCTGTACCGGATCGACCACTACCTCGGCAAGGAATCTGTCCAAAACCTGATGGCCATTCGCTTCGGCAACGTTCTGTTCGAACCTCTCTGGCGCCGCGACTGGGTGGACAACGTCCAGATCACAATCGCTGAAGAGTTGGGAGTTGAAGGACGGGGTGACTTCTACGACAAGACAGGGGCTCTTCGCGACATGATGCAGAACCACCTTCTGCAGTTGCTGTGCATGGTCGCCATGGAGCCGCCCGCCAGCCTCGAGGCAAACGCGATTCGCGACGAGAAGCTCAAGGTTCTCAAGGCACTCAAGCCCTTTAGTGAATCCGATGTCGTACGCAAGACAGTGCGCGGTCAGTACCGGTCCGGCGCCGTCGATGGCAAGCCGGTCGTCGGCTATCTCCAAGAGCCCAATATTCCGCCGGGGAGCGTCACGGAGACCTTCGTGGCCGTGAAAGCGGAGATTGCGAACTGGCGGTGGTCAGGCGTCCCATTCTTTCTGCGCACGGGCAAACGCATGCAGGAGAGACTCGCCGAGATCGTCATCAACTTCCGTGGTGTGCCGCTATCCCTGTTTGCGGGACCCGACCCCCAGCGCGTTGCCAACAGGCTGGTCATTCGCCTGCAACCGGACGAAAGCATCCGCCTGCATTTTCTCGCCAAGGAGGCAGGCGATGGAATGCGGCTTCAGCCGACATTTCTCAATCTGGATTTCGAGTCTACATCCCGAACGCGCCGAGCCGATGCCTACGAGCGCTTACTCCTTGACGTAATCCGCGGCCATTTGGGGTTGTTCATGCGCCGCGACGAACTCGCTGAGGCGTGGCGCTGGGTCGAGCCGATTCTTGAAAGCTGGGCTCGCAGCAACGAAGCTCCGAAGTCCTATACAGCGGGCACATGGGGTCCAGCCGCCTCCAGCGCCCTTTTGTCGCGTGATGGAGTCTCCTGGCACGAGGAGTTGTAAGCCGATGCTTATGGAGTATCCCGATGATGAGAGCCTTGTGCGAAGCATGGTCGATTGCATTGCATCGAATCTTGCCAACACGATTGCTGCCCAGGGGCATGCTGTATTGGCTGTATCCGGGGGCCGTTCGCCAATCTCGCTTTTTCATGCGTTATCCGAGACGCCAATCGACTGGCCACGAATTCTCGTCACCTTGGTGGACGAACGCTTTGTTCCGACCGATCACGACGACAGCAACGAGAATCTTGTGCGTCGGCATCTGCTCAAGGCTCGCGCAGCGAAGGCGCCTTTTCGGGGCCTCGTCACGCATCCAGGAGACCTCATGAGCTGCGTGCTCCAAGCCAACGTCCAGGCACAGCCCATTAGCGTGGCCGTGCTCGGCATGGGCGAGGACGGCCATACGGCGTCGTTGTTTCCCCATGCGCCTGAGCTTCCACTCGGCCTCGATCCGCACAACCCGAATGCTTATATGGCGGTCACCCCAACGACAGCACCACATTTGCGTATCAGTCTGACTCTGGCCGCGCTTCTCAAAGCCCGCCACCTGCTCGTCGCACTCAGCGGCAAGCGCAAGCGTGAGATCTTTGATCAAGCCTGTTTGGCACCTACCGCAAGCCTTCCCATCAGCCTGCTGATTCATCAGACCCTGACACCCTTCGATGCCTACTGGACTCGATAATCGTTACCCCCGCCTGCTCGCCGATATCGGCGGAACCAATGCACGTTTTGCCCTCCAGACTGAACGCGGCCTGACGGACATCCGGGTTATGGCCTGTGCCGAGCATCCGACCTTCGACGCGGCGGTGCGCAGTTATCTCGCCGCGGTCGGAACGCCTGCGGTGCGACACGCGGCCATTGGCATTGCTAACCCGGTGCACGGCGACTGGGTTCAGATGACAAACCATGATTGGGCCTTCTCGATTGAAGCGACCCGGAAAGCGATGGGGCTTTCAACCCTCTTGGTGATGAACGACTTCACGGCTCTCGCCCTGTCTCTCCCCCACCTTTCGCAAAAGGATCTGGTCCAGGTTGGTGGCACAGCAAGCGAGCCGAACGCCGCCATAGGTTTGCTTGGAGCAGGAACGGGGCTTGGCATTTCTGGGCTCATTCCTGCATCGGGAGGGGCCGTGGGCGCGCTGACTGGCGAGGGGGGCCACGTCAGCTTCACTCCCTTCGACGAGCAAGAGATTGACCTCTGGCGTTTCGCGCATGCCCGTCACGGGCACGTGTCGGCTGAACGAATTCTGTCTGGGCCCGGCCTGCAACTCATCCACGAATGGCTTAGCACGCGCGCGGGTCGTTCCTTTCAGCCTCTACCTGCGGCAGAAATCAGCCGACGCGGGCTTGAAGGGCACGATGCCCTGTGCCGCGATGCGATTGACATGTTCTGTGGCGCGCTCGGCACAGTTGCCGGGGATCTTGCGCTGATCCTCGGCGCGAGAGGTGGAGTGTATGTCGGCGGAGGCATTGTCCCGAAGTTCGGCGAGTATTTTGCGAGCTCTCCATTTCGGAGTCGCTTCCAAAGCAAGGGCAGATTCTCGAAGTATCTTGCCGCCATCCCCGCTTTCGTGATCACAAGCGCATGGCCGTCCTTGATCGGGGCAGCAAGTGCCCTTGACGAACACCTGGAGCGCACCGCGCATGCTTGATCGCATCCGCAATCAATACACGCAACTTACGCCGGCTGAACGCAAAGTGGCTGATATCGTGCTCCAACAGCCGAACGAGTTTGTGCAAGCAGCGGTTGCCGACATCGCTCGCAAGGCTGGAGTGAGCCAACCAACGGTCATCCGCTTCTCTCGCTCAGTCGGATGCTCCGGCCTTCAGGATCTGAAACTCAAATTGGCGGGTAGCCTTGTCAGCGGCGTGCCCTATGTTCACGCAAACGTGCGGCCCGAAGATACGATTCCGGAAATTTCGGCCAAGGTCTTCGACAACGCGATCTCGGCATTGCTCAAATGCCGCAACGAAGTCAGCCCCCAAAGCCTGGAATATGCCATCAGCCTGATGGCGAGCGCGCGACGCGTCGAATTCCATGGCCTTGGCAATTCGGGCATCATTGCCGCCGATGCCCAGCATAAATTCTTTCGGTTTGACATCCCCTCCGTGGCCTACGCGGATCCGCACATCCAGGCGATGGCGGCAACCCTGCTAGGCCCCAGAGACGTTCTGGTCGCGATTTCCAATTCCGGGCGAACCAATGAGCTTCTTGATTCGGTGAACATTGCTCTTGCCAATGGCTGCAAAGTGGTGGCCATCACCTCCCCCGGATCGCCTCTTGCCAAGTTGGCGACTGTTGCACTCCTGGCAGATGCTCGCGAAGACGCGGAAATTTACAGCCCGATGATTTCGCGCATTCTGCACCTGACTCTCATCGATGTACTCGCCGTTGGCGTCGCACTGCAGCGCGGCCCTGCGCTCATCGAAATCTTGGAAAAGACAAAGCGAAGCTTGAGAAATCGCAGACGGCGCCTTGACGCCTGAGCAAACCCGGAGCAACGCCGCAACCCATGAATACCTTGTCCCAACTACCCGCTTGGCGTGCCCTATGGAGTCATTTCACGCGCGCACGTGATTGGCACATGCGCAGTCTGTTCGGGACCGACCCCGATCGCGCGCAGCGCTATTGGATTGAACAAAGCGGGCTGACACTCGATTACTCGAAGAACCGCATCACCGACCAGACGCTCACGCTTCTCATCGAGTTGGCTCGGGAAGCGGGTGTGCCGGAACAGATCAACGCGATGTTTCGCGGGGACAAGATCAATACCACGGAACATCGCGCAGCGCTGCACATCGCGCTTCGCAATCGTTCCAACACGCCAATCGTGGTTGATGGCGAAGACGTCATGCCGAAGGTCAACGATGTGCTCGCACGCATGTCGCGCTTTGCGCAGGCGGTGCGCTCGGGCGAATGGCTAGGCTACACAAACCAGCCCATCACGGATATCGTGAACATCGGCATCGGTGGGTCTGACCTCGGCCCCCTCATGGTTTGCCAAGCGCTGAAGCCGTTTGCGCACCCGCGCCTGAGCATGCATTTCATCTCGAACGTGGACAGCTCCCAGTTGAAGGAGGTATTGCGTCGGGTGCATTCGGAAACCACCCTCTTCGTCGTGGAATCCAAGACCTTCACCACCCATGAAACGCTCACCAACGCACATACCGCGCGGGAATGGTTTCTGCATCGGGCGCAAGACGAAGCGACAGTCGCGCGGCATTTTGTAGCCGTGTCCACCAATCAGCAGGCGGTGGCGGATTTCGGCATTGACCCGGCAAACATGTTCGAATTCTGGGACTGGGTGGGTGGACGCTTCAGCCTCTGGTCCGCCATAGGATTGCCGATCATGCTTTCCCTCGGCGAGAAGAATTTCCTGGCCATGCTTGACGGGGCACACAGCATGGATAGCCATTTCCGCACGGCGCCACTTGAGGCCAACATGCCCGTGTTGCTTGCCTTGCTCGGTATCTGGTACATCAATTTCTTCGGCGCCGGCAGCCACGTCATCACGCCTTACGACCAGTACCTCCATCGCTTTCCCGCCTTCATCCAGCAATTGGACATGGAGTCCAACGGAAAGCAAACGGCACGTGATGGACAACCCGTCGACTATGAAACCGCGCCAATCATCTGGGGGGACACCGGCATCAATGGGCAACACGCGTTCTTCCAACTGTTGCATCAGGGCACGCACATTTCGCCCATCGATTTCATTGCCTCCCTCGATCGCCGGAGCTCACTGCCTGGGCACCACGAGATTCTCCTGGCCAACATGTTCGCGCAAGGCGAAGCATTTATGCGTGGCAAAGGAGCCGAGGAGGTTCGCCACGAACTGGCAGACCAAGGTCTGAACGCGGAAGAACTCGAAACTCTTCTGCCTTTCAAGGTCTTTGGCGGAAATCGCCCTTCGAACACGCTGCTGCTGTCCAGACTTGACCCTTTTTGCCTCGGCGCGCTGATTGCCCTGTACGAACACAAGATTTTTGTGCAAGGAACAATCTGGAACATCAATTCGTTCGATCAATGGGGCGTCGAACTTGGCAAGCGACTGGCAAAGACCATCTTCGATGAGTTGAGCGGGACGACAGGCGCCTTTATTCACGACGCATCGACCAGTCGACTAATTCAGCTCTACCACGCCTCGAACCGAAGCGCATCGGCGGGCTAGGCGCCTTGATTGCAGCCTGAGGCGGCGTCAGAGACGACACAACCCGGTTCTCGAACCCAGAGACGCGGGCGGGCCAGTGTCCATTTCGCCGCTCTCATGAACCAGCATCAAGACAAGCTCGTTACCGGATCGTTATGCAGCTGGAGCGACGACAATGTACCCATCCCACCGCCCTGATTGAGCCTGATCCGAAGCGCCAAATCCGTACGTGAATCTGCATTGCCCAGCGCCTCGTCGATCGAGATCATGCCGGCATTGAAAAGGTGATAGAGGGAATCGTCGAACGTCTGCATGCCAACGCCAGTTCCCTGCGCCATAGCCTCCTTGAGTTTGCCCAGAGCGCCCTTCTCGATGACGTCTGCGATATGTGCCGTTTGGAGAAGAAGCTCCACTGCAGGAATGCGCCCACCGTCCCGTGCATTCAGGAGTCGCTGGGAAATTACCGCGCGAAGGTTCATCGAAAGATCGATAAGAACCTGGCTTCGCTCGCCCTCGGGAAAAAAGTTCAAGATTCGATTGACCGCCTGATTGGCATTGCTCGCGTGCAACGTGGCCAAGCACAGGTGACCAGTTTCCGCATAGGCTAATGCTTGGCGCATCGTGTCGAGCTCGCGGATCTCACCGATCAGGATCACATCCGGCGATTGGCGCATGGCATTTTTCAGGGCTGATGCATAGCTCAAGGTGTCGACACCGATCTCGCGTTGATCAACGATTGACTTCCTGTGCGAGTGGAGGAACTCGATCGGCTCTTCGATGGTCAGAATATGCCCACTGCGCGTCCTGTTGCGGTGATCAATCATCGACGCCAGCGTCGTGGTTTTTCCGGAACCCGTCGCCCCAACAACCAACAACAGACCGCGCGGCACCATGACGAGATCCAGGAGTTTCGCCGGCAAATTCAACTCCCGCACAGTCGGGATGTCGCGGGGCACGAAGCGCACTGCGATTGCCAAGGTGCCCCGCTGCTGGTACACGTTGATCCGAAAGCGACCGACATCGGGCACGGCATAGCCCAGATTCATTTCCAGCGTGGATTCGAATTCCCTTTGCTGCTGGGCGCTCATGGTCGAATAGGCCACGGCGTGGACGTCCGGAGCGCTCAATGCCGCTAGCTCAAGTTGAAATGTCTCACCCTGCACCCGAATCGCGGGTGGTGCCCCGACACTCAAGAACATGTCCGACGCATGACGCGTCACCATCGTGTGCAGCAAGGTTGCTATGTTCATCGCCTACTCCCGTCGATTCCTCAGAAAACCGTGCGCCGCGCAACCCTCTGCGAATCGCGCTGCAGTTAACCGCCTGCTGCCAGCCGTGGCATCCGAAGGCGTCACTCCACTGATGGCCGATCCGCTCTGGCGTTTCGCAAAACGATCGTCTTGGCAAAGAACAGCCACCGTATGCCTGACGGTGCGCCGGCAAAGCCTGCGCTGCTGCGAGCCGGCTGAACACCAATTCGCGCCTCATCGTGCCCCATATCTCGCGCGTTCGCTCGCCTATGACATCACAGCCTTTGCAGAAGCACGAATCACGCCATCGTCATTAAGAACTTCCATCTACATTTCCCATCCCTTGTGGAGCATGGCAGATCCTGTAAAGCAGTTGTGCATGATCTCCGGCAATTGGCGGATCGAGGCCATCAAGGTGGAGCCACTCTTGGGTGGCAAAGGGCTGGGCCAATTGCATCATCACGCTCAGATTCCAATGGAGGAACGAGCCTCGCTTGCTACTGATTCGTTGCCGCCATCACGTCGGACAGATCCGTCAAGCCTGCAAACATCTTCTCGATACCGTCTTGCCGCAGCGTGATCATGCCGGTCGATTGCCCCAAGGCAACAATGTCGAGCGCTGGAGCACGGCGACGAATGAGTTCACGCAGGCGTTCATCAGCCACCAGAAGTTCGTGTAACCCAAGGCGACCGTGGTACCCGGTGCCATCACACTTTGCGCAGCCCTGTCGGCGATATCGCCAAAGATGCCCCTCGGGATCACCGTGCGTCTCCGCCCAGCGCGCGATCAATGCGCGCCTGTCGATCCCGCTACCGCCGCCACTCTTGATGTGGAGATCCGCCAGATAGTCCAACTCGATGCTTTGCAAGCGCTCCCTGATTCGGCATTCCGTACAGAGCCGTCGTACGAGCCGCTGCGCAGCGATTGCGAGCAACGAGTCTGAGAACGTAAAGGGATCCATGCCGATCTCAAGCAGGCGCGTAATGCTCTCGGCGGCCGAATTCGTGTGCAAGGTCGACATCACTAAATGCCCAGTGAGCGAGGCCTCGATGGCGATTCGCGCCGTTTCTTCATCACGCATTTCTCCAATCATGATGACGTCCGGATCAGCGCGAAGAAACGTCCGCATCGCCGCCGCGAAGGTCCAACCGATGCGCGCATTGATTTGAACCTGGCGCAGCCCTTCTTGGGTGATTTCCACCGGGTCTTCGGCCGTCCATATTTTTCTCTTTCCGGTGTTGAGATCACGCATCACGGAATGCAACGTGGTTGTTTTTCCGCTGCCTGTCGGACCGCAGATCAAGATCAGCCCATACGGCTTTTGCATCACGGCGCGTAGCCCCGCCAGATTGCGCGCACTGAGATCAATGCCTTCGAGCGGCATCGGCTTGAGACCACTGAGCAAGCGCAGTACGACATCCTCCAAACCATGCGCCGTGGGCACGGTCACCATGCGAAGTTCAACGTGATCGCCACCGAATCGTGCAAAGTCGATCTTGCCGTCCTGCGGCTTGCGATGCTCGGATATATCCAGGTCCGCCATGATCTTGAGTCTGGAGACAATCGCAAGGGAATGACGTCCGGGAAGCTCCAGATAGTCCGAGAGATCCCCATCGATACGTAGCCTGATCTTGACCGGTTTGGGGGCGGCGCACGTTTCGATATGAATGTCCGATGCGCGCAATTTGATTGCATTGGCGATGAGACGATTGACGAATTGAACGAGCACGCTCTTGGAGTCTGATGCGGATGCAATATCGTTCATCACGACCAAATCGTCGTTCTGGGCGAGCTCGGCGGTCAGTTCCTGAAGACTACGCTGCGCCGAGACTGGCGCAGCCGATGCCGTGTGCAGATATGCGCGGGCAATCGCCGGCGCCAACGTCCCCGCCACGCCAGCGACGGGAAGCACTCGTAGATTGGTCCGGAAACGCAATTCATCCAGGATCGCCTTGTTGTCCCAAGGGTCTGCCACGGCGACCACCAGTGTGCCCTCCCGAACCATGAGAGGCAGCACCGACTCGCGTTCTGAATACTCTGCAGGAACAAGGTGCAATGCCTCTGCTTCTGGCCTTATGGCATGCAAATCCACGAAACGAAGGCCAAGCCATTCCCCCATGACGTGGCTGATTTGCTCAGGCCTAAGGATCTTGTTGTCGACCAGGACTGAACCAAGTGTGCGATGGGGGGGCGTGCGTGCCTGCAGGGCAAGAGCCTGTGATAGTTGATGCCTCGTCAGTAACCCGCGTTCGACCAGAGCCTCGCCGAGGCGTCTGGCTTGATCTACGGAAGAATACCGAAGCGAATGCCAGAGGGCATCAAGCCTAGACGAGTCGGGCGCGTCTAAATCGCTGGGCGCTAATGAAGGCGCGGATTGGTCGTCCTGGATTCGTGGCAGAGCGCTCATAACTCAGTGTCCATTGGGTTATCCGAACAGAAGTCGGCTATGCGTAGGCTACGTTTTCCAGTCAGCTTGGCAAGCCCCCTCAGACGTCAAAATCTGCAAGCGTGCGAAATTTGTCACGTTCCTTGCGATTTTTGAAATCTGACCATGAGGCGCATATCGAGACCGCGGCTTACCGCGGCGCGCTCACGGGACTGTCCAACCGGAAGCAACTGCATCAGCCCTTGGCGCGCGAATTTGTCACGCAAGCCGATTAGCCACTTGGTTTGCGGTTTTTTTCCTCAAGCTGCCGCAACCGGCGCAGCTCTGATCGCCCAACGCCACCATCCTTGGCCCGCCACTTGTAGAACGTCGCATCGCCGATGGCTATCTTGCGACAGACCTCGCCGACGCTCGTGCCCAGCTCGGCTTGCTTGAGCACGAACGCAATCTGCTCCTCGGTGAACTTGCTCTTCCTCACGGCATACTTCTTGGCCCCACTCGGGCCGGTCATGCCAGATATTGCTGTTACCGAACGGTTCCAATTTTGAGAATAGCGTTCAAGCAACAATGCGACCTTTGAAACGGATCATTGATCGGTTTACCCGGCCAACTGGCCGGTGCGCGTCGGATTGACTCGCGGCCAAGCGACTGCCTTTTATTGAGGGACCGCGGTCACGATGCCGCCTGGCGGCAGGGCTTAAAAACCCCGGAACTCAGGTCTGCAGAAGTACTCCGCTCGTCTGTCTGAATCACTCTCGGCGTCAGGAATATGTGAGCGAGGCTTTGTCCTCCGCCCCACCCACAATCCAACGGCCAGCCGCCGGTATGGGCTTGCTCACCAAAGCGTTTCGCAGCCACCTGCAAACGGAAGCCAATCGTTATTGGCGTAGCTTCTCCAATGAGAGGCCAACCTTCTTGAGATTGCTCTCAACCGTATCGGTTTCTGCGCGAACCTTGGCGTTGTAATCGTCGGCCTTCATCCCTTGGGGAAGGTGCTGCGCCAATACAAAATCCGGGCGTGGTTGGGCGTCAGCGAACAGTGCGACGTCGAACGCGTCCTGCGCACTTAGATGCGCGTTGCCCAAGGGCATATTGCCCTTGACCCACGTCGCCAGCTTGACAACATTGGCGAGGCCCGCTCCAGCGTTGTAGCTCGCGTTGCCCCACAGCGGCGGGAATGTTCCCGGTACACCCTGCCCGTCCGCGCCGTGGCATGCAGCGCACTGCGCGCCGTAGAGCGCGCTGCCTCTGGCGTAGTTAGCGTGGTTCGCCGATTTGAGCATGACCGTGAAATCGCTCGCCACGGCTGGCTTCGCCGCCTGAGCGGATTGGCTTGCTGAATTCTGCTCGCCGTAGATGGGCTTACCTCTGGCAAGCCAGGTTATATAGGCTGCCATATCCACCGTGACTTCGCTGTCCAGACTGGGGCGGGTCCCGTTCATGCTGCGCATGAAACAGTTGTCGATTCGGTCTTCCAGGGTCAGGACCGTATCCTCCCGCGCAGAGTAGGACGGGAACTTGGTCGCGGTCGTGAGCAAATTTCCAGGCGTATCGGACGTCCCGCCGTCTCGATGACAGCTGGCGCAATTGAGCGCATTGCCCACGAACGGTTTCACCTTCGCATTGGTCTGGGTGTTGACGATCATGTCGTATCCGCTGCGTACCGCATCGCCGAGCGGGCCTTTGGGCAAATCCTTGGGCTCGCCGGCAAGCGCCAGACATGGGACTCCTAGGGTAATGATCGCCAATGGCAATTTCCGCATGGTCAGTCTCCTTTTGCGTCTGGATGAATGCGAGGGTTATATCACCGATCCCCCTTGGGTCACGCCGAACTATTCGGCGTTTGACCAATGACAGCTCTTGCCCACATGCCCGCGCATTCCCCTTCCGAGCCCGGCCCGACGGGCACCGCGCTCAGCCCGTCGCGCAGCAGCCGAAGCCGGGCCTCGTGTCTTACCCCAGTTCGCCGCAACGCAGTCCGGCACGATGAGGGCGCGGCTGCTGGCTCAGCGGCTGGGCCAGCAGCCGCGCCTCGTCGGGCCGTGGCCGGGCCATGCCCTGGTACAGCCGCAGCAAGCTGAAGGCATCGCAGTGCGCGCGCAACCGCGCCGTCAACGAGCCGCGTTCAGCCAGCCAGGCGGCGATGCTGCTTCGCCCGCCGCAGGGGTGCAGCGGCGACCAGGCGTGATCAGTGCCAGCCCCCAAGGCGTGTCCTCTGCGCGCGCGCACGCAATGCCTGGGTTACATGGCGGCCGGCACGGCGCTGAGATTGCCGGCCTCGACGGCGCCAATCAACAACAGGCAGCCGCTCGCTGCGGCAAAAAACAGAAAACGGATTCTCATGATGGTCGAATTTAACCGCGGCAACGCCGCTCGGAGCAGAGCGCGCAATTTTGAAGCATAGCCAGCGACGACGCGTTTGAGCAGCGCCAAGGTGGTTGGCCTGCGCCAGTCGGAGTCTGCGCAGGGGGCGCAGCCGGGTGGGCCCACAAAGAAGTAGGAGGCCAACACCATCGGTCAGCTACCAGGGCCTCTACTGCGCCTTGGACTACACCACTATTGGCGGAAAGGGTGGGATTCGAACCCACGGTACGGAAGAACCGTACACCGGATTTCGAGTCCGGCGCATTCGACCACTCTGCCACCTTTCCAGGGTATTGATTGCTTCCATACACGCCGTCAGCGTGCCAGAGCAAGCAAACGCGCAAGTTTAGCAGGAAGACTCAGCCCCGAGGCGGGATGAGCGCAGTTTGCCCACCAAAATATGGCTGCAGCACTTGCGGGATGTCGACACCGCCGTCAGCGCGTTGAAAATTTTCGAGCACCGCCACCAACGTGCGGCCAACTGCAAGACCCGACCCGTTAAGCGTGTGAACCCATTCCGTCTTGCCTTGCGCATTGCGCGTGCGTGCCTGCATGCGCCGAGCCTGAAACGCATCCATGTTGGAACAACTGGATATTTCACGGTAGGTATTCTGTGCAGGAAGCCAGACCTCCAAGTCATAGGTCTGTGCCGCCCCAAAGCCCATGTCGCCTGTGCAAAGCAGCATGGTCCGGTAAGGCAGCTCCAGAGCCTGAAGCACGGCTTCGGCGTGGGCGGTAAGCTGCTCCAGCGCCTTCGCCGAATGCTCCGGGGCCGTAACCCAAACCAGTTCGACCTTGTCAAACTGGTGCTGCCGAATCATGCCGCGCACATCGCGCCCGTAGGAGCCTGCCTCGGAACGAAAGCAAGGTGTGTGCGCCACATAACGAAGCGGAAGCTGCTCAGGCGGGACGATGGTGTCACGGACAAAACTGGTGAGCGGGACCTCCGCTGTTGGGATGAGGTAGAAGTTGCCCAGCTCACCCCGGGGTACGGCGAAAAGGTCGGCTTCAAACTTGGGCAACTGTCCTGTACCGCGCAAGGTCTCAGCGCTAACCAGATAGGGCACATAGGCCTCTGTATAGCCATGGTGTTCGGTGTGCATGTCGAGCATAAACTGCGCGAGCGCCCTGTGGAGACGTGCAAGCGGGCCGCGGAGCACAGAAAAGCGGGCTCCTGCGAGTTTCGCACCCGTCTCGAAATCCAGGCCGAGCGCGGCGCCGACATCCACATGGTCTCGCGCTGCAAATGCAAAAGTGCGCGGCTGACCCCAACGCCGCACTTCGACGTTGCCCTTCTCATCTTCGCCCACCGGCACGGCTGGATAGGGAAGATTGGGCACCCCCATCAGCAGCTCCGCCAGCTCCAGCTGAATACTCTCGAGGCGCGCAGCCGAGCTGTCCAGTTCGTCCCTGAGTGCAGCGACCTGCGTCATCAAGTCCGTGGCGTCCTCGCCTTGCGCCTTGCGCTGGCCAATCTGTTTGGAAAATTGGTTGCGCTGGGCCTGCAACTCTTCCGTGCGCGACTGAAGGCTCTTGCGCTCGGCCTCAAGCGCAGAAAAACGGGATACGTTCAGAAAGGTTTGCGGGGTCTTGCGCGTGGCTAGGCGCGCGACAACGCCGTCGAGGTCCTTGCGCAGCAGGTTGATGTCGAGCATGAATGCAGTGGGTGGGCTTGGAGAAGTTTGGAGGGCCGCGCACGCCGCGCTCAGGAGGATCCCGGAACCGGCTGGGGGGATTTGGCGCCGAGACCTTTGGGCAAGGGAAACTGCACCCGCTCGGCCACGCCTTCGAGATTGCGCACGTTTCGCGCGCCAAGTTCACGCAACCGGTCAATGACCTGCTGGACGAGTTGCTCAGGGGCCGACGCGCCAGCCGTGACGCCCACGCGTGCGGCGCCATGCAGCCATGCCGCCTGCAGATCGCTCGCTGTATCCACCATATAGGCCGGGCGGTCCAGGCGAGCGGCAACTTCGCGCAGCCGGTTGGAATTGGAGCTGCTTAGGCTGCCGACCACGATCACGACATCGACCTGCGGCGCCATGAATTTCACGGCGTCTTGGCGATTTTGGGTGGCGTAGCAGATATCCTGCTTTTTCGGTTCACGCAACAGCGGGTAGCGTGCGCGCAAGGCCGCAACGATGGCACTGGCGTCATCCACCGAGAGCGTGGTTTGCGTCACGTAAGCCACTTCGGCATCGTGGGGAAACGGCAGGCTCGGGACATCTTCAGGGGTTTGCACGAGGTGCACGCCCTCAGCCTGGCCCATGGTGCCTTCCACTTCTGGATGGCCGGCGTGACCGATCATCACCAGATGCAGACCTTCACGGCACATCTTGGCCACCTCAACATGCACCTTGGTCACCAATGGACAGGTGGCATCGAAGACCTTAAGACCACGCGATTCCGCCTCGCGGCGCACCGCCTGCGACACCCCGTGCGCCGAGAACACAAGGGTGGAACCCGTGGGCACATCGACCAAGTCATCAACGAACACAGCGCCCTTGGCACGCAGGCTTTGCACAACTGTGGTGTTATGCACGATTTCATGGCGCACATAGATGGGAGCGCCGAAAAGATCGAGCGCGCGCTCAACAATGTCAATGGCACGGTCAACACCTGCGCAAAAACCACGCGGGCTTGCCAAGAGCACATCAACCATGGCTGGTGGCGCTGCAGCTGCCTTGATGCTCATAGAACACCCAGAATTTGCACATCGAACACAACAGGCTTGCCAGCCAGAGGGTGGTTGAAGTCAAGCTCCACCATGTCGTCACTTACGCCTGTGACCGTCGCGG